>JANQLN010000050.1 GCA_028280575.1 Clostridia bacterium
CAATCGGAATACGGAAAGTATTCCTCAATCCTCCGCCTCGTCTTGCAAAAATCATCCTCGCCGCAAATCCAATATTTTAAATGACGCAAGGTACTAGCAATTATTAGTTTTATATATACATAATATTAATGAGCAATCGATTATGTTAATGAAAACACTAAAATTTGTTTATTTGGGATGGGGGTTATAATATTCAGTTTGGAATTTAATTTGAATATGTGAAGGGCAGGTCAACGGATTTTCGGCTTTGAGCTCAAATAAAATCCTGTTGTCCTCTTTTTTATAAATTGAAAACCCTGAATTGAGATAGAAGTTCTGGTTTTGTCCATTTCTTTGGGTTTTTATAAAATCTGCCCTTATTTTTTTAAAACCTTTTTTAAATAAATTATCTGCTATTGCAAATAAAAAAGCTTTTTCAACATCTCTTCCAAGCACCCTGCAGCTTAATAAAAATGTGTCGAGATAAGCTGTTTCTCCTGCCGGCGAGGCTATACAAACTCCTGTAATACCGTTATCGCCGAATTTGTCCTCTACTATGCAGCACATAACATAAAAGCCGTTGTTAAGGAGCTTTTTAATTTCACCTTCTGTATACCTTTTTGTTGTCATGTTAAACTGGTTTGTTTTTTGTGTCAATTGAGATATCCTGGGTATGGTAAACTCATTGGCATATTCAACCGTTATTTTTGTACCCAGGCTGTTTAAATAATCCTCCTTTGAATTGAAATTTAAAGAAAACTCTTCTCTTTTTTTATTGCTCATATACATATCATTCCGTTTTAAATCCTCCTCGGTAAAATCCAGGCTTTCAAACCAGGGGATACTCTTAATTGCATCCGTATATTTACAGCTATCTTCAGGTACTTCCACAACCTTTACCCTGGGCAGCATGGATTTTACGTATTCCCTTTCGAAGGGAGAGTCGTCGAAAAAAACAAGACTGTCTATGCCTATATTTAGTTCATTTGCTATTTCCATTATGTTTTTGCACTTGTCCTCCCAGTTTATTCTAAGTACTGAGAAATGCTTCTTTTTAAGCAGCATATGGGGATGCTTTGTAATGATTTCAAGAGCGTCCTTTTCGTTGTTTTTGCTGCATACAGCCAGCATTATGCCTTTATTGTAAAGATTAATTATTTCTTTTTGAAAATCATAAAAAGCCCTGCCCTCACCGTCGGTGTCAAGCTTTATTCCCGGAAGGCCGTCTTCGCCCGCAACTCCGCCCCACAGCGTATTGTCAAGATCCAGAACAAGGCATTTGCATTTCAACGAGTTGTATGGAATTATATACCTTAAATATTCTTTAGCAAGGGTTTTTGCAAAGGGTATGGAAATGGTACTCTTTGTGCCATAATATAATTTGTTTTCACAGCATTTTGATTGTCCGAAGCTTGAACATACCCCCGAATAATCAAACAAATAACAATTATCCTTGTTCCTAAACATGTTTTCAAGCTTTTCATTAAGGGTATGTATCATTTTTTTCAGCCCGTAATCAAATTTATTATCCAGGATACCCAACGGCGAATGGTAGGGCAGTTTGAAATTATTCATTAATATAATTGAATTTGTGTTTTCATCAAGCTTTTCAATCAAGCTTAAGATGTCCGTATGGATTTCATTAATCATTGATTTTTTTACGCTGGGCTTTTTATAAAGAGTAGTAAACTCAAACCACCGGGGCATCAGTATTTGACCTTCCAGGAAAATAATAATAATTTCAGGGTTGAACTTATACAATTGGCTTTTCTTATCCAGTATTTCCTGTACATATTGGTTGAATCCGCACTTGTAAATATCTGCATGGATGTCTATTTCAATACATTCCTTTTCCAGGTATTGCGCCAAAAAATCAATTGTACAGTTGGCAAGTATTGCAATTTTAAATTTATTCATTTTACACCTGATCATTCCTTCTCCTGCATTTTTTTTAGGAATTCGGGAGTTATATAACTAAAACCTGTACCTGGAATAATTGCTTTATCAGTTTCACTTTCTTCCGGAGTTTTTTTGGTTTGTGTTTTTACCTCATTTTCTTTTTTTTGATTATTCTCACCTTTATTAACAGGCTCTTTTAATGCCGGTTCGGCTAAAGTGGAATGTGAAGCTGAATTCCTGCTGCTTGCTTTTGAATGTAAAAGTTCACCTTTAAGATTGATTTTCTCAAGCTCAACTGCCTGCTTATTCTGTTTTGCATTTATTTTATTAACTTCGCTTATGACTTGTGTGAGCATTTTTTTCATATCTTCCATGTTTTTTGATACATTGTCCAGGTAGTCCATAATTTTAAAACTTTCGTTTTCATTTCTTTCCCTGCAAGCCTCTTTTATATCTTCAATAAATGCCATTTTGTAACCTCCTACAAATTTAACCGGTATAATGTTGAACGGAGAGCAGAATGTTTTCCTTGTATCCGTTGAAAGGAATGAAGCACAGTACACAGCGTTGTCCCCATAAAACTCATAATTTTCAATATCACTCCATACATTGCTGCCTTCAAAGCTTCTGCACAGTGTAATATCTTCTCCTGATACCCAATAGCAGATAATAATATCATTTACAAATAGCATGGAGCTTTTTGCATATGAAGGAACATTTTCTATAAGGACAGCTTCATTGCCCCACTTTTTGTCATTGATTTTTTTATTTTTATAAATAAGCCTTGCCCGCTTGTTGATTACTTTTTGAAGACATATGTGGATATTTTGCTTTTTGTCCAAAAGCAGGGAAGTCAGCTCGCTGTTATCGCTTCTATTGCTGATAGGCTCGAATGTACCCCATTCCCTGCCATCTTCCAAAGATTTTATACCCAGTTGGGTTTTATTTTCAACCGGCCTTTTATATCCAAGCAAGGCTGTTTTACCATTTTCGGAAAATATATATGGAATATCCCCATAAACGATATAATCCAATACTTTCGGATTGGAAACATTATTATCGGAATCCATGGATTGATATGAAAGAAGGTTTTTACCCGAGTATTTTAATACATATGACATATGAATTTTACCATCCATATTCCAGATATAAAAATACTTTCTGTACGGGCTTGGATTTTTGCTGTTTATAAGAGTTGTTTTCTTCCAGCCGGTTTCTTTGTGGACAAGATGAAATATGTTTCCATGCTTATCCTGGTATACAATATTTATATTATCCTTTTTATCAAGGCACGCACTAAAGTCCGGCTGACAGTTTTTTATGATAACCTGGGGAGGATGCCAGTTGCCTTTTTTATTAAGTAATGTAACACATATTCCTATATTTTCCCTGTAAAAAAGATTAACAGTTTTTTCACTTGATGTTTCAAGTATATACTGTATACGATTATAATCAAACATAATTATACCCCCTGTATATTATTATATGAAACAGCAGGTGTAATAGTGAAAAAATTTAGGGCAATCTACCCATAATTTCATTTATTACAGACCACTAATATTTAAACCTTTAGCATCATATTTATTCACATTTTGTAATAAGAATAAACAAAAGACGATGGCTGGAGTATAGGAAAGGATGGGTATTTTTGGACAGGGTTCTTGTAAACTGCTTTAATCCGAGAAGCTTGAATAATTTACATAAGGGTTTTCTGGCAAACGGATGCAATGTGGAAACACTTTTTTTTGATCCGGAGCTTGATGAAAAGACAGAGCTGCTGATTAAGCGGCTGGATAAGGCTGTGAATTCTTTTAAACCTGATTTTATTTATACCTATGGCTGGTGGAAAATAGGGATTGACCTTGATGCTTACCTTGGATATATCAAAAAAAAGGGATTCTACCATGTCTATTGGGCCTATGATGATCCTGTGTGTTTTAGTGAAATATCGCTTCCAATGGCAAAGGGGGCGGATCTGGTTTTTACTACGGCAGGAGAATGTATTCCCAGGTATGGCGAACATGGAATAAAGGCCTATTTACAGCTTCACGCATGCTGCAGGGAAGAGCATTTCAAGGTTTTGAAATCTCCTCTTTACTGTAACGATATTTTGCTGATGGCTAACAATTACGGCACCCTTGAGAAAACTGACCGGGCATACTGCAGGATTGACGGTATAAATAATGTGTTAAAACCATTGATTGATAATAAATATGATATGATGGTATGGGGGCTTTGGTGGACGGATTGGAACAAGGGGTATGTGCTGCCTTCCGATTACTATGGGGGAGTAATAGAAAAAGGTAAGGAAGCTTATGCCTATTCATCCTGCAAAATCAGTCTGGGTCTTCAAACCGTGGCCGGGTCCGTAACCCATTTTTCGGTGAGAACAGTTGAAGCGATGGCATGTGGCGCATTTCACCTGTCCCAATACTCTCCTGCCCTTGAAACTTATTTTAAAAAGGGTATACATATGGAATGGTCAAAAACACCTGACGAGACCCTTGAATTGGTAAATTTTTACTTATCAAGGAACTCAGCCAGGGAAAAGGTTGCTTTAAAAGGACAGGAAGAGGTCTATAAAAAACATAGCTTAAAATATCGGATACATTGTGTCCTGGACAGGATTCACAGTACTAGATACTGATTATTTCAAAGCCTTCTTTGGATGCCTTCGACTTATCTACCACATTTCTTGTATCAATAATTATTGGATTTGGTTTCATCATTTTTTTGAAAAGCCTGAAATCATTATAATTTATGCTCTCTTGTACTGCAGTAATTAGAATGCAATCTGCGTCCTTTATACACTCGGTTAACGAATCTACCCTGGAAGGATGGGAACTGTAAACACAGCAATCATATGCTTTAACCTTCAACCCTTTTTTTATGAGCAAATCAAGTATTTCAATTGCCGGGCTTTTTCTTACGTCGCTGCATTTATCCTTCATAGCCATACCAAGGAGTGAAATTTTAAGTCCATCAGGGTTTTTCCCTGCCGATTCAAGGGCATTTAAAACCATATCAACTATTTTACCAGGAATTTCGGAATTTATTTCCCTTGCATGCTCGAAAAGATCGGTATGAGCCTTGATTTCAATGGATTTGGGCATAATATAGTGTAGTGCATTGGGTATACAATAGCCTCCAACGCCTGGACCGGGCTTGAGGAGATTTACCCTGGGATGAGTGTTGATTGCATCTACAAGCTCGAATGTGTCTATGTTCAATTTTTTGGAAAATTCTGCAAATTGGTTGGCAATGGCAATATTAACATCCCTGTGTATGCTTTCCATTAATTTTGCCGTTTCTGCCGTTTTGATGCTTGACACCTCAAATGGTTCAACATTGCTTATAAGCTTTATTATTTCCCTGCCTTTTTCTATGCTTTTCCTGTTTATTCCGGAAATTATCACCTGCACGCTTTGAAATTCCTGGAAAGCGTTTCCTTCACTTATTCTTTCCGGGCAGTATGCTAAAAATATTTCTTCTCCCGGATTTAGCCCCGATTCTTTAAAAACAGGAATTATTTTTTCTTCAACCGTACCAGGGACCAGTGTACTTCTTATGATAATCGTATCATTGATTTTGAGGCCCTTTGAAATTGTTCTGCAGGCATTTATTATGGGACAGAAATCAAGCAGGGGGCCCCTGTCGGGTATTCCTACGGTTACTATGAATTTGTCGCTGTTTTTTATTGCTTCGCCGGGCTGGCATGATGGAATAAATGTGCCTTTTGCCAGGCACTCGGACAATATGCTGTCTATGGATTTTCCATTAAAGCTTTCCATATGGCGGCAATTGCCTTTTTCCAAATTTTCTACCAGGCCCTCCGATACGTCAATACCATAGACTTTATATCCTTTCATAGCATAAGTTAATGATAGGGGCAGTCCCACATATCCCAGTCCAAACACTGATAATGGCTTTATTTTTTCCTTCATAAAAAACCTCCAATTTTCATTTAATTATCCCGCCGTATTTCATTGTATGAATAAATATGTTAAGTTGGTGAATCCATTCCTGTATTGAAAGCCTTTAATTCATCCGATAGGGCTTTTTAAAATGAACAAGGATTTCTAAAACCATATTGCATAGAATTATGACGTTACATATAGCTGTAACAAAAGAAAATCAATATACATAATATTAACTATAAGAGGAAAACGTTAAGCTTCAATTCACAGAGCGGTTGTGTAATATTACGTACAACATAATACGAGAGGTTGATAAAATGAAAAAAATATTAGTGACTGGTTCGAGAGGATTTATTGGGAAAAATTTACTTGAGGCCTTATACAGGACAGGGGATTTGAAGGTTTTGACATTTTATCATGATGATGGCCTTGATATGCTGGAATCATACCTGAAAGATGCGGATATCATATTTCACCTTGCAGGGGTAAACCGTCCTGAAAGAATTGATGAGTTTAATGAAGGTAATATAGCTTTTACGAAAAAAATTACAGGCTCGCTTGAGAAAATAGGCAAAAATGTGCCTGTTGTTATGTCATCGTCAATACAGGCAGCTTTTGAAAATCCTTATGGAATAAGTAAGAAAGGGGCTGAAAAAGCTTTAAAGGAGTACTCCCAAAAAACAGGCGCACCTGTGTATATTTACAGGCTTCCCAATGTATTTGGAAAATGGGCAAGGCCTAATCATAATTCTGTAGTAGCTACTTTTTGCTATAATATATCCCATGGATTGGATATAATGATTTCCGACAAAAAAAAGGAATTAAACCTGGTTTATATTGACGATGTAATCAACAGTTTTCTAGGTATATTACAATTAAAAGGAAACAGAAGCGGAATAAGCTTTTGCAAGATTGAAAAGGTTTACACCCTTTCCCTTTCCCAATTAGCCGGTAAAATATGCGGGTTTAGGGATTGCTTGTGTTCATGCCGCCTCCCTGATTTTGGTGACGGATTTACAAAATGCCTTTATTCTACATACCTTTCATATGTGGAAAGGGAAAAGCTGTCGTATAAACCTGTACTGAAAGAAGATAATAGGGGGTCACTGTTTGAGCTGGTCAAATCTGCCCATGGGGGACAGATTTTTGTATCAAAATCACATAGAGGGGTAGTAAGAGGAAACCATTACCATAATACAAAGGCAGAAAAATTTTGTGTTATAAAAGGCAGTGCCATTATAAAGCTTAGATGTCTGTTCGACAGGGAAGACATATCCTTTTGTGTATCGGATAGACAAATAGAAGTCATAGATATTCCTCCTGGTTATACACACAGTATAGAAAATATTGGAGAGGATGAAATGATAGCCATATTCTGGGCGAATGAAATATTTGATTCACAAAGACCGGATACTTATTACAGGAAAGTATAGATAAAGTTCCATATTGGTAAGGAGAGAAGCTATGAAACCACCGCTCTTAAGTTATATAACCTGTAGTTATATGGGGATGACTGCATATGGTATTCCAAAAATACTTGAAGCCGATGATGATTTTGATATGCATATTGTTGATTGTGACTCAAAGGATGACACGTGGAAGCTTGTCAGCAGAATGTGTGACAGGCGTATCAAATCCAGCACAAGATTTGGTGAGACTAAAGGGCCGGCGTATGCATTGAATTATAATCTTTCAAAAAGGGAAGCAGGGCAATTTTTTATTAAGATTGACAATGATGCGGTAATACACAATCGTGACTGGATATGCAGGTTTTTAAAGGTTTTTGACACTTTTACCGAAGCCGGGCTGCTTATGGCTGTTTATAATAATCCGGAAAGCTTTGAACTTACCGGGCTGGTACCTAAATACAGGGCCGGTACATGCTATTTAAAGCTTGATGCAGATACTGCAGATTGCTTTTCAGCCGGCTGCTGGTTTTTCCGGCCTGAAATTTTTAACTATGAAGATTTCTGGTGTCCTGAGAGCTGTTTTAACGGAAATGAGATATGCAGGAGAGCCAGGCTTTATACTCCTTATACCATAGGCCTTATGACAGATATCAAAATTGGGAGGAACAGCAGGTGAGAAATTTTTATAAAATTTTACTCTGCTGTTTTAACCCCAGGAGCATAAACAGTATGCATCATGGCTTTGCCGGCATAGGTTGTGAGGTTAAGAACATATTTATAGATTGGAAGCATAAGGACAAAACAGGGCTTTTATGCAAAAAACTAAAAAAAATAATTGAAAGCTTTAAGCCGGATTTTGTATTTTCATACGGCTGGTGGGATGTTGGAATAAATATTGAAGCATTATTGGATATTTTAAATGAAAAAGGCATATTTCACGCTTATTGGGCTTATGACGACCCGGGATGCTTTGATTGCATATCCCTGCCTGTTGCCAGAAGGTCCGGAGCTGTGTTTACTACGGCAAAAGAGTATATTGATGAATATAAAAACAGGGGTATAGATGCATACCTGCTGCTTCACGCCTGTTACAAACCCCAAAATAACAGGGCGTTGTTCCAAAGAGATTTTAAACACGATATTATACTTCTTGCCAATAATTATAACAGCTATGAGAATCCCGGGGTTTTTAAATACAGGATACATGGTATAAATAATGTATTAAAGCCCCTGGTAGAAAATAATTTTGATATAAAGGTATGGGGCCTATGGTGGACGGATTGGAACAGGATTTATGTATTGCCCGGCGCATTGTATGGAGGTACAGTGAAAAAAGGAAAGGAGACACCGGTGTACTCTTCATGTAAAATTGCACTGGGTTTCCAGTCGGTGGGGACCTCCAAGACCCATTTTTCAGTAAGGACTTTTGAAGCTATGGGCTTTGGCGCTTTTCACCTGTCTCAGTATTCACCGGCATTAGAGAATTATTTTATGAAAGGCGTACATATGGAATGGTCAAAATCAGCAGATGAAACTCTTGAAATAGTAAAATTTTACCTTAAGAATGATACGGCAAGAGAAAGGATTGCACTTAAGGGGCAGAAGGAAGTAGAGGAGAAGCATACGGTGGAACACAGGGCAAAAGAGGTCCTTGATATTGTTAAAAATTATATATAGGTGAGAAGCTCTTTTTTATTCTCCGGTAAATTCCTTGAGTATTTTTTTAATCTCATCTTTATCATTGACAGCATACCCAAACAGGGCTTTAATCCCTTCGCCCATTGTCCAGGGGTCGGGATTGCCGGCTTTTGCCGTCCACTGGTTGATGTTTGCCATTGAAAGCGCTGAGTTGCACCCATGGATATGATTTATCCATGCAGGCATTTTAATGATTTCATATGGAAGCTTGAGTGCTCCCGTCCAGCCTCCTTCCAGTACGTATCTTTTGCCTTTCAGGTATTCGGAGGTTTTATATACAATAGTGCAAAAGCTTGGAGCATAGAAAAAGAACCTGCCCAATATATTTGATATTGAATTATATACATAGCCGTATTGGGGGATCAGTATTAACGTACCGCTGCAGGGATTGTAATTTTTGAGGTATTTGAAATACTCAATATGGAACATGTCGTCACTTGCCAGGAATGTGTGATATAAATAATCGTAATCCCTGATGCTTTCCACTATTTTTTCATGAAATTGTGTATTGGTGACAAACAATATGTTTTCAGGTAATGGTTTATGATTTAAAAGTATATTATTTAAAATTTCACCGGAGGCAGGGTCGTATCTTACAAGTGCAAGAAAATCCTGTTCAGACTGTGCTTTGAGGCTTTTTAACGTATAGTCCATAAATATTGAAATCCTGTAGTCAAGCCATTCCCTCTCAAGCCTTTCCTTTTTCCCTGCCCATGTATTGAGATTAATATCAACTATGATTTTTTTTCGCATAAACAATCTAGAGCTCCTTTTTATTAAATAAATTCGGATAATATTTTTCTGATTTCCTCCCTGTCTTTTATCTCCGGTCCGAACAAGCCAGGCTTGCCTTTGTGGTCTTTCCAAGCATCCTGTCCTTCTTTGGCTCCCCAGTGGCTGTATGCTATATCAAGGGAGAACCATGTATTTTCAAGATGGGCATGGTTGATCCATGACGGTTCCTTTATTATTTGTGAAGGCAGCTTTAAAACACCTCGCCAGCCTCCTTCAAGCTTATGCCTTTTACCCTCCAGGTATTCTTCCACCGTATATAAAAATGTGCAGAAGCTGGGACACCAGAAATAGAATTTGCCCAGTCTATCCTGCACCGAATCATAGATGTATCCGTATTGGGGTATCAATACCGCAGTTTGCCCTTCATATTGAACAACGCAGTCATTAAGCAATTGAAAATGAGATTTGCGGAACATATCGTCACTGGCTAGATAAGTGTGATAAATATATTTATAGCCCTGGATGCTTTTTGTAACATGCTTTAGAAATTCATTGTTTGTGACAAATTTCACATTTGAAGGCAGAGGCTCATATTTTTGCATTGATTCGCTAAGAAACCGGGCCGATAGGGGATCATAAAGGGCAAGAGCCAGAAAATCCTGGTTGGTCTGTCCTTTCAAGCTTTTTAATGTATAATTCATAAATAGTGATATCCTGTAATCTATCCATTCCTTTGTAAGCCTTTTTTCCGTACCTCCCCAGGTATTAAAATTAATTTCTACAATAATTTTTTTATTTTGTTTCATAGGAAAAACCTCACTATATCAAAATTAGTTATTTTTACTTATTTCACATTAAATAATATTATTATCCTGCAGCATTTTTAACATATACCTGGCCCTGTTTTCATATGTGTGCTCCTCTACTTTGATTCTTCCATTTTTTCTTATTTTCTCTCTCAATCCGGGATTTTTCATATAGAATTCTGCGGCTTCCAATGTTTCTCCAGGTGATGATACTATTGCAAGATGTTTGCCGTTTTTGAAATTCTTTCTCACTGCCGGAGTGTCATAGGTCAGGGCAAAGCCCTCCGAGCCCAGTATTTCATATGTTCTTTTGGTAAGGTATTGTTCATGGTTCTGAAGGCATAAATTTATTGCGGCACTGGTATATACATATTTGGTATTTTGATAAAAGCAGTGCCCTTTCAGCCATTCTTCAGGAATTTTCCAATCCAGCAAAAATCCGATTCTATTCCAGTTATGTCCCCAAATATCTATTTGTATGTTATTATCTGCAAATGGTTTTATCAATGACAGGGTAGATTTTGTCCTTACAATATCCGGGTACTTTAAAAGCCAGTTTTGATAGGCATTTCCAACTAATGCAATTTTATCTTTTTTGCTCTCGCAGTACTCGATAGGATGATGGATTTCAGGATTATATGCATAGTCAAGGGGAGCTGCTTTTACGCTATTATTTTTTAGAAACTCAAGCATTTCGCTGCACATGGTAAACACAAAAATGGGCTCGGTGTCTTGGATGAACGGCCAATGAAGATATTTCCACAAAATACCGTCCGTATCCCAGTGAATATGCTTATATCCATAGCTAGTGGAATTATCCCTTATCCAGCTTCGCACTTGCTGCGAATAATTGGGAACTATTCCTGAGGTCAAAATTATGTGAGGTTTAAATATGGCTGTGGTATGCTCAAGTTCTTTTTCCGAATTGAACCATTTTACTTCCACATTGCACCCTATTTTTTTAAAACCGTTGGGAAGACCTGATACCAGTATGGGATTGTTCTCATAATGAAGTATTCTGTACAAAATTTGGAAGCCTCCTTTGTACCAACGAAATATAAAATATATATATTCATATTATAAAGAATATGTTACTTTACAAAAAAGCAATCAAACTACATATCCGTCATGTGGGGAATATAGTAATATATGGCAAGTTCCCAGGAGCCCAAACTTATAGACTTATTTTGATGTGTAACAGACCACCGGATCAAGAATATAATATAGTAAACATAAAAGAGTTTTATAGTTAACTGGCCATTTTTCTTATTTATGACCTTTAATGGATATACAGCATTTGGCATGCTCCTTGCTAGAAATTATAAAGCTTATATACCTAAATCAATAAGGAAGGAGTAATTTGATGGATAAAAACAGCGTTATGCATTCCGAGATTGACCATGAAAAGCTGCTGCGCCGGATAATAGAAGAGCTGGACGTGGTTTTTTTGGCTTCCTATCCTAAGTCCGGGAATACGTGGCTAAGGTTTTTGCTGGGAACCCTTTGCCAGAAAACAGAAGTGGACTGGCATAATGTTAACAGGCTAATGCCTATTATGGACAGACGCTCCTATGAGCAGGTAGCCAGTCTTAATCCGCCCAGAATTATTCCAACACATTATGGATTTGACGAAAAGTACAAAAAAGCCATATTCATTACAAGGGATGGAAGGGATGTGGCAATATCATATTATAAATGGTGTTTAAGAAGCTTTAATAATTTCAATGAGGACTTTAATATTTTTTTAAAACGGTTTGTTGAAGGAAAGATAGGATACGGCTCGTGGAAGGACAATGTAGAAGGATGGCTCCAAAACTGGTATAAATTAAAAAAAGGTTTTATCTGGATTAAGTATGAGAATATGAAAAAGGATATTTATACCGAACTAAAAAAAATATTGGATTTTTTGAATATAAACCCAGAAAAAAAAGAAATTCAAAATGCGGTTGAGTGGGCATCTTTCAATAATATGAAAAAGCTTGAAAAAGAGCAAAAAGGCGCCGAAGGCCTGCTTAATGAATGCAGGAATATTCCTTTTGTGAGAGAGGGTAAGTGCCGCGGCTGGAAAGATGTATTTAGTAAATGCCAGAAGGATTTAGTAAAGCACAGTTTTGGTCAGACCTTGATAGACCTGGGATATGAATCCTCATTTGACTGGTAGTATAAAACGAGGTGAGCAGAAATGGAGCATCTTAAAAAGCTTGAAAACGACAGTATCCATATTTTGAGGGAAGCATACAGTGAGTTTAAAAACCTTTGTATGCTGTGGTCAATTGGCAAAGACAGCACTGTTATGCTGTGGCTGGCACGAAAAGCATTTTTTGGACATGTTCCATTCCCACTGGTGCATATTGATACTCATTTTAAAATTCCGAAAATGGCCGAGTTCAGAGATAATCTGGCCAGGGATTGGAATCTGGACATGATTTATGGAGAAAATAAAAAAGCTTTAAGTGAAAGGAATACTTTTCCTGACGGTAATACAAGCAGGCTTAAGTGCTGCCAATATCTGAAAACCGATGCCTTGAAGAATACCCTGAACGGTAAGTGGCCCAGATACAGGATGAATCATGAAACAGGGAAGTATGAAATTGATAAAAGCAACGAACCATTTACAGGTGTAATAGTTGGTGTAAGAGCAGACGAGGAGGGGACACGCTCAAAAGAGAGGTGTTTTTCACCCAGGGACATCAACAATGAATGGGATATAAGTGAGCAGCCCCCGGAATTTTGGAACCAGTACAAAACAGATTTTGCTCCCGGTACACATGTTAGAATACATCCGCTCCTGGATTGGACGGAGCTTAATATATGGGAGTACATTTTAAGGGAAAATATACCTATTATATTTCTCTATTTCGACCAGGGTGCCGGTAAAAGATACCGCTCTTTAGGCTGTGCTCCCTGTACAATGCCTGTTAATTCCACAGCTAAAAATGTAAGTGATATTGTGGAAGAGCTGAAGACGGGAAAATTTTCAAACATAGCCGAGCGTTCAGGAAGAGAACAGGACAAAGAGGACGGCGGAGGGCTGGAGGAATTAAGAAAAGGGGGATATATGTGAAGGAAAACATGAGCGTAACTGTTGTAGGGCATGTAGACCACGGGAAAAGCACCATAATTGGAAGACTGCTTGCCGATACCGGTTCTCTGCCTGAAGGCAAGCTTGAAAGGGTAAAGCAAAACTGCAGGAAAAATGCCAAACCTTTTGAATACGCCTTTCTTCTTGATGCGTTAAAAGATGAGCAACAGCAGGGTATTACAATTGATTCTGCCAGGTGCTTTTTCAAAACCCGGAAAAGAAAATATATAATTATTGATTCCCCGGGCCATATAGAGTTTGTAAAGAATATGGTAACCGGTGCGTCCAGGGCACAAGCTGCTTTGCTTGTTATTGACGCATATGAAGGCATAAAGGAGAACTCCAGACGGCATGGGTATTTACTGTCTATGCTTGGAATAAAACAAATTTGTATTCTGGTAAACAAGATGGATCTGGTAAGCTACAGGAAAAAAGCTTATGAAGATATTGTGAGAGAATACAAAGAATTTTTAAGCTCAATAGATTTAACGTCCAACTGTTATATACCTGTAAGCGGTGCAGCCGGTGATAATATTGTGTCTTCTTCATGCAGGACAAAGTGGTATAAAGGTCCCACCGTACTGGAAGCACTTGATTTGTTTGATGGGGAAGCGCCCCTTAAAGACAAGGCCTTCAGGATGCCTGTACAGGGGGTGTATAAATTTACAAAGGATGGTGACAGCCGCAGGATTATAGCGGGAACAATATTAACTGGAAAAATAAGTGCAGGGGATGAGGTGTTTTTTTATCCCTCAGGTAAAAAAAGCAAAGTAAAATCAATAGAGGAATTCGGCAGGAAAAATGTTACCTCGGCATCGGCGGGACATGCTGCAGGATTTACATTGACAGAGCAAATATATGTAAAAAGAGGAGAGATTGCAGCTGTTAAGGATAAACCCAGGGTATCAACAAGGATAAAAGCCGGTATATTCTGGCTTGGCAAAAAGCCAATGGAGACTAATAAGAGGTATTTGTTGAAGCTGGGAACTGCAAAGTCCGGCATGTTTATTGAAAGAATTGATAAGATTATGGATACGTCCCAGTTAACTTACAAAAAGAAAAAAAGGATTGACAGGCACGATGCCGCAGAATGCATTATAAAAACTGAAAAAGCACTAGCCTTTGATATTTCCCGGGATATTTCAGATACAGGAAGGTTTGTAATAGTAGACGGGTACGATATTTGCGGAGGAGGAATTATAAAAGAGGCGCTGGAGGAGGTTCCTGAAAACATAGTCTGGAACGAAGGGAAGATATCATATGAGGAAAGGTGCAGGCAGCTAAGGCAAAAAGGTATTGTAGTTTGGTTCACCGGGCTTTCCGGTGCGGGAAAATCCACAATAGCAGCGGAATTGGAAGCAGAGCTTTTTGGCAGGGGTAAAATAGTTTACAGGCTGGATGGTGATAATGTAAGGTATTTTTTAAATTCCGACCTGAGCTTTTCTAAATCACACAGGAATGAGAATATAAGGAGGCTGGCTGAAATAGCGGCTTTATTCAAGGATGCAGGTATAATAACCTTGGTTTCGGCAATTTCTCCTTACAGGGAAATGAGGGATTTTGCCAGGAGAAAGGTGGGAAAAAAAGAGTTTGTAGAGGTATATGTAAAAGCCAGTTTAAAAACATGTGAGAAAAGAGACACCAAAGGATTGTACAAAAAAGCAAGAAACGGTGAAATAAAAGATTTTACGGGAATATCTGCGCCTTATGAAGAGCCTGATAAAGCAGAGATTGTTATAAATACTGAAAAGATAGAGGCAGGTGAAGCAGTTGATATGATACTGGAATATCTCAGGTACGATATTTGAATAAAAAATTATTTAAAAACAGCTTTTTAATACTTTTATTACGAAAGCCGCCCTGTCTTTAAATGTATGGTTTTTATAAACCTCGGCCTGGCCCTTAAGTGCAATCCTGTTTCTTAAATTATCCCTGTTAAGATAGAATTCAATGATTTCTATTGTTTCATCAGAAGATTTTGACCATTCCATGTGGATTCCCTTTTTGAAATACCTCTCAAGGCCTGGAGAATACTGGCTGAGGTGGAATGCACCGCAGCCGAGCGCATCAAAAGTCCTTGATGAAATCATGCTTGTTGAGTTCCCGACGGTTTGAAGGCCAAGGGCAATTTTACACGATGAGTAAACCTGGGGTACTTTCTCATACGGTAAGATAAGTCCGTAATTTTTCATGGGAAGCTTGTAAATCCTGTCGCCGGACCTCCACCACAATCCCCAGGCCATGAAATCATAATTGCCTTGTGCAATGGGTTTTATCAGGTTTTCTATTCCGTTAAGCCTGTATGCAAAATATGCGGGGTCCCACGTAACATTGTAATTATGTCCCAGCAAAACTATGTCGTGCTTTAAGCTGTCACACACAGGTACTTTTTTGTGGTGCGAGGAGCAGCAGGCAAAAGGCAGCAGGTAGGCGTTTACACCATTTTTCTTATAATTATCGATACACTCTGCGGCTGTTGTAAAAAGAATATCTGTTTTTTTACCTATAGGAAGTGACATATAATCAAAGCATGGCGGATCGTCCGTTGCCCAGTAAATATGAAGCACGCCCTTTTTATTCAAGGTATGATAAAAAGAATCAATGTTTTCAAGATTTGACCACCAGCCATAGGAGAAGACCACGTCAGGTTTAAATAGGTTTAATAATCCATTTAATTTATTTTCCAATAAAATATAATCCATGTTTTCATATTCGTTAACGTACTCAAGGGTTTCACAGCCTGATTTCTTAAAGCCTGACTGGATATATTTAAAGCTCCTTGGGTTGAAGTTGAAAAACAGGATTTTATACATAAGGTCACTTCCTAAACTGTTACATATTCTTCATATCTATCGGTGCAGGATGCTATTGAACATTTCTTCAGGAATTCTTCATGCCCAATCTTCCAGGTATGGTTTTCAGGATTTGCACCCCTTACGCATACATAGTTGAACCTGTCCGAAGAATAAAGCCTTATGCCGTTAACAAGGCAGTCCCTGTAAAACTGGGTATCCGTACCTTTTTGGAGGCATTTAAACCTTACCCTGTCAAAAACTTTCCTTTTAGCAACCATTGTTGCTCCCGATAAAAAATCTGAGTAAAGGTTTTCAAGACCCGGAAATCTTACCGCCAGGATTCTTAATTCCTTTAAATAGCAATAATAGCTGTACTTGCCTGCTATGTCTGCGTCGGTGTATTTGAAACAGTTTACAAGGTCTCCCAGGTATTCGGGGGCATAATAGTCATCGTCGTCAAATTTGGCAATATATTGGCATCCGGACTTTTCCACTGCAAAATTCAAGCATTCCCCCAGGGTTTTTTCGCCATCTAGCCGGAATACCTTTATATTCTTGTAAAAAGCAGCTTTTTCAAGCCATTTTTCCAGGTTAAGGCTGCTGCCGTTTAGAATGATAATGAGCTCTTTTTCCTTGTAGTTCTGGGCAGCATAGTTTTTAAAAACATTGTTGATAAACCCATCCTTATTGGTACATGTGATTATTGATACATTGCCGTTTTCGACGGTTTTTCTGCAAATACCCGTCTTGTCCAGGATATCATTTAATCTATGGGTGCAGGTGTGTTCTTTCAATACATTTCTTAGACCTTTAAGAGACAGCTTATTTCTTTCTGCTTCGTTGCCAAGCAAAAATTCAAGATGCTGCGCTGTATCTTCTTTATTTTTTGAAAGCTTGACAATACCGGGAAACATTTTCTCCAAGCCCTGTGAATAATTACTGACTACATTTGTTCCGCAGGCCAGCAGCTCGAAAATTCTCCTTGAAAACATGGTGGGGCTGTCCTTTACCGTGTTTACATTTAAGAATATGTCATATTTTTTATAGGCGGAATACATTTGTTCAGGGGAAAGGTATCCCCTGATACAGGACTTGTAATCATCTGGAAATTTATAGTAATCATGCAGGGTATAGTTATATTTCCTGTCATATATGTGCAGACCATAATGTAATGCAGGCTTTAGGAGCATTTCCATATCATTTATTCTCTCCGGCCTCAGGCTGTACCAGGTGCCTGCAAATGCTACTTTCCCAAGTTTTAAGGCATTTCTGCCCACCGGATTATGAATTTTTGGCTGGGCTGCAAAAGGCATTGTATATATGTGCCCGTGCCCTGCTTTTTCCATGTAAGCATTAATACAGCCGGAATCAGTTGTAAATATATGGTCAAATTTTACTGCTATATCAATAAAGGTGTGAAAATGGACGGGATCGTCCTTGCCCCAAAACACTGTGGGAATATTATGTTCCATACACCATTTGATAATCTCGTCACCCTTTTCCATACCGGCTGCGGAAGCTCTGAAAAATTCTTTGAACGCCGTATTCCATGCCGACTCTACAAATAGAAGGTCAGGTTTTTTATGGGACATGTTTTCTTTCCAACTGGCCGTATCAAGCTGTAAAAGACAGCATTCATGTTCGAAGCAGCTGTAACTGAATTCATCCAGGATACAAGCAATTGTAAGTTGATTGTTCATATTTTCATCCTACTTTTATGAGAATCCTTGTTTACCTTTATCCATAATATTCAATAGGTATGGCTAAAGTGAAACTGCAACAAAAGTAATTCAATGTCATAAGATGATTTAAGGTAAAATTTTTGTGAGGTGAAGCATGAAGAAGCTGAAGGTAATGACCATATTGGGAACAAGGCCTGAAATAATCCGTTTGTCCGCAGTGATTAAAGCATGTGACAAATACTTTAGCCATATATTGGTACATACAGGACAAAACTGGGATTACAGGCTCTATAAAATATTTTTTGAGGAATTAAATTTGAGGATGCCGGATTATTTTCTGGAATCAGCAGGAAAAAACCTGGGAGAGACGATTGGAAATATTATTTCAAAATCATACGACATACTATGTAAGGAAATGCCGGATGCACTGCTGGTGCTTGGTGATACAAACAGCACGCTGAGCACGATACCCGCCAAAAGGCTTAAAATACCTATATTTCATATGGAGGCAGGGAACAGATGCTTTGACCAGAATGTCCCGGAGGAAATCAACAGGAGGCTTGTAGACCATATCAGTGATATCAACCTTCCTTATACCCAACACAGCAGGATGTACCTGTTAAGTGAAGGCGTCAGAAAAGAACACATTTTTGTTACCGGCTCTCCCATGCCCGAGGTTCTGTTTTCCTGTATGGATAGAATAGAGGCAAGTGATATCCTGGATAAGCTTAAGCTCCAAAAAGACAAATATATTCTTGTAAGCGCCCACAGGGAAGAAAACCTTGATACGGATGCAAATCTTTCAAACCTGGTCCATGCCCTTGATAATGTGGCAATAGAATTCAATATGCCTGTCATATATTCCACTCATCCCAGGAGCTCAAACAAGATAAAAGAAAAGTCAATAAAATTCAATCCTATGGTTAAAAGCTTAAAGCCCTTTGGTTTTTTTGACTATAACAAGCTTCAGCAAAATGCCTATTGCGTACTTTCCGACAGCGGCACATTAAGTGAGGAATCTTCAATTCTCAATTTTCCCGCCGTACTGATTAGAACAAGCACCGAAAGGCCTGAGGTTCTTGATAAAGGTTCTATTGTTGTAGGCGGACTGGAAGGAGAGGATATTGTCAGGTCAATATATATGGCAAGGGATACCTGCAGCAGCAAAAATGGAAAAATAATTCCTTTAGATTACATGGATGCCAATGTATCAACAAAGGTTGTGAAGATAATTGAAAGCTATACTAAAATAATCAACAGGGTTATCTGGTACAAGAATTAAGCTTCTGTTTTTTTAGGATGTATCAAAAGATATTCTGCTTACATAATATGAAATGAGGAGGTGTCATAATGCATGTTATGTTAAAAAGCAGGATAGAAAGCAGACAGGCAATGGCAGCAGTAATAGGATTAGGATATGCAGGGTTACCTCTGGCACTGGAAATGTGTAATTCGGACTTTGACGTTTATGGAATTGATACATCTAAAGACAGGATAAGCAGTTTGAATAAAGGTAAATCCTATGTTTCAGATATAAAGGATGTTCAAATAGCAGAAGTTATCAATCGAAAGCTTTTTGCAGGAAACGATTTTTCAGTCTTAAAAAATGCCGATATTATCATTATATGTGTTCCTACTCCGCTTGATAAAGTAAAAGAGCCTGATGTATCATATATAAAAAGTGCTGTGGCTCAGGTGGCCAAATATATAAGGAAAGGGACACTTGTAGTGCTTGAAAGCACTACTTATCCAGGCACAACCGAAGAGCTGGTTACATCTGTAATAGAATCAAAAAAAGGAATGCAGGTCGGAAAAGATTTTTTTGTATGCTATTCGCCCGAAAGGGTTGACCCCGGAAACAAATACTTTAATGTAAAAAATACACCCAGGATAATTGGAGGCAGCACACAAAAATGCCTTGAGCTTGGAATCGTATTATATGATACTTTTATCAAAAGGCTGGTACCTGTCAGCTCTACCAGGGTGGCCGAAATGGTCAAGCTGCTTGAAAATACTTTCAGGAGTGTGAATATAGCCCTGATAAATGAAATGACTCAAATGTCGGACAGTATGGGCATAAATATCTGGGAGGCTGTTGATGCCGCATCTTCTAAACCTTTTGGATTTATGCCTTTTTATCCCGGGCCGGGAACAGGCGGACACTGTATACCCTTAGATCCCATTTACCTTTCATGGAAAGGCAAAACCTGCAACTACTTTAATCGGTTTATTGAACTGGCAGACGATATAAACAGCAATATGCCCGGTTACGTTTTTAAACAAATCAAGAGAATTCTAAGCAAAAAAGATTATTCGGATGCCCGTATTTTTATTATAGGGATAGCTTATAAAAAAGACGTGGACGATTTAAGAGAATCTCCGGCACTTCGCCTGCTTGGCTTATTCATGGAAAGCGGTGCCGGGGTTAAGTATTATGATCCTTATATTCCAACCTTAAGCATTGGAGGATATGAATTGCATTCTTGTGAGCCGGACAGCAAAAACCTTCATGAATCGGATATTGTTGTTATAGCTACCGACCATACCTGTATTGACTATCAGTTTATAGCTGATAATTCAAAGGTTGTCTATGATACAAGAAATGCTGCTAAAAACTGCCGCACGGACAACGTAATTTTGATGGGAGGATAGTTCTAAGTGATAATAAACTGTATATTAAATAATTGCTTTAATGGAATGGCCATTGAAAAGATAAATCAATTTGTTCAAAATGTTAACAATATGCCTTTAAGAAGAGCCGTGCCAAAGGGAAACGGTATGATTTTTATTCCTACAAACGGGGCCGGATTAGGACATATGACAAGACTTTTGTCAATTGCAAAAAGAGTAAAAAAAATTGATCCGTTTATGGAAATAATTTTTTTCTCAACATCTTCGGCAATATATCCCATTTATGAGGAGGGATTTACAGGGTATTATCTTCCTCCGCAAACTTTGCTTCCCGATTACATTCAACCCATGCAGTGGAGTAATTTGATGAAGGAAGAGCTTAAAAGGATAATGCTTTTTTACCGGCCTAAAGTCCTCGTCTTCGACGGAGCATATCCATATGCGGGTTTAATCAGTGCCATGAGGTGTATTCCGCAGATAAAAAAGGTGTGGGTAAACAGGGGAATGAGTAAGGAGAAGGCGGATGAAAAGAGCAAGCAGAGAAAAATATACTTTGACAACATCATAGAACCTGGAGAAGCCGGGATTGAGAATATTGGAAAGGACGGATACCATTATTCGGCCCCGGTGATTTTTCTGGAGAAGTCCGAGCTTTTAGACAGGCAAAGTGTGCGTACGCATTGGAATATTCCAAAAGATTGCAAGCTCATGTATGTACAATTGGGAGCAGGTGTCATAAATGATATAAAAAAAACAACTTCAGTAATTCTTTCGTTTTTACAAATGAGAAATGATTTTTTTGCAGTTTTTGGAGAGTCTGTTATTGGTGACAAGCTTGATATTTCCCAGCAAAATGTAATCGTATTGAGGGATTTTCCCAATTCGAAATATTTTAATGCATTTGATATTGCAATTAGTGCCGGCGGCTATAATACATTTCATGAACTGCTGTATTTTGGTGTACCGTCGATTTTTGTTCCTAATGATAATACAAAAAAGGACAACCAGGTAAAAAGGGTTATGAATGCGGTTAATAACAGAGCCGGGTTTATTTGGGACGGATTATCTGCCCAAGTCCTTTCACAAGCTGTAGATGCAGCTATTTTATACAGGGATGCAATTGTAGCTAATTCTCAAAACCTTATCAAGAGTAATGGAGCGGACCAGATTGCAAAGCTGCTGCTGGAAAAAGCATGATAGGGTGACGGATATTTTGCCACCCTTTTCACCTTACCCAATAAATTCTTCCATTATTTTTCTGGCTTCATTTTTATCGGTTATGACCTTTTTATGTTTAAGAAGTTGAGTTGTATTATGATAATTTGATGAGTGGAGTAAAACCACATAATTACGTTTTTGCATTATTTCATGGGCCAGTACCTTGATTATGGCCCCATGGCCTTTTATTCCCGTATATCTTTTGCCGTTCAGATAGTCTTTGACCTTGTATATATATGCGTAAAAGGGAGGAGAAGGCTGGTAGTATTCCACCAGTATATCCTGGTTTGAATCATACACATACCCGTTTTGGCTGATAAGTACCTCTGTTGTTTTTTTAGGCCTGTAGTCACGCAGCTGCTGCATATAGGTTTTATGATACATATTATCTGAGTCCAGGCGTACTAAATATAAGTATTTGTAGTCTTTTATGCATTGGGCAAGCTTTTCTCTAAACTGCAATGGAGTTACAAATAAAATGTTTTTGGGAAGAGCTTCATACCTGCTTAGAGACTCTTTCACCAATTCTTCCGTAACAGGATCATAGTTGACAAAGGTCAAAAAATCCTGGTTGGTTTGTTTCTTGAAGCTTTGAAGAGTGAATTTATGGAAAATATCTATTCTATTATCAATCCATTCCTTTGTTAACCTTTTTTCAGTATATTTATGTGTATTTAGCTGTATATTGACAATTATTATTTTTTTCTTCATTTATGACTCATCCCCTTATCTGGTACTGCAACAAAAACTACCTTAAACACTTGATTTAAAACCGGTCGGCATACCTTTGCTGCATGAGGCATCAAGCATTGAAAAATAAAAGCTTTCGCTGCGGTACTAATAAATAAAACATAATAGTGTTATTACAATATATGCAAGGAGGCAAGGAATGTTGTAATAGGGCTACATAAAAGATGTAACACAATATGGGGATTTACATAAAATATTAATGAGGAAAGCAAAGCCGGATATTTGTATATTTATCAAGTGTAAGTATACGGAATATTTTGAAAAGCCACAAAAAGATATAATGTATTATGTATATTCGGAGTTGATTATATGTATGAAAACCGAACAATTTTGATTACAGGAGGAACAGGCTCGTGGGGAAATGAATTGACCAGGCAGCTGATGGAAAAGAAACCAAAAGAGATAAGAATTTTTTCACGGGGTGAGCTTGCACAGGTGAACATGAAAAGGAAATTTAACTGTAATAAGCTGAATTTTGTAATAGGGGATGTCAGGGATAAAGAGGCTGTTGAAAGTGCGTCCGAAGGTGTAGATTATATATTCCATCTGGCTGCCTTAAAGCATGTGAATATATGTGAAGAACAACCGAATGAAGGCGTGAAAACAAACATAATCGGAACTTCCAACCTGATAAATGCGGCTGTGAAAAACAAAGTGAAGAAGGTTATAGATGTTTCTACCGACAAAGCTGTTGTCCCGCTGAATCTTTACGGGATGTCAAAGGCTGTTGGGGAAAGGCTTACCATCCAGGCAAATAACCTTAACGGGGATACAAGGTTTGTCTGCATAAGAGCAGGAAATGTGCTTGGCTCCAACGGAAGCGTCGTGCCCTTATTTATAGATCAAATAAAGAAATTTAACAGGATAACCATAACCGACAAAAAAATGACCAGATTTTTCATGACGCTGCCTGAAGCCATACAGCTTTTATTCAAAGCAGCGGACAGCAGCTTTGGAGGAGAAATATTTGTTGTTAGAATGCCGTCCTGTAAAATTTCAGATCTTGCAAAAGTACTGATTGAGGTTTATGGCAATGATAAAACAAGTATACAAATTACAGGTTTAAGACCCGGAGAAAAAATAAATGAAGTTTTGCTTTCTTGCTATGAATCTCCCAATGCATATTATTTTGAAGACAATTATTACCTGATTGTACCTATGCTTGAAATAGAAGGATTGAAAGAGCATTATGGAAGCTTTAATAAAATGAAAAAGGTTAATTTTTTGGAATATACGTCCGCCGACAAATTAATGCAGCCTGATGAAATCAAGAAAGCTTTAATGAAAGGCGGATTTATGGTATAGAGTACTTGTATGGAACGTTTTTAATTTTTGCAATAGGCATTTGAAATACACAAGGATTTCTAAATTCATTTTGCATAGAATTATGACGTTGCTAAATAATTAAATGAAAGGATGAATATTATGACACCTCCATTTCTAAGTTATATCACATTTAACAGGCTGGGTTTGATTGAAAGGAATTTAAAAGCCCTTTTTGAAACTACTGATGATTTTGAAATGCATATAATTGACAACCATTCCACCGACGGTGCCTGGGAATATGTACAAAGCCTTGAAGATCCGCGGATAAAATCCAGGATACAGTTTTCCCTGAACCAGGGACCTATTTATTCGGTAAATTTTAATTTGTCCAGAAGAAAAGCCGAACAGTATTTCATAACAATTGATAATGATGTCAATATAGAAACAAAGGACTGGATATCCCAATTTATGAAGGTATTTAACACATTTCCCGAGGCAGGTCTTTTGGGAGTGCAGCGGGGTGCTCCATACCCTCAGTATATGCCTCCCGTAATACCCAAATTCAAGGATGGAATTTGTTACTTGCAGCTTAAAAACGGAATAGTGGGAGAACCTATGGATTTTGTGCCCGGCTGCTGCCAGTGCTTAAGGCCTGAGCTGATAAAGGAGATAGGATACTGGAGTGAAGAAAACCACTATGGAGATGCAGAAATGTCTCCAAGGATCAATAACTATACTTCATTTAAGGCAGGTTTTATGACAAGCATCAAAATTGATATGACCCAGGAGATTGATTGCGGTAAATGCGCGGCAAATAAGTGGTGCAAAAGGGCGAGCAACAAAGAAACATGCTTTGAAATACGTGACAGGTTATACAAGAATAAGGACATTGCCAAAATGATGGAAGATAAGTACCATAAAACATTTAAGGAGCTGGAAGAAGGTAAAAGGACTCCGTTTTCAGCTTCAGTATTTGACGGAAAATCCATGGAGGAACATATTTACTACAAGGATTGGGCAGCTGAGAGCTTTAACTTTTATGTAAATAATGCAAATTGAAAAGTGATGTTACTTTTACAATGTCCGGGAGGAGTATACAATGGAAAAATATAATAGCCAATTCAGGCAGGACGAGTTTTTAAACGAAGAGGTGATAAAAGGATATCAAGGAGGTTTTTTTGTTGATGTAGGAGCATATAATGGTGTAACCTTTAGTAATACCTTGTATTTTGAAAGAGAAAATAACTGGAGCGGGATATGTATTGAACCTATTCCCAGGGCTTTTGACTGTCTTAAAAGAAATAGAAATTGTGTTTGTGTGAACTGTGCCATATTTGAAGAAGAAGGGGAATATGATTTTTTATGGCTTGACGATTACAACAGGGGAGATATGCTTAGCGGGTTAAAAACGGAATTTGATATAAGACATTTAAACAACCTAAATATCTTTGCACAAAAATATAACAGGCAAAGCAAGACAATAAAGGTAAAAGCCAGGAAGCTTAAGTCAATTCTTGACGAGTATGGCGTAAAGCAGATTGATTTGTTGAGTATTGATACTGAAAACAGTGAAAGGTCGGTATTAAAATCCATAGATTACAGCAAGGTTTTCATAGAATGCATGGTAATTGAAAATCTCTTTGATACAGATGATTATGAAAATTACCTTAAGGATTTTGGGTTTACAAAAATAATAAAAATATACAAAGACGATTTTTTCCTGCACGAAAAAAGCAAGTTCATGAAAAATCTAAACCCTGCTGCTTTTGATAAGTATAAATATCCTAATAATTTGTAACACATAAAATTTATAGTTATCTTGTCGCATATTTTTCCGCAATTCTGCTTTGTCGTCGGATTATCCGGCACTTACATGTTAGTGCCGGACGCACCTCCTCCGCCTTGTCTTGCAAAAATCATCCTCGCCGCAAATCCAATATTTTAAATGACGCAAGGTACTAGCGAGTGGACTTAAAATATCCAACCAATTTGGCTATGGCTCTGGGCACCGCATCTTTTGAATTTTTCCAGGGTTCTTTGCTGTATCTGTAGTCGAATTTTTTTGTAAACCAGTTTACTTCTTCATGCAGCCTGTTCATATTCTCAGTCTGCATTTTGATAAGGCTGTATACAAAAGAAGCTGACTTTTTAGGAGGAAGGTATTTTTTTGCCCCCTCCAAAAGCATTTTGAGATGGTATATGCAAAAACCTTTTTTGCTTTTAAATTTTTCCATGAACTCCTTTTCCTCAAAATACAAGTAAAGGATGACATCAATGTATCTATCCATTGTATATTGGAGCTTACTGCATATGGCACATTTATGAAGCCTTTTCTCAAGCTGGCCTATGAGTGAGTCGATATATTTTTCCCCGGCTGTTTTCTTAGAGGATAATTTGCTGCCGATGGATTTTGTCAAAGAGAGTTTACTGTCTTCACTCAAGGCTTTGGCATTTTTTTCAAAATCCTTTAACATAGGCTCGTTTTGCTGTTCAAGGTGGGTTTCAATAATTAAAGCAAGCCCAAGTGTGTTTTCCTCTCTATTATAAAGCAATTCAAAATGACGCCTGCAAAATCCCTTTTCATTGGTATCTATCCTGTGGTCAGGCTCCATGAGAGACGGACCTAAGTAGTAATCAAGTGCTTGGAGCTCAAGCTTTTCTTCAAGTGAGCATAAAGGGCACTCACATTCTTCATTAAATGCGTCATTGACCGGTATTGTGTATATTTTTTCCTTCATATGCGTGCTCCTCAAAATAGTTTAAAAATCCATATGTTACATACTTCCTGATAATGAAAGATTATATCATAATGCAAAATAGACTGTAAATAGTTATAAATACTTTATATTAAGCAATTTGCGTTGTATCCATTTCAAGCAAGGAGCATACTAAATGTTGTATATGCTTATTATTCATACTACTAAATTTAGTATGCTCCATTAAGAAAATCATAACAACGCAAATTGCTCGTTTTGTTAGCCACTTGAAAAAACAGTAAAAGTGTTTTATAATGTTAGACAAACTGGTGTGGCAGTTTGTTGTTTGTGCGTGTAGCTAAAAGCAAGTAGAACGGTTCTTGCTTACGGAATCAAGAACCGTTCTTGCTTGCCGGCTTGCTTTTCCGTTAAATCTTAATTGACAAAGAAAAAATATTAAGGTAAAAATCTGAATTAATATTAAGAAATATGAGGTAAAATTTATATGTCTCAAGATAAAATGCATGAATTGAGTATTGATGATAGGAGAGACAAGATAGTAGATATTTTGACCAGGCAAAATAAAGTCAGGGTAGCAGAGCTCAGCAGGATGTTTAAAATATCTGAAGCAACAATCAGGCATGACCTTTCCGACCTTGAAAAGCAAGGATTGCTCGAACGTGTCCACGGAGGTGCAACTAGTACTTATAAAGCTTACTATAACATGTCCTTTTATGAAAGAATGAAAACAAATGAAGATGAAAAAAGAAGTATTGCTTTTAAAGCTGCAAAGATGATTTCAGAAGGCGATTCAATAATGATTAATTCAGGAACAACAACTCTTTACGTGGCAAGAGAGCTAAAAAGCATTAAAAATCTTACCGTTGTTACCAATTCATTGGCTATTTCTCAAGAGCTGGGCAATTATAAGGATATTCATGTTATTTTACTTGGAGGATATTTCAATCCACAGTATCAATTCACTTATGGTGATGATACGATAAATCAATTAAACAAGTATAAAGCCGATAAGCTGATCCTCGCCGTTGACGGCATTTGCTCTGAGAATGGAATAACCACTTACCATTACCTTGAAGCAGAAATAAACAGACAGATGATAAAAAGGGTTGATAATACAGTGGTTGCTGCTGATTATACCAAGGTTGGAAGGACAGGGTTTACCCAAATAGACAGTATAGACAGTGCAGATTTTCTCATTACCAACAGTGAAGCCGACGAGCATGAAATTAAAAAGATTATAAAAAAAGGCTTAGAAGTAGAACTTATATAACAGCGCAATTATTGGCATTACTAAAAGTCCGCTCGAAAAACACTAAAGGATAGGCTGACTTTGAGTCAGGTTTTCTTTTAGTGTTTTTTACATGCAAAAAAACATTGCAGGTATTCAAATGCAATATAAAAAATAAAAAAACAATTGACTATAAAAATAAAATGATATAAAATAAAAATAAAACAAAAACAAAACAAAACAAAAGAAAAACAAAAACAAAAACTAATTGTAAAAGGAAGGGTTTATTATGTATGATAGAAATTGGGCAAAAACAGATGCAGAAAAGCTGCCGGTAATCAAGACTGAATTACCCGGACCAAATTCAATTGAAATACATAGCAGGGCTTCAAAAAATATGAAGGGTTATTCAAGCCAGGTGAAGCTTTTCCCTGTTGCTTTTGAGTCAGGAAACGGTTGTACGCTTACTGATGTAGACGGTAATGTATTTATAGACTTTTCTTCTGGTATATATGTAACCGGTCTGGGACATTGCCATCCTAAAATAAGTGAAGAAATTGCAAAATACGCCAGGCAGCTTATGAACTGCCATGATTTTAATACTGAAACAAAAATGAAATTGCTGGAAAAGCTAGCTTCTATAACCATGGGCGATTTAAATGGTATTCAGCTTTATGATTCGGGAACTACTGCCGTAGAAGCCGGACTACGCTGCGCAAGAGCCGCTACGGGAAAATTTGAGTTTGTATCTTTCTGGAGGGATTTTCATGGAAAAACCATGGGCGCGGCCAGTTGTGCCATAGTAAACCAGAGCCAGGGAATGCGGGCTCCCGGATTCTTCCTTGCACCAAGGCCTAACTGCTACAGGTGTCCTTTTAAGATGAAGCACCCTGAGTGTAATTGTTATTGCGCGGATTTCCTTGAACAGGTTATTATAAATGAAACCAGCGGCCAATTGGCAGCGGTCGTACTTGAACCTATTCAAGGCTGGGGCGGCTCTATAATACCTCCTGATGATTTTATGCCGAGGCTTAAGAATTTGTGTGACAAATACAACATGCTGCTGTTTACGGACGAGGTACTGACATGTATGGGCAGGACCGGAAAGATGTTTTGCATGGAACACTGGGATATTACTCCTGATATAACTACCCTGGGGAAAGGATTTGGTAATGGATTCCCTGTAACGGCAATGTGTGTAAGCGACAAGTATAAGGAATCTGTTGAAAATATTTCCGCATCTTCAAGCTATGGTGGAAATCCAATGGCGTGTGCCGCTGCATTGGCATCAATTGAAGTAATTGAGGAAGAGAACTTATGTGAAAAGTCTGCACATCTGGGAGATGTATTCATAGAGCGAATGAATAAAATGAAGGAAGAGCATGCGATAATTGGAGATGTAAGAGGAAAGGGCTGCTTGCTTGCCATGGAGCTTGTTAAAGATAGAAATACGAAGGAGCCTTTTGAAGAGGCGGGTAAATTAGTATATCAAAAGGCATTTTCCAAAGGGCTTACATGGGTTCCGGCAGGACATATACTGAGAATATCACCTCCTATAATAATGGAGGATGATATGGCTTTAAAAGGATTGGATATAATTGAAGAGGCAGTTTCGGAAGTGGAAAAAGAGCTTGGGTATGCATTATAACAGGCATAAGTTTTCGCAGAATAAAAAATGGGTAAGTTAAACAATAGTAAAATTGACAAACACAGATTGCGGTGCTATAGTGATATGAAAATCGGTTTCGTTATAATATTATTCGTTTTGGGAGCTTTTTCATGTATTATTTATGTATTGACATTGGAACAACTGCAATTAAATGTGCAATTGTAGATAGGAATTATCAAATTGCTGCTGAAAAATCATCTGAATACAGGCTTATAAAAAAACCGGACGAAAAAGTGGAACAGGATGCAAATGAGTGGTGGAATGTTACTGTGAAAACAACAAGGAGCTTATTAGCGGATTCAGGTATTGCCGGTTCTTCTATTGACGCAGTCGGTATAAGCTCCCAGGGAATTTCATTTGTTCCTGTGGACAGGGAAATGAATCCCCTCATGAATGCAATATCATGGCTGGATACGAAAAGAGCGCAAACCCAAAGTGATTATATTATTGAAAGCATGGGGAATGATAAAATACAAAGAATAACAGGTTGCGGGGTTTCCTCAGGCAGAAATCTTGCCAAGCTGTTGTGGATAAGACAGGAATTCTATGGTCTCTTTAGAAGAATATATAAAATACTCACTGCTCATGATTATATTTTATACAGGCTGTGCGGAAAAATTGTGTCTGACCATACAATGGCAGGGAGCACACAGATGTACGACATAAACTTAAGGGACTGGTCTGATCATATTCTGGATGCTTTTAACCTTGATAAGGACATGTTTCCGCAAATTATTGGGAGCGGAAGCTTTGCAGGCAGGATTGAGAAAAGGGCAGCAGATGAACTTGGAATCGGATATAATGCTGTTGTTGCGGCAGGAGGGCAGGACCAGAAATGTGCTGTTCTCGGGTCCGGAATTGATAAAGATAGTGTGGCGGTCTCTTTAGGGACTGCCTCTGCTATTTCCCGAAGAATTGACAGACCTTCCATTTTAAGCAATATGAGTATCCCATGCTGTGTTGATGTTTTGAAAAACAAGTGGGTTATGGAAGGAGCAGTTGGAACTGCCGGCGCAGGCCTGAAGTGGATGAGAGATACCATATACAAGGGTAAAAGCTACCGTGAGCTTGACGCACTGGCGGAAAGAGCCAAAACCGGAAGCTTATTTTTTTATCCCCACATGTCCGGTGCTTCCACACCTGTAAATAATAAAAAAGTAAGGGGTTTTTTGTACGGCATTAATATTTCAACAAGTGAGGAAGAAATTATAAGAAGCTTTATGGAAGGTGTAGCTTACCAAATAAAATCCAATATTGACATTATCTCCGAAACATTTGGGGAAACCAAGGGCATCCGTATATATGGAGGAGGGGCAAAAAGCCGTTTCTGGTTATCTGTTCTTGCAAATATAACCGGAAAAAGGATTGAAGTCATAAAAAGCACCGAAACTGCATGTATTGGGGCCGCAATGCTTTGTTCCATGTGCACGGGTGAGTGGAAAGGAATAGAAAAAGCGTCGGAGTCGGTCAAAATAAAAAGTGTGATTGAACCTGAACCAAAAGAGCATGAATTTTATCAGGAGCTGTACTTTGAATATATTAGCATTCAGAATAAAATAATGGAACTTTTTTGATAAGTTTTAATTGAGCGGAGGTTTGTATGAAAAGCTTAAGAGCAGGCGTATCAATATGCAGTATAAATCCTGACAAAGGAGTGGCGTTGGGCGGGTATCCGCATGCCGTAAGAAAAAACACAGGAGTTCACGACAGCATATATGCTGCGGTGTTATATCTTGACAGTGAAAATCCTGTTATCATTGCAAGCCTTGACCTTCTTGGATTTTCCAAAGTTTATGCGGACAGGGTAAGGTGCAGAATTGCCGGGATAACCGGTATCAGCCGCAGTAATATAATGATTATGTGTACTCACACCCATTCAAGTCCCTATGGTATGACTCTTTTAGATGTAAATGAAGCGAAGGATGCTGTTGATGAAGATTATGTTGAAATGGTAAGCAATAAACTCACCCAAGCCATATTGGATGCTGTGGAAAATACTTTTGCAGCCAGTATCGGTTTTGGTAAAGGAATATGCGGCAGGGAAAAAGGTGTTGGCGGAAACAGAAAAAATCCCCATGGAATTTCCGACCCGGAGGTCTGTGTGCTTGGGATAAAGGATGAAAATGGAGAGCTTAGAGCATGCATGGCAAATTATGCACTTCACCCCACCTTTCTGCATGCGGAAAATCTCCTTGTTTCGGCTGATTACCCCGGATATATCAGAAAGCATCTTAATAAAGCACAGCCAGAAGCCGTTTTTTTATTTGCCCAGGGAGCATCGGGAGACCAGAGCTCAAGATACTTCAGGAATGAACAGAGCTTCGATGAGGCAAGAAGAGTTGGATATATGCTGGGAGAAGAAATATTAAGGGTACTTGGAAGCATCAATTATGAAAAGAGTGCGGATATTAGTATAAAAAATAAAGTTCTTGACAGCTGTTTAAGAGGATTTCCCTCAATTAAAGAAGCAGAAGAAAACCTTGAAAAAGTTTTAAATAAATACAAAAAAATGAAATTAGGTAATGGCGGTTATGCTGTTCTTAGAAATATGGAGTGTGATGTTTTTGGTGCAGAACGCACACTGGAATATGTAAAACTGATAATGGAAAATAAAAAGCTCCCCAGAATTCAAGAAGAGCATCCTTTGGAGATCAGCCTGATTCAAATTAATAACAGCCTTATGGTAATGCTGCAGGGAGAAGTGTTTGTAAGATTCGGGCAGGACATAAAAAAAGGGTCCCCCTTTGAGAACACTTTTGTTGTTGAGATGGCGAACGGCGGCTCAGCAGGTTATATATATACAAAGGAAGCACTTGAGGAGTTTGGCGGATATGAAATCCAGTCTTCCCTGTATTCCTGGGAAATGGGAGAAAGTATTGTAAGGGAAGTATTGAAGCTTATGAAATTTTAAAAGATAAGGGATCATTGCAAATTTTAGAAAAAAGCATAATTTTTTTAAATGAGACACAAAATGCATATTGATAGGAATGGTGCTTATGGAAAACCGCCTTTTGAGTGATATTGGAAGGACAGGCACAAAGGTTATTATGAATGGAAGAATAGTAACTGAGAATAATGTTATTGATGACGGTGTAATAATTGTCCGGGGAGACAGAATAAAAGCATTGGGGTGCAGATATGGCATTAATGTTCCGGCGGGTGCGGAAATCATTGATGCAAAAGGTAATCTTGTATGTCCCGGGTTTATTGACATCCACTGTCACGGCGGCGGCGGATTTTTGTTTAAGGATAATGCGGACGCAGCATTGAAGGCACATTTAAGACATGGTACGACTTCGGTACTTGCCACACTTTCTTATCATATGACCGATAATGAGTACATTGAGACATTTCAAAAGCTTGAAAAGGTTATAAAAACAGACTATGGCAAGCAATGTATTGGAGTCAACATGGAAGGCCCGTATTTGAATCCCAGGTATGGGGCAGATACGAGTAAGGTTAGAGCCATTAAAGCCGAAGATTATGAGAGGGTGTATGAAGCAGGCAGGAAATTAATAAGAATATGGACTTTTGCACCTGAGCTTGACGGAGCAAAGGATTTTGCGGCTTTTTTGAAAAGTAAAAACATAATTCAGAGCGCAGGCCATTCCGAAGCGGATCATGAAACTGTGAATGAATTTATAAAAAACGGGCTTAGACTTGGCTGCCATCTGATGAATGCCATGGGATTTCCTCCGCCTTTTGTTTTCAAGGGAGCAATAAGGGAGGTAGGTATAGCAGAGGCACTGCTATGGGATGACGATACTTACGTGGAAGTAATTCCCGACTCAAAGGGTGTCCATGTGAGACCGCTTATGTTAAAGCTTATCCTGAAGCTTAAGGGGGTTAACAGGGTTGTTGCAATTTCAGATGCTTTTCTGGCTGGGGCACTTAAAGATCTGGAATATATAAAGGATGAAAAGGGACTTGAATATGTGCCCGATGAAGGTGATTTATACTATAACGGGTTAAATCAGCTATGTGGTTCCAGGCTGTCTATGGATTATGCAATAAGGAATATGATGAACCATACGGGTATAGGCTTTGTAGATGCGTTTAAAATAGGAGCTCTTAATGCTGCGGCGCTTCTTGGAATGGATGATGAGATAGGGAGCATTAGAGAAGGCAAGAAAGCAAATATAATAATTGCAGATGAAAAAATGAATGTAAAGAATGTAATTCTGGAAGGCAGAAGGGTGCAATTATCAGGACTATAAATCTGATAAAATAACGGATAAAAAACATTTTATGAGGTGAAGGTGTTATGAGTAAATTTAATTTCAAACCGGCAGATTTTTGTCCGGTAAAGGACAGGGAATTGTTGGAAAGGCTGGCGAAAATGACTCCGGAGGAAATTGAGCAGCATAAGAACCCGGATGTACGTATTAAAATCCTGGCAAATTACGGGCAGGTAGTGCTCACAGAAAAATTTTTGGGCATTAAGGAATCCTATGAGCAGAACAAGAAGTTTTCTACTATTTTTGGAAATCCGAATCCCAATTCACATATGCCGCTGGCCGAGCTTATCAATTTATACCGTATTGACTGCAAAAACTGTGTTTTTGTTACAATGGATGAGTGGGCCGATGAGGATGGGAATGTGGCACCTGTCACCTATAAGGCAGGATTCACATATTCTTTCATGAAATACTTTATCAACAAAATTGACCCGAAGCTGCGTCCGCTGCCGGAAAACATTGTTTATCCTACAACGGAAAACATCAATAGCTTTTCCGATATTATTGATGAAAAAACGGACGGGGGAATTGACCTGTTTACTTCCGGTCCCGGTTGGGCGGGGCATATTGCCTTTATTGAACCGACCTTGGAGTATACACAGGTGCAAAGTGTTGAAGAATATTTGCAGCAGCCTGCGAAAATAGTGACCCTTCATCCTTTGACCATTGCGCAGAATTCCTTACACGGTGTTTTCGGGTGCTCCGGCAACGTTGCAAATGTTCCGCCCAAAGCAGCTACCATTGGCCCCAGGGATGTTCTGCATGCAAAAAAGAGGATTGAATCCCATGGGATAAGTATAATGGGGACATTTTCTTCATGGCAGCGCATGACATCCAGGCTGATCACCCACGGGCCGGTCACACCTATGGTTCCCGGTTCCATATACCAGGTGCTGCCATGTATCATCTATATAGATCCCAATATTGCCAAGCCTGTTGAGTGCCTTGAGACAACAGGATACTAGTGTAAAAATGAGGAGTTGTGAATATGAATGAGACTTGTAATAAGGACAGCTTGATTATACATGACAAAGCCATCAGGCTTGCCGTCCTGGGAATGGTTGAAGGCAATGGGCACCCATACTCCTGGAGTGCTATAATCAACGGATATGACAAGGAGGAAATGGCAAAGTGCCCCTATCCGGGTATCCCTGAATATCTGGGATTGCAGCCGGAAGAGAACCTGGGGATACCGGGGGCTGTGGTATCCCATATATGGACAGATAATCCGGAGGACGCAGAAAATGTGGCAAGGGCTTCTCTCATTGAGAATGTAGTGGGAAAACCGGAAGATGTAATTGGAGAGGTGGATGCCGTTATTATTCCTACAGACAGGGGATATGAGCATGTGGAAAGGGCAAGGCCATTTGTTGAAGCCGGATTTCCGGTTTTTATCGACAAGCCGATGGTAGATAATGCAGAAGATTTGAAAACAATGGTTGAATGGGTCAAAGCCGGAGCAGCTATAATGTCGTCAAGTGCTGCAAGATTCTCAAAAGAATTCATGCCGTACTACAAAAATACATATGAGCTTGGAAAAATCAGATTTGCCACAACAACAATGATAAAGAAGTGGGAGACATATGGAATACATGCACTTGAAGGCATATATCCTGTCTTTGGACCGGGGTTTGCATCGGTAAGGAATACGGGAAGGGAAGACAGCAATATTGTACATCTTAGACACAGCTGTGGAGCAGATATTGTAATAGCCGTAATAAAAGACATGCTCGGTTCATTCAACCTGATGCAGCTTTGCGGAACAAAGGGAAATGTATTTATCAGAAAACAGGATACGTTTTATTCATTTAAAGAACAGATGGCAAGTTATATTGAATATTTGAAAACCGGTAAGAGGCCTTTTCCATTTGATGAAACAGTTGAACTAATGAAGCTTCTTATTGCAGGAATCATAAGCCGTAATGAAGGCGGAAGGGAAGTCATGCTGGAGGAAATAGAGGTGTACTAGTATATCAGGAGGGTGTTATGAAAGTATTGGATAGTTTTTCTTTAATGGGAAAGGTGGCCCTGGTAACAGGCGGGGCAGGTAAATATGGAAAGCAGATAGCAGGTGCTTTGGCGGAGGCGGGAGCGGTAACATACATGGCATCCAGGAATCTTGAAGCCCTTGAAAAAGAGGCAAAAGAGCATAGAGAAAAGGGTTATGACGTAACGGCCCTCCAATATGACCAGGCCGAAGAGGAGTCCATAATAGCATTAAAAGATGAAATTCTCAGAAGAAGCGGTCGGATTGACGTACTGGTTAACAATGCTGTTGCAAGAATCATAAGAGGATGGGATGAAGAAGGTGAAAAGTTTGACCGGAGCCTTAAAGTGAATGCTACCGGCTTGTTCCTCATGTGCAGGGCATTTGGGGAAGAAATGTCAAAACAAAACGGCGGGTCTATTATAAATATCGGGTCCATATATGGAATGGTTGGATATGATCCCGGTATTTATGAAGGTACGGATATGAAAATGGGAGGTCCTGCATACTGTTTTGAAAAGGGCGGCATGATTAATTTTACCAGGCTTATTGGAAGCTATTATGGGAAAAACAATGTAAGATGCAACTGCATAAGCCCGGGTGGGTTCGGGACCCCTTCATTGAATGAAGTTTTTCATGACAGGTATAGAAAGAAGACCTTCCTTGGAAGGATGGCAAATGAAACCGACTTAAAGGGTATAATAGTATTTCTGGCATCGGATGCGTCATTATATGTAACCGGAGCCAACATACCTGTTGACGGGGGCTATACTGCAAAGTAAAATCGTATTAACCTGTAATAATTTTTAGAAAAATGTCAAGTAATACTATAAAAATATCATTTAAAAACATGTGCGGATTATCTATAATTATAATTAAGTTATATGTTACAGATCACTAGTACTCTTAATAGCGCAAGAAAATATGCTGCAAGACACCTGTAAATTCAGGGTTACCAGGGTAGGAGGAAATTACTTGGAAAAAGTGTTATCGGGAAGAAAAAGAAACATCCTTACACATTTAAGAAAAGACTACGATTTATATTTAATGGTATTACCTGCCATTGTTGTAGTTTTTATTTTTCATTACATTCCCATTTACGGAATTATAATAGCCTTTCAGGATTATAATCCTTTTGACGGGTATGCAGGAAGTGAATTTGTCGGATTGGAGAATTTCATTGATTTTTTCAAAGACCCTTTTTCATTCAGGGTTATTAGAAATACTTTTTACCTTGGTGCATTAATGATTTTCTTTCGTTTTTGGCCGCCAATTTTGCTTGCGCTTCTGATAAATGAGCTGGCCAACCTTAAATTTAAAAGAACAGTCCAATCTATTTCCTATCTCCCTCACTTTATATCGACGGTTATTATCGTCGGAATGCTGTTCAGGTTTGTCTCGGTTGATGGCGGATTGGTTAATTCCCTGTTAAGTTCTCTTGGTATACAAAAAATAAATTTTACAGTATCACCGGAATGGTTCAGGCCGCTTTACATAATCAGCATGATATGGCAAAATGTAGGCTGGGGATCGATTTTATATCTAGCTGCAATGGCCGGAATAAGCACAGAGTTATATGAAGCTGCTTATTGTGAAGGCGCAAACAGGTTCCAAAGAGTAAGGTTTATTACAATACCCGGAATAACGCCAACGGTTATTATTTTACTGATTTTGAATATGAGAAACATTGTCAACATAGGCCTGGAAAAGGTTTTGCTGATGTATAATCCGGCAATTTATGAAACAGCAGATGTAATATCTACATATGTTTACAGAAAAGGCATTTTAGGAAGTGATCAAAGCTATGCCTCCGCTATTGGGCTTTTTAATTCGGTCATGGCATTAATAGTGGTCCTGGCCGTTAACAAGATGGCCCAGAAATTTAGCGAAACAAGTTTATGGTAAAAGGACGAAAGGACGGTGATGAAATGGACATCATAAATGCACGGAAATCTCTTGGTTCTAAAATTTTTGATTTTATTAATATTACTGTCATGACAATTTTTTCGGTCATTATGTTATATCCGCTGGTTTATGTTTTAAGTATATCTATCAGCAATTCGGAAGCAGTTACTTTGGGAAAAGTATTTCTCTGGCCGGTTGGGTTTGATTTGACAGCTTATAAAATTGCACTTGTAAACCCTGATATATGGAATGCATACAAAAATACACTTATATATGTAGTGCTTGGTACTACTATCACAATAATGCTTAATACAATGGCTGCATATCCTTTATCAGTAAAGCAGTTTTATGGAAGAAAATACATAACTGTGTATTTTACCGTAACAATGTTTTTCAGCGGCGGGCTGATTCCCACATATCTTCTCATAAGCCGTCTGGGAATGATAGATACCATATGGGTTATGGTAATTCCCACATCGGTTACCGCATGGAATATTATTGTGTTCAGAACAAATTTCCAGGGGATACCCGAATCATTAATTGAAGCTGCAAAGATGGAAGGTGCAAATTCATTCAGGATATACCTTCAGATAGTTATACCCTTATCAAAGCCTATAATAGCTACAATTTCGCTTTTTACCGTTGTCGGAATATGGAATAACTTCTTTCAGGCTTTGATATATTTGAATGATAACAGGATGATACCCTTGCAAAACTATTTGAGAACATTAATAATAAGTGCGAATTTTGAGTCTCAAAGCATTGAAGAAAATCTGGAAGCAATAACACTTATGGGAAGCGGAAAAAGCATTGTCGGGCTCATGGAATCGATTAAGATGGCAGCAATACTTGTGAGCCTGGGTCCAATATTACTTGTTTATCCATTTGTACAAAAATATTTTGTTAAAGGAGTACTTGTAGGAGCAATAAAAGGATAATAAAGTTATTATTTACATATATTATATAATGATTTTATTATAAAATACTATGCTGCAAGGAGGAGATTTAATTGAAGAAAATCTTGAAAGGGGTTTCCCTGGTAACGGCACTTTTGATTTTGATTTCTGTGTTATCAGCCTGTGGAGGCCGGAAAGATGAAAAAGACGGTACAACGCCGGAGAAGACAACGACACAAGCGGAAGGAAATAAACAGAAACCTGCAGAAGAAACGGAAAAAATGAAGATTGACAAGGTATCTTATGTAATGAGGTCATGGAACCAGGTTCAGTGGGAAGATTCAAATTTTGACAAAATGGTGAAGGAGAGATTCGGGTTAGAACTTGATTTACAGGTAATTGACTTGAGTTCATACAGGGAAAAGTTCAGAGTAATGTTCAATACCAACAACCTGCCCGATGTCAGCACCGTATTCGGTATTGACATTTCATCGTTAAACCAGGCAGGTGACAGGGGACTTTTTCTAGACTATTATGATTATATGGATGAAATGCCGGTACTCAGGAAAATAATAACAGATAACAAGCCTATCATACCCTATATTACAGCTGCTTCAGGAAGTCTGTATTATTCACCTATCTATTATGGTGTTGGCTATAAGCTAGAAAATTATGGGTTTGGCGTAAGAAAGGATTTGCTTGACAAGGCAAGATTTGATTACAGCAATTTAGAAAGCATGGATGACCTGTATGCCATGTATAAGGCTCTGAAAGAGCAGGCCCCGGAAAAATATGTCCTTGGAGCGAACCATGAACTAGTTAATATATTTCGTGTAGGAGAGCTTATGGGCATAAGTGACGAACCGGCGACCTGGGATCCCAAAAAAGAAGAATGGATTAGAACATATGACCAGCCCGCGATGAAAGATTTTCTCACTTTCTGGGCAAATGCTTACGAGGAGGGTATTCTCCACCCGGACTTTTTAACAATGCAAAGCAATGATATGTGGCAAAAGTGTTATAACGGTGAGCTGACGGCATATATAGAATATTTAAGACACATTGACATATGTAATGATAATGCATCTTCTGATGAAATGGAATGGACATATGTAATGCCTCCTTTATATAAAGGTGAAAAACATGGCATAGTGGCCATGCCCGGTTTTGGATGGGTAAATGCGAAAATTGTCAATTCCAGTACAAAGGTACCCGAAAAAGTTATGAAGTTTATTGATTGGACATATACCGATGAAGGATACCTTAGAAGCATGTTTGGTGAGGAGGGTGTTGATTATGCATTGCTGGAAAGTGATCCGGTCAAGTGGATAGCATTGGATGAATCAAATAAGGATACTCTCCCTGAGGAATATCATGACAAACTGCTTTCGGTTGAGGAAATTGCAAAAAGGAAAGTCGAAGCTCCATACTTTTTATACGGATTCTATTCCAAAAGCAATACTTGGAACAGGTACCAAAAATGGAAAAGGCCATATGTTGATACAGTTTTTGAAGAAGCTCATCAAAGATATATACAAGATGGTTGGTACAGCGACCCATCGCCAAATGTTGCACTGTTAGATGATGAACTGGAAGAATTCAATGACTTGAGCACAGCAATTAATGATTATGCGATAGAAATGATTTCCAGAATAATTACAGGACAGGTTGACATAGGAAAATGGTCTGAAGTTGTTGATGAAATTTATCAAATGGATTATGACAGGCTAATGGAATTATATGAAATAAGCTATGAAAACTTTACAAAAGTTGAGCCAAAGTTTAATCCGTAATATTTAATACCTTTACAGGTGCAGATCTGACTTTTTAAAGTCAGGCCTGCACCTGTGTATTATAAAAAAATTATGTTAAGTTTAAGGAAAGGATTATTTAGCTATGCCTGCTCAAAAAAATGAAAAAAGAAAAATAACAGGATCTATATGGAAGACAGAAAAATGCATGTATGAAGAATTTGGTATTGAAGAGCCGGACCCTTTCAATACGGACCTTGATACACTTGCTGAGGTTTATGCCGAAATGAGGAATGCATTTGCAAGAAAGTATCCGGATTTGTGTCCCGAAGGTCCTGTTCATAAGCCTGTATATTCCATACCCCAGTATGACGGAAGAACAGTATGCTCAGTTGCCTATGGAGCTCAAAGACCGGTATGGGACGGTCGGACAAGGAGCTATTGGCATGATAGAAGTTATGTTCCATGGGCATGGGTAGAAACTGTAAAGGACGTTAGCAGTATAAAGGTTCCTGATTGGAGCAGTATTCCCATGGTTCAGGAGAATATTAAAAAATATGAGGAAGTAAGGTCAAAAACCAAGTATACACTTGAAGCAAATACGCGTATTCAATGGAGTGAGTTAAGGTTTACACATCCATATACAAAGAAAAGCTATGCCTTCAATACTACTATGAGTTTTGTAGACCTGGGAGCATTTCTTTTTGGTGACACAAGATTTCTGGAGACATCTTTATCAGATGTTGACCTTACGAAAGCTCTTATGGAAAAATGCTTTGAAGTAACAGTAAGCTATCGTGATTACGTTAATAAGATGTATGGCTTAAAAGTTAAGGGTATGGCCAGCTTTGGAGGAGATTATTCATTCATGTTCTCACCTGACATGTACAGGGAATATGCAATGGCATATGATGCAATGCGTGTTGAAAGATATGGTGATTTGCCATGCAATCTGCACTCCTGCGGGGCGTCTTCACATCTTTATGAAATATGGGGAACATATCCCAACAAGGATAATATTGTATTAATGCAGACAAGAGGAATTGAGGGTAAGTTGAAAGAATTGAGGTCTTCATTGCCGAATACTTTTCTGCAGATAACAATACACCAGCCCCAGTTTGATTTTGAAGAGGAAAGCGTAGAGAATATTGTTAAGCTTGTATGGCACTATGCAGAAGAAGCCGGATTCAAGGATCTCCATCTTACAGTTATAGTGTCGAAGACCAACGATGATGTGGAGAGGAATATCAGAGCTTTTTACAAGGTTATAGATGAAGTAAATGAGCATGCGTTAAGCCAATAATACGTCAGATAAATAAATTTAAGATTAACTGCACAGATTTTATATATTTATGAGGTGAATTACGGTGTATGTAAAAAACATTAAAAATAGAAAAAAAGCACAAAATATGATTTTAGCAATTGATGATGTTTCACTGCCATTTAAAAAAAACACAGTGCTTTGCATAAGCAAGCCCGTGGTTCGTAGCGAGCCGGTTCTGAAACCAAGCCCGTTAGGAAGTGGTGCACCCGATGATCTGGCAGCGCACTTTTATGGGACTGTGCTGCACGACGAAGGGAAATTCCGCATGTGGTACTATGCCGTGCACCGCGGCAAGAATCCTGATTTGCCGCCATATATGATGCAGCAAATTGTTAAATCGCCGGCACACTTAAAGGGAAGAGAACGCAAAAATTTTCAAGGCCCGCTCTGCTATGCGGAAAGTGATGACGGGATTGTATGGAAAAAACCCTCCCTGGAGCAGGTCCTTTTTAAGGGAAGTCGTGCCAACAATGCTTTGGCTCTGCCTCACACAGTGGTCAGCGGTGCCACAGTCATAAAGGATATGGACGAGCCGGACCCTGCGCGCCGCTATAAGATGGTATACCAATTTTATCCTGCATGCTGCGATCCGGTTATAGAAGAGTATGGGACCGTATCTACCGTGGCTCTGGCGGTATCGCCGGACGGCCTGAAATGGAATGTAATCGGGATTCCTTTTCCCAACCAGTTTGTAGAACATGCTTCCTTCATTAAGCACCATGATTACTATATAATTCACCATCATAATATGGAGGGCTTATCGGGATATTCGGAAGGAGGAAGTCCTTCCGGGAGGAAAGGCGTCGCCCGCAAGACGGCAGATTTTTTTCACTGGCCTGACCTGGCGGCAGAATCTTTTGCTCTTGTTGAACCTGAAGACCGCAGTTTGAGAGGAATTAACGGTTTATATGACCAGGTGCATCTCGGGGTAGGAGCAGCAAGCTTTGGCAATGTTTGTGTAGGCTTGTACGGATTGTGGCATAATGGGGATTTTCTTAATGGGTTTGACCAGATTTCGGGTGACCTGGGACTGCTTGTATCTAATGACGGGATACATTTCAGGGAACCTGTAAAAGGTTACCGGTTCATTACGCGTGAAAATTCCCCGGTTACTCCCGCTCCCGGGTACAATTTCAACACTATCTTATGCCAGGCAAACGGTATTCTGAATGTGGGCGATGAAACCCTCATCTATCACGGACGCTGGCGCAATACCGGACACAAGCGTGAAGAGCTGCAAACAAAATATTATGGGGAAGTAGCCCTTGCAACTATCCCGCGTGACCGTTGGGGTGCAATGATATTGAATCCCGATTCAAAAGAAGGGATGGTATGTTCAGCGCCTGTTGAACTTCCGCCTGCAGGTTGTGAATTATACCTGAATGCCGACGTTGTTTCCGGTCTTACCGTAAAATTGCTGGATAAAAATTTCCGCTCCATCAACGGTTTCAGTAATGGACGGGTCAACAGCGGTGACGGACTGGACTGCCGGGTAGAATGGTCCGGGCATGAACTGTCAGAGCTGGGAGGAAAGACAGTACGTGTGCAGATAACGCTTGATCGAGTGAATGATACAAGTCCGTGTTTGTATGCCATGTACGTGATTTAAAGTCCTCTTAGGAGGCTCCTGGATCGTTGTAAACTTTAATCAAACAATTTTTTTAACTGTATGGAAAATTCAGAAATTTTGTAAAACTGCAGATGATTAATATGCTTTTAATTTATGGTATGGGAGAAGACAATATGAAAAACATACTTATTGATGTAAAAGTAAATCAGGAAAAGATGAAAGAACTTCAGGAGATTGAAGGAATAAACATAGAAGTAGTTGAATACAGGGAAAAAAGCAGAATTATTCCAAAAGACATACTTAAAGACAAAAACATACTATTTTGTATGTTTCCACCTCGCAATTTTGCCGATCTTGATACCATAGAATTTATCCAGGTAAACTCTGCCGGATACGGTCAACTATTAGGACTGGGTCTGGCTGAGAAGGGGATACGTGCCTGTAATGCCCGGGGTGTATCCAACATACCAATTGCGGAGTGGAGTATGGCTATGATGATAAACCTTGCAAGGGATATGAAAAGTATGATGAGGAACCAGGAGGCAAAAATATGGGACAGATCTGCCAGGTTCCAGAGTGAAATCCGGGGTTTAAAATTGGGAATATGGGGATACGGAGCAATAGGGCGTGAAACGGCCAGGCTTGCCAAGGCTTTTGGAATGAAGGTTTATTCTATGGACATGGAGCTGCCGGGCAGTATCAGGCATGATATATATAGAGTTGAAGGCACAGGTGATCCTGAAGGAAAACTGCAGGATAAAGCATTTGTTACCGGAGAAGAAAACAAATTCCTTAAGGATTTGGATTTTCTGGTTATTTCCATGCCGCTTACAAATAATACAAAAGGGTTAATAGGTAAGGAAGAATTAAAAGCACTGCCCAGTACGGCATATGTACTAAATCCGGCACGAGGACCGATAATACAAGAAGAAGCACTTCTGACAGCATTAAAAGAAGGCTGGATAGCAGGAGCTGCACTGGACACCCATTATTACTATCCTTTGCCTGCCGACCACCCTCTATGGGAGCTTCCCAATGTTGTTATAACTCCTCATATTTCTGGTTCCTCACTTAGCAGCCATTTTATGGAGAGATCCTGGGACATCTTTGTACAGAATGTAAAAAGGTTATTGTCTTCACAGCCTTTGCTGAATGAGCTAAGTCAAGCTCAGCTGGAAGGAGAATAAAATTTTAATCAGGAGGGATTCAGATGAAAATCACCGATGTAAAAACAGTTTTACTGACAGGGCCGTGTACAGATGATCCTTTTTTATCGGAGGCAAGAAAAAGGCGCAGCGCAGCCTTTATTGAAATACACACCGACACTGAGTTAATAGGTATAGGAGAAACCTATGCAGGATATTTCTGCCCCGAAATGGTGCCGGAGATAGTTGAGTTTTTTAAACCTATACTGGTTGGAATGAATGTAGACAACATACATAAATTGTGGAACAGGATGTACCAGTGCGGAAATTTCTGGTGCAGGGTAGGGCTTGGACTTATTGTACTAAACGGTATAGAAGCCGCACTATGGGATTTGAAGGGGAAAATATGCAATCTGCCCGTCTATGAGCTTTTAGGCGGAAAAAAGCATGACAGCCTTTTTTGCTATGCCACCGGAGGACCCAGTAATTACCCTAAGGAAAAGCTGGCAGCAAAGATTGAATTTTATTTATCTCTTGGCTTTAAAGCCTTTAAGCTGGGTGCAGGGTGCCATTCGGACAAAGGAAAGTATATACCTTGCGTTCCCAATGAGGCAGCAGAATTTGAGGCAGAAAAGCTTGAGTTTGTGAGAAACACATTCGGCCCGGAGGTCATAGTGGCATTAGACGGCCATATGGGCAACAGGTATGAAAATACATGGGATTTGCCGACGGCAAAGGCGGTTATGAAAGCCCTGGAACCCTTTGATATATTCTTTTTTGAAGAACCCCTGCACTATACGGACCCCTGGGGCTATGGGGAACTTTGCAAAAGCACGTTCATACCCATAGCAGGAGGGGAGTGCCTTACAGGGACATATGAGTGGCGTGTATTTGCAGAAAAGGACAGCTTTGATATAGGCCAGCCGGATGCCTCCTTTACAGGAGGACTTTTGGAATTTATTAAGGTGGCTGCCTTGCTGGAAAGCAAGGGTAAAAAGATTGCCACACACGCCTGGGGTGCGGCTGCTTCCCTGATGCAGAACATCCACTGCGGTTTTGCATGTGCAAACACACTGGTGCTTGAGATTCCGCCTGCTTATGGTCCGCTTCACAGTGAGATAATGGGGGATTCTTTTATAATGAAGGACGGGAGGATATTTCCGCCTCAAAAACCAGGGCTTGGCATAGAGCTAACCGAACGGGTAAAGGAGAAGTATCCTTTTGTCAGAGGAAGCGGAGAATTCAACAGCGTACCGGGAAAGATACTGACGGACTGAGATGCCTATTAAGCATGCAACAACTTTTTTCAGGCTTTGATGCAGATAACGCTGCATTTAGTATGTTCACTGCATAAAACCGATGCGTGAGCAAATCTGCCGGACAAAATATACCACTTGTATTGAATTTGTTTATATGCTAGAATAAAACCATGCAAAATAGGTCTTGGAATTTACAGATTATACAAACAAAATACAATATTTTCAATTAAAAGGGAAAAAAGAGGTATGATTCCAATTAAAGTACTATTTATTGATGATGAAGTAATAATAAAGAGAATAATCATGGAGAAGGTTAATTGGGATAAATACAATATGGAGATTACTAAAATTGCGAATAATGCATGTGAAGCACTTGAATATCTGGATAAATTTCATGTTGATTTGATTATTACCGATATTAAAATGCCATTGATAGACGGAAATGAATTTATTAAAAAGGCCTTATCTTTGAAGAAGAATTTTAAATTCTTAGTGCTTAGTGCGTATACTGATTTTGACATTGTCAGAAAATCATTTAAGCTGGGCGTATATGACTATATGCAAAAGTCTGATATAAATACACCGGTAATGGATAATATATTGGTTAAATTAAGAAATGAGATAACAAATGAGAATACTAAAAATGCAGATGGCATGGATGAAGCTTTAAGCGAGGGATTTACAGATGGCTTTGCGGACACCTCGCAAATATCGGTTTCTAAAAGATATACTGTTCTGCTTATTAAATATTTAGACTTCCACAGTAAAACCGGCAAGCAGGTAATAAAACTGGTTAAAGAGGCGAATGAAGTTCAAAAACTGTTTTTTACAGATATTTTTAAGGATAGGTTCACTGTTATAATAGAGCACATATCAAAATCATATAAAAATATCAATCATGAAAGAGAACGCATAACTGAAATAATAAAGAAATCAATTAACCGGGAAAAATTAATTAGTTATTATATAGGAGTAAGCACGACAGGGTTTGGTTCTGAAATTGACACCTTGAAATTTGAAGCGGAAGAGGTTATCGAAAGTCAGTATTACCATATTCAAAGTAAAAAGGTATTCTATTATGAACCCAAAGCAAACAAGCAGGAACTCTTAGAGGACGATTGGAAGCTGAGGCTTAAAAGAGAAGTTGAAATGCTCAATATAGATAAGGCATCCGATATACTCAAAGAACTGATGACACGTATTCATGTTATAAAACCGGATAAAACAAGATGCCAGGATTTTATTTATAATATATACGTATTTTATGTAAATTATTTATATAATAACAATATTATTGCAAAAGTAATAGAATTGGATTATAACAGGATTCATAATATTATTAAACAATTCGATAAGTTCGACAAGCTGGAAGAATGGATAACAAATAATCTTGAGATTATACATGAAGGCTATATGCTTAAGTACAGAAGCAATTTGGCAGAGATTTTGAAGGTTTATATTAAATTTAATTTAAATGAAGACCTATCGGTTAATAAAATTGCGGAAAAGTATAATGTCAATAGTTCTTATATAAGCTATTTGTTCAAAAAGCAAGAAGGGACATCTTTAAAAAAATATATTAATGAAGTCAAAATTAATAAAGCAAAGCATTATCTTGTTAATACGAATATAAAGGTTAAGGAAATCTGCAATTTACTTGGATACAATAATCCGGAACACTTTTCTCGTGTATTTAAAGAGAGATTCGGGGAATCACCCAATTTTTACCGGGGTAAAAGTACTATCTAAAGTATTTGCATTCTTATAAATTTTAAAAAGTTTGGTGGAAAGAAATAATGAAAAGGGAAGGGAAAATATATATTAAAAATTTTTTGAATTCAATAACAATACCTTTTGTTATTCTTACCCTATTGATACTGGTATCGGTAGTATATATCAGTTATCAAAATAGTGATAATTTTATTGAACAGCAGCTTACAGAAGAATATATAAATATAATTGACGGAAAAAGGGATATGTTTACCAATATGGCAAATAGGATTATATCCCTTATTAATAATGCTTTGGATAATGAATCTACTCTTGATCTGATAAGCGGAAAATTGACAGGATATGACAGGCAAAAAAGTATGGAGGATGTCAGGAATTTATTATTATATGACAAAGGATTTGTAGATGAATATGATTTCTTTTATTATGGACTGAATGGCATATATTTTTATAAGCCGGATATTATTTTTAAAGATATATCTTCATTTAAAGAGACAAAATGGTTTAAAGAGGCCTCAGGCAGTGAAACACCATTAAACTGGTTTGGTTTAAGCAAAAGTGAAATTGTTGACGGCGGTTATGAATTTATTGTATCTCTTAAAGTGGATATATATGATAATTTCAGAGGAAATTTGCAGGGAATAGCATTTTTTTCAATTGATGACAGTGTGCTCGACAGTATTATGAAAAGTGGAAAAGGAAAGGTTTATATTATAAATAACAGGGGTGAAATCATTTATGATATTGAAAAAAAATTGCAAAATAGTAATGCTTCTGTTCTGGGGTTAGATTATGAGCTGGATATACCGGCTAAATCAAAGTACCGTGTAAAAAAAATAGATAAAAGGTATACGCAGGATAAAAGTAAAAATTTAATTGCAATAATAAGTGCCCAGGATAAATTTGGTTTATCCATAATTCATATAAGAGAGCATTCATCAATTATTGAAAAATTTAAATCACTGCAATTCATGTTTTATGCTGTTCTTTCTATAGTGATAGCATTTATAGCATATTATATATTTGTGTATGTTTGGATTATTAATAAACCAATAAAAAATTTGTACGGAAAAATTCTAAGCTTGAATAATAGTCAAAGTTCAAATATATTAATTAAAAAAGAAAATATCATAACAACAGGGATTAAAAAAATTGATATAGAGTTTAATAGAATTATTTCTGAAAATAAAAAGAATTTAAAAAGAATCAATGAATATGAAAGAACAAAGCAGTTAATGGAAATAAAAAAATTACAGGCTGAAATTGACCCCCACTTTTTATACAATGTGCTTGGACATATTAAATTTGTTGCAATGCTCAACGATCCCGTTCAAATTATTAAGATAATTGACTCATTGTTTATTATTCTAAAAAGCAAAAAGGCACAGGTGAAACATATTATACCTGTCGGGGAAGAGATTAATGTATTAAAAAAATATATTGATTTAATTCAGTTAATATATGGAGACAACATTGAATTTGAGTTTGATATTGATTCAATTGTGTACGGATATGATATGCCGGCATTTATACTCCAGCCAATTGTGGAAAACTGCATAAATCACGGAATTAATCCAAGTGTCAAGGGAGGAAAAATCAGCATATTGGGAAGGATTGCTAATTCCTGCGTTATTTTTGAAATAGTTGATAATGGAATTGGAATACAGGAAAAAGCAATAACAAAAATAGTTCAATACCAGAGGGATTTGAACGGTAAAAATGAACACATGGGTATTATGAATATTGATAAGAAGATTAAATTAAGCTGCGGAAAAGACTATGGAATCAGTATATCGTCAGAAGACGGTAAGGGTACAAGGGTTACAGTCACCTTGAGCTTGAACCCTTCAAGCAATGTCATGTGATGGGGCAAAATATTTTTTGAAAGCTGATTCAGATTGTAAATTATGAATGCCCTGCTGAAAAAGATGGAGGAGATAGTTTGAACACGTTTGTGTTTTATGATGATTTTATGCTGTGGAAATATGAAGGGATAAGGAGGAGAGTATTCAGGCCGGTACATATACCGGAAGCAACATTTTGGAAACCATCCATAACAGGCGGAACAGTTTTGTGGTGCCCGGAAGTTAACAAATACAGGATGTGGTACAGCAAAATTCCGGATATAACAAAAGACTGGGGAAGATTTTCTGAGTTTGCGGAATCGGAAGACGGACTTGACTGGCATGCTCCTGGTTGCGGTGAAGAAAAGTCGAGGCTTGCCCCGGCAGTTGAAGTTATGAGGGATGAGCATGCAAATAACCACCGGGAAAGGTATAAATGCGTGTACATAGATTATAAGGGTGAATATAATTCAAAAGGCTACATTGCTGTAAGCCCCGACGGCATACACTGGACCGGGGACAAAAGGTATAAATTCTGTGAGCACGCAAGTGATACAAAAAACAACCTTTTTTATAACCCGGTAACGGATGAGTACCAGGTTATTTTAAGAGCGAATCATGGAGACAGGCGTATTTGCTGTGTGCGTTCAAAAGATTTGATTAACTGGACCGGACCTGAATTATTGATGTCCCCTGATCCATTTGATGAGGCAGTCACAGAGTATTACGGCCTGGTGGTTTTTCCTATGGAAGGGTATTTTCTTGGATATTTATGGGTGTATTATACGGACATGAATGACATTTCAACCTATAAAATGGCAGGAAAGGTAGATACTTTCCTGGTTTACAGCTATGATGGGCTTCACTGGAACAGGGTGTCAAAAGCCCCTCTTGTGGAAAGGGCAACTCCTCCTGAATATGGCAGCACTAATATATATATGCATTCCATTGTTCAAACTACGGATAAGGGAGGATGGATTCTTGGTGCAGGGGGAAACAGGATAGACCATGCCTGCGGCTTTACACCCGTTTATCCGGATTCAAGGATTCCCAAGCTGGCATCCGGTGGGAAAAGGTATGTAAACCTGTTCTACAAAATACGCCGTGAAGGATTTGTAGGTATGGAATCATTCGGTTATACGGCAAGCATGGTTTTCAAGGCTGTTGATATTGTTGGTGATGATTTGTTTTTCAACATTTGCGCACCCTGCGGGTGGGTAAAATTTCAGATTATTGAAAAAATAGGCAAAACAATAAAGGGTTTTACGTTTGAGGATTCAATACCATTTACAGGAGATGAAACCAGGTACAAACCTGTATGGAAAGAGCATGATTTAAATGAGCTTAAGGGAAGAAGGGTTATGATTGAGCTGAAAATGTATATGGCAATTGTTTTTTCTATGTCGGGCCACATAAGGCCCCATTTTGGATTAAAGCCTCAGAAATCGCTGGGTGAAGTGGCCGTAATTTAAGTGAAACTAAAAGGGGAGATTGGAATGATAGAAGGTATAAGGATGAAACCGAGCCGGGTTCTTGAAAAACTGCGTTCCGGAGGTGTGGCAAGCTGTGTTAAGCTGAATCTTGCCGATTCAAGGGTTTTTGAGATAGCTGCAATGAAAGGCTTTGACTGCCTGTGGACAGATATGGAGCATTGTGCAAGCGACTGGTCTGTTATTGAAAAACAGGTACTGGCGGCAAAAGCATACGGAAGCGATATCATGGTACGTGTCGCAAGAGGCAGCTACAGTGACTATACAAGGCCTTTGGAGCTTGATGCTTCAGGTATAATGGTGCCGCATGTAATGGGATTTGAGGATGCAAAAAGAGTTGTTGATATGACCAGGTTTTACCCTTTGGGCAGGCGGCCGCTTGACGGAGGGAATGCCGACGGGGCGTACTGCAATATTGACCTTTTGGAGTATATAAGGGATGCAAACAGTCAAAGGTTTGTCATTGTACAGATCGAAGACCCGGAGCCAATGGATGAAATCGATGATATCGCATCACTTGAAGGCATTGATATGCTGTTTTTCGGACCGGGAGATTTCAGCCAGGGAATAGGTGCTCCGGTCCAGTGGGATAATCCGGAGCTCAAAGATGCCCGGAAAAGAGTTGCAAGGGCAGCTGTCAAAGCGGGAAAGTATGCGGGTACTGTGGGTGGAACGGGCAATCTTGAAGAGCTTTTGGATATGGGCTACCGCTTTATAAGCATGGGTGCAGATGTAGTAGGGCTGGCTCAATATTTTTCCGGTATTGTGTCGGAATTTAAAGGAAAAGAGACGACAGGGCACAAAAACAGGCTTTTATATGAATAGAGCAGAAAAATGATACGGCAGCATAAATTTTATAAAGCAGAATTTAAGAGGTGTGTATGTTATGAAGTACGCTGATATAGACGGATGCAAGATATCAAAAATGACACTGGGTACCGTTCAGCTGGGAATGAATTACGGGATAGCGAACAAGACAGGAAAACCCTCTCGGGAAAAAGCTTTTGAAATCCTGAATACGGCTGCTGGAGGAGGCGTGAATTCATTTGACACCGCAAATGCGTATGGTGACTCAGAGGATGTACTGGGCAGATATTTCTGCTCGCCGCAATGCAAAGTCAGGAGGCCCTTCTTCACAACGAAGTTCAAGCTGGGTTTACCGGCAGAAGCCGATAGATATACTGTGGAAAGAGAAATCCGCAGTTTTGCGGAAAAATCGCTGGAGAGGCTGAAGATTAATAAAATACAGGTCTATATGCTCCATAACGCAATAGCTATGTCCCGGTACGGCGATACCGTGCCTGAAACTTTAAAAAAATTGAAGAATGAAGGATTGGTTGAAAAGGCCGGGGTATCCGTTTACAATCCGGAAGAAGTGGATAAAATGCTTGAAAATGAACTTTACGAGGCTGTGCAGATTCCCATGAATGTGTTTGATCTGAAGATGGTACGAAGCGGGGCACTGAATAAGCTCAAAAACGCGGGATATATTGTATTTGTCAGAAGTGTGTTTTTACAGGGACTGTTTTTCATGGAACCCGGGCAAATGCCTGAAAGCCTGGCATCAACATCCGAATATTTGAAACAGCTTCATAAGCTTGCGCAAGAGGAAGGTCTTAGCATTGCACAGCTTGCCCTTTCCTTCATAAGAGACCTTGAAGGAGTAACCTGTCTTGTGCTTGGAGCTGAAACGCCGGAGCAGGTGGAGGAAAATATAAGGCTTATGGAAGGCCCTGGATTGAAAAGGAGTACGGTTGAAAGGATTGAGAGCCTGTCGGAGAAGACTCCTGTCGAAACAATCATGAAGGAGCTTCATTCAAGGTGGCGGCGCTAAACATTGAACCCATAACTTATATTCATACCCTCATCCTAAGAGGAGCATCATAAAAATGGGGAAACTCAAACAAGGTATATGTTGATAGTTTTTTAATTTTATGGTATTATCATTTAAGGAAAATTTTAAAAATGCAAAACGTGTTTATAGTTTTTTACTTTTTGGAATTATTAAATTATTTTCAACGAGAAATGCAGAGGAGGTAATAAGTGGAAACAACATTGCGAGTATTGACAAATGTTGTTTCTGAAGCTTTTCAGAAATGTGGTTATGATAAATCTTTGGGAAATGTTACTGAGTCAAATAGATTGGATTTGTGTCAATTTCAGTGTAATGGCGCTTTTACTGCTGCAAAAACATATCGTAAATCACCTATTTTGATAGCGGATGATATTGCAGCACTCTTAAAGGAAAACCATATTTTTCAAAAAGCAGAAGTTGCAGCCCCAGGCTTTATAAATTTAACTCTTACAGATGAATATATGCTGAATATTTTGCATAAGATAGCAGATGATGTTAATATAGGCATTCCTCAGATTGAATCTTCTGAAACAATTGTTTTGGATTATGGCGGTCCAAATATTGCAAAACCGCTGCATGTTGGACATCTTCGTGCTGCTATTATTGGTGAATCACTAAAACGATTGGCTAAGTCAATGGGAATGAGAGTGACCAGTGATGCGCATCTTGGAGACTGGGGGCTGCAAATTGGTCTTGTAATTGCTGAGCTGGAGGAGCGAAACCCCTTATGGAATTGTTTTTCTTCAGCTTTTAATGCAGATATTAATACTGTTCCAACGCTATCAGTTAGTATGCTAAATGAAATTTACCCTTTTGCAAGTAGAAAGAGTAAAATAGATAAGTTGTTTAAATCAAAAGCTGACCGTGCGACATTTAAATTGCAGAATGGACATGATGGATATACTGCGCTTTGGAAAGAGATCATGAGAGTTTCTATTTCGGACCTTAAGGAAAACTATAATAAATTAAATGTTAATTTTGACTTATGGTACGGAGAAAGTGACTCGGAAAAATATATTAATGTGTTAATTAACAAACTGGTGGAAAGGGGTCTTCTGTATAAGAGCGAGGGAGCAATGGTAGTTGATGTTGAAGAAGAAACGGATAAATCGTCAATGCCTCCGGTTATTATTAAAAAAACAGATAATACCAGTAATTATGCAACTACAGACCTAGCTACTATTATTCAAAGACAAAAAGATTTTGCTCCGGATAAAATATGGTATGTTGTTGATAAAAGACAGAGCTTACACTTTACACAGGTGTTTCGTTGTGCTAGAAAGGCAGGGCTTGTTCCCCAAAAAACTGAGCTTGAACACCTGGGTTTTGGAACAATGAATGGCAGTGATGGGAAACCATATAAAACACGTGATGGTGGAGTAATGAGGCTATCTGATCTGTTAGATACAATTATTAATGCCTCTTATGAAAAAATCAACACTCCTTGGTTAACGGCTGAAGATGAGAAAAAGGAAGTTGCACGAAGAATAGGTATAGCTGCTGTTAAATTTGGAGATTTGGTTAACCATCGCTTAAAAGACTATATTTTTGATTTAGATAGATTTCTTTCTTTTGAAGGGAAGACAGGAGTATATTTACTTTATACAATAACACGAATTAATTCTATTCTTAAAAAGGTGAATGACTTGAAGGAATTGGAGTTTAATTGTCCTCAAATTTTCACCGATGCTGAACGAAACTTGATTTTTTCTATCATTTTGAGCGGGGAAACATTTTTAAAAGCGATAAGGGAAAAAGCACCAAATATCATTTGTGAAAATGCTTTTCGGCTTGCATCTGACTTTTCAAACTTTTATCATACAAATAATATTATTAATGAAACTGATGAATTGAAAAAAGCTACATGGGTATCTTTATGTATTCTAACAAGAAAATTGTTAATAAAGCATCTTGATGTTTTAGGAATTGAGCCTGTTGAGAGAATGTAACAGACATCTTTTTAATTTTATATGTTAAACTTTAAAATTCATCATTTCGCGGAAAAAATATTCCCAACTGCATTTTGTTAAATACTTGATTGGCAATGTGAATCATCGAAAGTTTCGGCAGTTCCTTCTTCTCTTATGTATACTCATTTATGAGTAATTTGCTGAATCATTAAATTTGCCCGGTGATATACCTGTATACTTTTTGAAAGTCCTTATAAAGCTGTTTATGCTTAAGAAACCGCACATGCAAGCTGTTTCTGTTACCGGCAAGCCTTTTTTCAGCAAATCTATGGCAATTTTAATCCTGTAATGGTTCAAGTATTCAACAAAGCTCATTCCGGTAGACCTTTTGAATATCCTGCAAAAATGTGGAATACTGTAATTTATTTTTTTTGATATGTCTCCAAGTGTAATTTTCCTGTCAAAATTATCATCCACAAAATCAAATACCTTTTGCAAATCCTTTTTAACCTTTGAATTAACTTGTACGGCATTCTCCTTTTTTGAATAATTCCTTATGCATGAGGAAATGATTTCACAGCAGCCGGATATAGCGGCAAATTCCCATGCAGGTTTTTTTAGTTCATACTCCTTCTTTACATTCAATATATTATCTAATATTTTACTTCCCGGAAAGTCATTACTTTTTATGGCAAAAGACAATCTTGTTTTCCGGGAAAAAGCTTCAAGGATTCTTATTGTATTTGCTTCATAGGGATTGAATATGCTTTCATCAAACTGTATTACAAAAATTTCGGTATAATGGCTTGACATGGAATAGGTAGAATGTATTTCCTGTCCCTTTATGATTACGATATCCCCTTTTGCTATTTCAAATACATTTTTATTTATTTGCTGGGTTGCACTTCCTTTGATGACAAAGAGTATTTCAATCATATCATGCCAATGGGGATGCACCTTGATGAAATCATCATGATTATTTTTTGAACAGTTTATAAAACAGCGGATTTTAAAATCAGTATTATCAAGCTTTATACTTTCCTTATAAATCTCCATAGGATCTCCCTTTGATAAAATCGGTTAACTTTAAGATATTATATAACAAGTATTCAAAGAGTTAATTTGCTATTATTTATATAATAATATAAGTAAAGGAGGATTTCAATGATAAAATATGATAATAAATATTCTACTGTAGACTCAGTTTTAGAAATTACAAAAAAAAGAAAGCCGGATTTCAATAATCTTCTCAAGGTTTTAAACAGGCAAAAACCATCAAGGCCAACACTGTTTGAATTTTTCTTAAACGGTGAAATATATACGGAGCTTTCCGGCTATGAGCCTGAAAATTCTTTTGTTTCACACTGTCAATGGATTATGGAAGCCTATCGCAATGCAGGCTATGACTATTTTACACTTCCATGGCCTCATGCCCTGTCTTTTCAAACCAAACAGCACAAGAGTGATAAAAGCATATCATTGAATGACACTGCAATGATATTTGACAGGTATAGCTTTGACGAATATAAATGGCCTGATATAGAAAAAGTTGATTTCTCCTATCTTGAAAAATTGAAAAGCACTCTAATACCAGGGATGAAAGCAGTTCCATACTCTCCCAGAGGTGTTCTGGAGAACACAACACAGCTTTTGGGTTACGATAACATGTGTTATCTTTTATGTGATGATCCCAAGCTCTTAGGTGATGTATTCAATAAAACTGGTGAAATACTGCTGTCATATTATGACAGGGTGATTGACAATGAAATCGTCTGTGCAGCCATAGTAAATGATGACTGGGGTTTCAATACACAGACCATGCTGAGCAAAAGCAATATGCTGCAATATGTAATACCCTGGCACAAAAGGATAGTTGAGCGAATCCACAAATCAGGCAAACCTGCAATTCTTCACTCATGCGGCCAACTGGAAACAGTTATGGAAGAAATAATTGGCGATATAGGCTTTGATGCCAAACATTCATATGAGGATAATATTATCTCTGTGGAAGATGCATATGATCTATGGGGAAGCAGAATTGCAATACTTGGCGGCCTGGATGTTGATTTTTTGTGCACCGCAAGTTCCAAGGAGGTTTTCAACAGGGCTTCATGTATTCTTGAGAAAACAAAGGACAAAGGCGGATATGCCCTTGGTACGGGAAACAGCGTACCAACTTATGTACCAAAAGAAAATTATTACGCAATGATAATGGCAGCACTGGTTTAACTATTAAAATATCAAGGGGACGGCAGGCTGTGTGAGAATTAAGAAGAATATGGTAAAATGGTTGAAAACACTGGATTTGAGCTTGGAATTGCAATATAATACAGGCATAAAACAATTAAGAATGAATAAATTATTTTCACACAAGCCTGCCCCCCACTTGCCCCCATATCAAAATTATTATCCGGCTGCAATTTTTTTAAGAGTATTATTTACCCATATGATGCCTATAATGGCACTGCCAATCATGCCGCCGCAAATACCAATCCAGATATAATTGATGTGAGGCTTAAAAAGTAGTTCCAGTATAAGAGTTACCGGTACTGTAATAAATAATGCTCTAAATCCTATTACCAGCATTGCCCTGGTTGATTTTTCCAATGCCTGCAAACAGCTGGACGCTGCGGTTGATATAGATATGCCGCTTGCAACAGGTATTGTCAGATAAAGTACTTGTTTTACAGCCAAATTAATAACCTCTTGATTGGATGACATCATTAAAAAGGTCCTCCTGGCAAATACCATATATGCGCCGCCGAGTACCAGGGTAAACAAAGTAATAAGCATGCTGCCTTTAAAGAAAATCTTTTTAAGCTCTTTAATTTTACCCGCACCATAATTTTGGCCAACCATGATAGAAAGCCCGATTGAAAAAGCTAATGCAGGTGTCACTAATATCCCGTCTAATCGAGTCACCAAAGTATAAGCATTCAGGCTGACCTCACTAATGTTACTCACAAATTTATTTAATATCATGAAAGATGCCGACAGTATGACAAATGTGAGTGAAGCAGGTATACCAATCTTTAAAATACGTTTTATCAGACCTTTATCCAATTGAATAAGGCTGCTGAGCTTAAAGTGAGCAGTACCGATACTTTTATAATGGACAGTAATAAAAACCCACAAAATGAATTGTGATATGACTGTAGCTATAGCAGCACCCTTAACCCCCATTTCCAGCGTAAAAATAAAAATTGGATTCAATACAAGATTCAGCAGGGTTGATGCCATCATTGCAATACCGATGATGCGGGTTTTACCCATACCTTGTAAAACAGAAAATCTGGCTTGTACCAAAAACATAAAGATAAAACCGGGCAAGCTATACTTTAGATAAATAATAGCAACTTCTTTTGCCTCAAAGGATACTTCATTACCGGACAATCCGTTAACAATAAGCTCCGATAGCACAAAAAACAAGCCAACCATAACGATACTTGAATAAAGGGATAAATTATATCCTGTTGAAGATACCTTATTCACGGTTTGATTGTCCTCTCCTCCATATGCGATGGCTGTTATGGTGGATATGCCCGTACCGATACCCTGGTCTACCGAAGTCAGTAAAAATATTAAAGGAAATATAATTCCGACACCGCTAACCACATGTGTGGTTTCTTTGTCTATTGCCGCTATGAAATATATATCAGTTAAAGAATACAGAAGCTCTGCTATCATTCCCAACAAAATGGGGAGTGATAGCTTGATTAACTGTTTATATATTCCGTCTTTATAATTATTCATATAAACACCCCCTGCATGTATTCTAATCAGAAAGTTTTAAATGGGGTTATACTGGAGGGTTATTTTTTTTAGTGATTTAAACAATAATAGTTTTCAATAGTTCAGTATTCTTTTTTGGAAATAAGCCATTTTTTCAAAAATGAAAATACAATAGATACCACTCCTAGAGATATTGCCAGATACAGTAAAAAACGGTTGTTTTCCACAGGACACGCTCCCGCCGGCAGCTTTCCCTTCACTAAATAAATATCAATAAAAGCGTATAAAGTAGTCATAATAAATATTACATAAATTATGTTATTTATAATTTTGTATGCTTTTTCCGGCATAGGTCCCCTCCTCATTCTATGGAACGGATATTTTCAATCAGTGTCTCCATTTGTTCTTTGTCTTTAAACATTCCCAAAGCATAGCGAATGATACCCTCTTTATCAATAATATAATTTGTTGGAATGCCTCTTTGCTGATAATGGCTCCAGGCTTTATTCTCTTTGTCCAAAAGAACGGGAAAAGTATATCCGCTGTCCTCAATGAATTTTTTTACCTTACTTTCGGCCTTTTTGCTATCATTTCCTCCCCGCAGCTCAACAGATGTAGGACTAACTGCAAGTATGACCACATCCTGGTCCTTATAATCATCGTGTATTTCCTGCATATAAGGCATTTCTTCCCTGCAGGGGGGGCACCATGTACCCCAGAAATTGAGAAAAATTATTTTACCTTTATAATCAGACAATTTGTGTTTATTTCCCTCCAGGTCTACAGCTTCGAAGTCCTCCATGGGAATATCCAGCATGTCTTTAAGAAGATCCTCTTTATTCGGCTTCTTATCATCAGGCAAAGAGTTATTCTCAGAAGCCTTAACTGATTCATCGTTTTTCTCTTCTGTTTTTGATGCTTCATTTTTACTATCTTCTGCCTGTTCTTTGCTTATCGTTTTACAGCCTGATAATAAAGCAGCAAATATCACAACAGTAAATAAAAATGCTATTATTCTTGTCCTATTCATTCTTATCAAACCTCCAAATAGTTTAAATACCAAAAGTACCCAGATAGCCTAAAGTATTTGTTAGGATTAATATTCCTATTATTACTAATATTAAACCGCTGACTATTTTAATTGTTTTAATGTGTTTTTTAATTCCCTTTAAGTACTTCCAAAAATACTTCAAAAAGATTGTAATTGCTAAAAATGGAATACCAAGCCCCAAAGAATATACTGCAAGTAAACCGACTCCGCTCCATACCGTAGAGGTTCTGCTGGCCAATATCAAAACGGATGAAAGAACAGGACCTATGCACGGTGTCCATCCAAAGCTAAATCCAATGCCCATAAGCATGGAACTGAATAAACCGGGTGTCTTGCCTGAGATTTGAAGCCTTTTTTCATAATTTAGAAAGGAAATTGGCACCAGGCCCATATGGAACAGCCCAAAAGCAATAACAATTGCACCACTTATCTGACGGAATATTTCATTATTTTTTAATAAGAATTTTCCAATTCCGGTAGCGGCAGCGCCAAGCAATACAAATACAATTGTGAATCCGGCGACAAAAGCCACCCCGTTCCATATCAGCATCCTATGTGATTTGACATCATGGAGCATTGCCTCAGCAGACTTTCCTGTAAAATATGTCAGATAGGCAGGTATTAAAGGAAGTACACAAGGGGAGAGAAAAGATGCCATACCCTGCAGAAAAACTATGATTACCGATAGTTCCCTTGTCACCACATTAAACTTCTCCCTTCACTTTACTCTTTTGTTACTCCAGTTCCAAGCCTTTGTTTTAAATATTTAATAAACATACAAGTATTATACCATAGATATGAAAATTATTGTTATGATTTTTTAAGCTTTTCTATAAGTAAGCAAGCTTATAATTTGATAAAAAATTCTTGACTTGCGGTTTTAAAATACGTATACTATATGCAAGGTTTTTAATTCTTGCAATACAGCTTTTGAAACACAAAAGATTCCAGTGGATTTCGAAAGCCATATTGATAGGATTATGGAGTTACATATAGTAATAAATTTAGCAAAAGGAGTCATGTGACCGGCGGAATAAGTGGAATGAACCACAGAGAAGCATGGCTTTTGGGATTATCGGCCGCCTGGGTATATAAGCATATACCTGGGTGGCTTTATTAGTGTTTTTGACCGGTGTATTAGATAGTTGTCCCTGGTAAAAACATATTCGGGAGGATGATTTGATGAATGGGAAAAGTTTGTTGTCATTGTATTTGGAAAAGCAGGGAAAAGATAATATTGATTCTTCCGCTGCTTCATTTTACGCTTCTTGCGACCATATTAATTCTGTTTCACCGCTTGTTGCAAAGGCAATTATAAAAGAGCTGTTTGACCAGAAAGAGAATTTGAAGTTAATTGCCAGCGAGAACTTTTGCTCACTTGCCGTACAGATGGCACAGGGCAATCTTTTTACGGACAAATATGCGGAAGGATATGCCGAGCACAGGTTTTATGCAGGATGTGAAAATGTGGATGATGTTGAAAAGGAAGCGTCCAGGCTTGCATGCAAGCTATTTGGAGCAGAGTATGCATATGTGCAGCCCCACTCAGGGTCTGATGCGAACCTTCTGGCTTATTTAATGGCGTTATCCCATAAAATTCAAAGGCCTTTTATGGAGGGGATAAGCATTGATAACCCCTCAAATATGCAGGATAATGACTGGGAAGAGCTGAGAAAAGCTTTTTTCAGACAAAAGCTCTTTGCCCTTGATTACTATTCAGGAGGGCATTTGACCCATGGATACAGGCATAATTTTTCCAGTATGCTTTTCGATGTGCACAGTTATACAGTTAACCGTGATACTTATCTTATAAACCTGGATGATTTAAGAAAGCAAATACATGAAATAAAACCGCTGATATTTTTAGCCGGGTACAGTTCATACCCTCGAAAAATTAATTTTGCCAAGATGAGGGAAATTGCAGATGAAGTTGGAGCAGTATTCATGGTGGACATGTCACACTTTGCAGGTTTGGTTGCAGGAAAAGTATTTACAGGGGATTACAATCCCATACCATATGCTCATATTGTTACGACAACAACTCATAAGACACTCAGAGGACCCAGAGGGGGCGTTGTAATGTGCAAGAATGATTTTGCACAATGGGCGGATAAAGGCTGCCCCATAATACAGGGAGGACCGCTGCCACATGTAATTGCAGCGAAAGCAGTCGCATTTAAAGAAGCACTTGCTCCCGAATTTTCTGAATATGCTCATAAAATAGTTAATAATTCAGTTATGCTTGCAGAGCATTGTATGAATGAATCATTGGATGTGGTTACAGGGGGAACAGATAACCATTTGCTGCTTGTTGATGTTGCAAAAAGCTTTGGCATTACCGGCAGGCAGGCCGAATCTGCCCTCAGGGATTGTGGAATTACACTGAACCGTAATGTGCTGCCTTTTGATAAAAATGGTCCCTGGTATACAAGCGGATTGAGACTTGGCACTCCTGCAGTAACAACTTTGGGTATGGGAAGTGAAGAAATGAAGGAAATTGCAAAAACTATAAAGCTTGTATTGCAAAAAACTTCTCCTAAAACTTTAAAATCAGGCAAAAAGAGCCTTGCTAAATATACTGTTCCTGAGAAAATAGTCAAAGAGGCACATCAATGTGTTGGCAATTTACTGAAAAAATATCCTTTGTATCCCAACCTGGATATTGAAATAATCAGGGAAAGCGGAATTACAAGGAGCTGATATTTCATATAACTTTAAAAAAAAAAGCTTTTTTAATTTTGTAAGAAAGTATTGAACAATTATAAAAAAGGTGCTATTATATATGTATAAGTAACTATTCGGTTACTTATATGCTTTTTTATATGGGAGATTCATATGAAGAATAGAAAAGTGAGAGATTCTCAAAAATCAAGGGAAGACATATTGCTTGCGGCAGAGCAGGAATTTGCTGAAAAAGGAATATATGGAGCACGCATTGATGAAATTGCAGCAAAGGCCAATATAAACAAGAGGATGATATATGAGTATTTCGGGAACAAGGAAGAGCTGTACAAGATTGTTCTTGCCAATGTATACAGCCGTTTGAGCCGGAAGGAGATCGATGTATTGTCAGAGGATGCTTCATGTGTTGAGATCATTAAAAAAGTGATCAGCTTGTATTTTGATTATTTGAGCCATAATCCTTCATATGTCAATTTGATACTTTGGGAGAACCTGAATAAGGGCATGTATATCAAGGACATGGATTTTACACATATAAAAACACCTGAGCTTGACCTTTTGAGAAAAGTTATTGAAAGAGGCAAGGAAGAGGGCATTTTCAAGCCGGATGTTGACACCGAACAGGTTGTATTGTCTCTTTTGACATATAGTTTTTCATATTTTTCAAACAGGTATACACTGTCCAAGCTTTTGGGAAAAAAGCTGGATAATGAAGAAAATATCAAAAAAAGGATAAAGAATGTTACAGAGATGTTTTTGGAATATTTGTGTATAAAGCCATAAAAGATAAAGGCTTTATACAAAAATGAATAAGTATATATTTTGCCATATAAATAACTAACTGGTTATTTATATGAAGAGGTGATTATTTATGCTTGATTATTATTCAACTGCAGACGAGATTCAAGATTCCGGTATTGATACAGCTCTGCTGCCTGTAGGCTCAGTAGAACAGCATGGACCGCATCTTCCAATAGCTACTGATTTGATGATAGCCTCTGCTGTTGGGAAAAAGGTGTCAGAAAGACTGAATGTGCTTTTGCTTCCAACCCTGCCTGTCAGTACATGCAGGGAGCACATGGGCAAAAAGGGAAGTGTGTGGATTAATCCCGACACATTTTATTACATGATCCGGGATATTGTTTTGAGCCTTAAGGAGCAGGGATTTAAAAGGGTAATTCTTCTTATTGCCCATGGTGGCATATTCATAGCCAATCCTGCTGTCAGGGAGCTCAACGCTACAAATAATGATATAAAAGTTATAAAGGTTGACCTGGTTGGGTTCATGGGATCAAAAGAAATGGCTGTGATACTGGATTGTGAGGATAATCTTCATGCAGGTGAGCTTGAAACTTCAATTATCCTTTACCTTGACAAAGAGCTTGTAAAGAAGAAAAAAAATGTGGATTCAATACCCGGGGTACCCAGGGATTATCTCAATTATGGATCAATATTCAAATACAGTGAGAATGGAGTATGGGGAAAGCCCAGCCTTGCAAGCTGTGAAAAGGGAGAAAAAATATTCGGATTGCTTGTTGATATGAGTATAAATTATGTAAAAAAAATAAATGAGCTGATATGAAGCAGTGTGATTTTTGTTATGGTAGTGAGTTGAGGCAGTTTTAGAAAAGCTGCGAAAATGATTATAACTGTAAACTGGATTAGCATTTATAATCTTAGCTCATGGTTAAAAAAACGGAGGGGTGTTTTAAATTGAGTGGAAAAGTAAAGGTTTTACTTGTGGGGGCAGCTTTTAGTGCAGACCTTCATATGGAAGGCTATGCAAGGTGCAGGGACATTGCACAGATTGTGGCCATTTGTGACAAGGATGTATCAAGGATAAAGGAACTGGCTGAAAGATTCGGAGTTGAAAACTACAAGGCATATGACAATTATGATGATGCAATTGATGAGGTTGAATGTGATTTAGTGGATATATGTCTTCCAAACTTTCTTCATCATGATGTTGCCCTTAAGGCGTTTAAAAAGGGCAGGCATGTTATTTCAGAAAAGCCTCTTGCCACTACTGCTGAAGATGCCTGGGAAATGGTTGATGCGGCAGTAAAGGCCGGTAGGAAGCTCTTTTATGCAGAAGATTGGCTGTTTGCGCCGGCACTTGGCAAGGCATTGGAAATTGTAGAGGAAGGAGCAATAGGAAAACCAATGTATATAAGGGCAAGGGAGTGCCACAACGGTTCCCATTCACCATTCACTCAGACAATCAAGTATTGCGGAGGAGGTTGTATGGTTCATCTGGGAATTCATCCGGTCGGCTTTATGCTTGCCCTTAAAAACAACAGGTGGACCGAATTGGTTGCAATGACATCAGGCGGCTCTGAAAACAACTATATACACAAAAAAATGGAAGGGGAAGACTGGGCCGCTTGCATTATCAAGTTTGAGGACGGTACGTCCGCACTTCTTGAGTCAAACTATATTACAGTTGGCGGCATGGAGGACGTAATAGACATTTACGGGACAGATGGATGCATGCATATTGACCTGACATTCTCATCAGCAATCAAATGCTTCTCTACTCCAGGGCTTAAATATACTGTGGAAAAGGCAGATATGACAAAAGGGTGGTCCCGGCCCGCAGTAGATGAGAAATTCAATCTTGGATATGTTGGTGAGATAAGACACTTCATGGAATGCTGCCTTGAAAACAGGGATGCAAAGACAGGACTCAGGGGGATAGACGGCCTTGAAGCACTCAAGGTTATAAACCTGATATACAAGTCGGCAAAAGAAGGCAGGAAAATTGTTAATGAAGCAATAAGCGTTTAATTCTCTTAAGAATGGAGGTCAATATGGGAAAAGATTTATATTTGCCTGTGGATATCGCAGGTATAACATTCAAAAATCCGTTTTATGTCGCTTCAGGACCTACTACAAAATCGGTAAAGCAGCTTGTAAGAATTGAACAGACCGGATGGGCGGCAGCCAGTATAAAGCTTACAATTGATCCTGCACCATATATTAACAGGGTTCCAAGGTATGCCATATTCAAAGACCGGGATGCCCTTTGCTTTACTGCTGAAAAAAGACTTACGTTTGAAGAGGGCTTAAGGCTTGTGGAGGATGCAAAAAAGGAGCTCTGTGAACTGATCCTTATGGCCAATATCACATATGCGGGGGATAAAGGGGCCCAAGGATGGGTCAATATGGCAAAGAAGTTTGAAGAGGCCGGTGCGGATATTATTGAGCTTAACATGTGCTGTCCCAATATGTCATATAATGTTGAGCTGTCAAGCTGCAATGATAAAGCCTGTAATGTACGCACAGGTGCAAGCCTTGGACAGCAGGGCGATGTTGTTGCAGGGATTGTGCGTGAAATAAAAAAAGTGATTGGGATTCCATTGTTTGTTAAACTCACCCCGGAAGGGGGAAAGATTGCACAGGTTGCAAAATCCCTTTATGAAGCAGGTGCGGATGCAGTAGGCGGAACATCAAACCGTCTGGGAATTCCTCCAATTGATCTTGATAATCCCGCCAGGGCGGTTTACCACTTGCAGGATGAAATCAGCATGTCCTGCCATTCAGGTGCCTGGCTCAAACCTCTTGCTTTGAGGGATACGTATGAGATGAGAAAGGTAAGCGGACCGGAAATGAGAATCATGCAGGCGGGAGGGGTACGAAACTACAGGGATGCAGTTGAGATGGTCATGTCAGGTGCCGATCTGATAGGAATATGCGCAGAAACCCTGATAAGCGGCTATGGATTCATAGAAGAGCTGATTTCAGATATGAAGGATTATATGGATGAGCATGGATACGGGTCCCTGGTGGAAATGAGAGATTTGATTGTTCCTGAAGTTAAAAGTGCTCCGGACCTGACACTCTATGAAGGACATGCAAGGATATCAAAGCCTGAGCTTGCAGCTCCCTGTAAAGCAGCATGTCCCCATAACGTACCTGCCCAGGCATATGTGCAAAAGGTTGCAAAAGGCAGGTTCAGGCAGGCCTATGATTTGATAATGGGCAAAAATCCGCTCCAGTCGGTTTGCGGATGGGTATGCAGCCATCCATGCGAAGAAGAGTGTACAAGAGGTGTAGCAGGTATACCGGTCAGGATCAGGGAAATCAAAAGATTTGTGATTGAATATGGCAAAAAATCAGGGTGGAAGCCAAAAGTACCTGTAAAGGAAAAAAGAAACCAGAAGGTTGCAGTGATCGGTTCAGGTCCTGCCGGACTGTCCTGTGCATATAATCTTGCCGTATCCGGATATGAGGTTACGGTGTTTGAAAAGGAAGATTATATCGGGGGTATGCTGCGCTATGGCCTTCCCAGGTTCAGGATGTGCCACAGTGTTCTTGACGATGAAATTGGCATGCTGAAATCAATGGGAATCCGGTTTGAAACAGGCAAGGCATTGGGCAGGCATGTAAATATTGATAAGCTTAAGTCTGACGGTTATGCTTCCATATTCCTTGGGACAGGTGCACAGAAAGGTTATGAACTGGGCATTGAGGGGGAACATGCAGATGGTGTTGTATCGGCAATAGATTTTCTTAAAAGTTTTTACGACGGGAAAAGGATAAATGTGGGTAAAAGAGCTGTAGTCATAGGAGGAGGCTTCACTGCCGTTGATGCAGCCAGGACTGTTAAAAGACTGGGAGCAGATGAAGTATTTATTGCTTACAGGCGCACAAAGGATGAAATGCCTGCATCACAGGATGAAGTAAGAGAGGCTGAAGAAGAAGGTATCAAGGTCATGTACCTAGTTTCACCCAGGTCAATAAAAACAAAAAATGAAAAGGTTACCGGCATTACGATGGTAAATCAGGTATTGGGTGAAAGAGATTCCTCCAACAGGCGCAGACCTGAAGAAATAGAAGCTGCTGAATTCACCCTGCCCTGTGACATTGTTATTGCTGCAACAGGCCAGATGCCTGATCCCATTGGTATCCGGGAGGTTGCAGCCAATAGGAAGGGGATGGTGATTGCCGACCGGACGACAGGAGCTACGAATATTAAAGGAGTATATGCGGGAGGGGATGTCACCAATGTCCAGACTGTAATAGCTGCTGTCGCAGCAGGTAAAAAATGTGCCTGCTCCATTGACAAGCTTTTGTCAGGTGATGATGCGGTATTGGAATACCAGGAGGAACTGCCGGCAGTATCCCCGGAGGGAGTGTTGAGAAGAGCCGGATATTTCAAGGACAATGACGGAATTGATTTATACACAATGGATGGCAAGGAAAGATTGGAAAATTTCTCAACCTATATAAGGACAATGACAGAGGACGAAGCGGTAAATGAGGCAAAGAGATGCCTTAACTGTGGCTGTGGAGAGGGATGCGGATTGTGTGCAGACATATGCAGTGAGTTTGCCATTCATTTGGACTCGCCGGATAAATGGAGAGTTGACAGCGAGGAATGTGTAGCATGTGGTATGTGTTATAATAGATGTCCCAATCAAAATATTGATATGGTTGACAAGGGCATAGTTGTTAAATAATTGTATAGCAATGTCCATCAATGAAGAATGATGAATCATTAATGATAAGGAAAAATGGGGGGATTGGATGAAGATATTGATTACGCCCAGGTCTTTTTCCAGGTCTAAGGAATTGGCCTTGGAGATACTAAAGGACTATGATTTGGACATTATTGAAAATACTACCGGAAAAACATTTGATGAAGAGCAAATGAACAGCCTCTGCAGTGATGTTGACGGAGTTATTGTTGGAATTGATCCTATGACTGAAAGGGTATTGGGAAATGCCAAAAACCTGAAAGCCATTTCAAAATATGGTGCAGGTCTTGACAATATTGACATTGACACTGCAAACAAGCTTGGGATAAAAGTAGAAAGGGCTGTAGGTACCAATGCCGTTTCTGTTGCCGAGCTTGCAATAGGTTTGTTTTTTGAGCTGTCCAGAAAAATATCTGCCTCGGCTGCAAGTGTCAAAAATGGTGGATGGGACAGATTCATCGGATGTGAATTGACCGGTAAGACTGCAGGAATAATAGGCTTGGGTGCAATTGGCAGAAAAGCTGCTTCCATGGCAGCAGGGATAGGGATGAAAGTTATCGCATATGATCCATATTTCAAGGATGACAGTTTTCTCAAAGAATATGACATTCAAATGAAGCCACTGGATAAAGTCCTTAGACAGGGAGACTATATTTCCCTGCATGTGCCGGTGACAGAGGAAACAAGCAATATGATAAACAGGGAGACGCTGAAGGTAATGAAAAAAACGGCATTTCTCATAAATACTTCAAGAGGGGGACTGGCAGATGAAGATATGCTGTATCAAGCCCTTGCAGATGGTGAGATTGCAGGTGCTGCCCAGGATGTATTTTCCAAGGAACCTCCGGGAGAACATAAGCTGCTGGGACTTCAAAACTTTATATTGACACCGCATATTGGTGCCTATACAAAAGAAGCCAACCAGAGAATGGTAGTGCAGTCAACAAAAAACCTGGTAAATATGTTATTTGGAGATGAGTAAAGGAGGCATTTTTATGAAAGTGAATTTTGACATTGCAGGAAAAACTGCAGCAATTATGGGTGGAGCCGGTGTATTGTGCAGCGAAATGGCAAAGCAGCTTGCCAAAAAAGGTGTAAAGGTAGCTGTTTTGGATTTGATTGGAGATAAGGCAGAGGAAGCTGCCGATGAAATAAACAAAGCAGGCGGGAAAGCAATAGGCGTTGAGAGCAATGTGCTTGACAAGGACAGTCTTATTCTTGCAAGAGACATTGTGTTGAAAGAGTTTGGAGCAATTGATATTTTAATAAATGGTGCAGGTGGAAACAAGAAGGAGGGTACAACCGGACCTGACATGAGTTTCTTTGACATACCTCTGGATGCCCTGCAGTGGGTATTCAATTTGAATTTTATGGGTACTGTCCTTGCCACCCAGGTTTTCAGTGAAGTAATGGTAAAAAGGGGCAAGGGAAATGTCATTAATGTATCATCAATGGCAGCTATTTCACCTCTTACCAGAACCATAAGCTATTCGGCGGCAAAGGCAGCTGTAAGCAACTTCACCCAGTGGATGGCAGTTCATTTCAATCAGAATTATTCAAAGGATATACGGGTTAATGCCATAGCACCGGGATTTTTACTGACTGAGCAGAACATGTACCTGCTGACCGATAAAGAGACAGGAGAAAGTACACCAAGGGGAAAATCCATTATTGACAATACACCGATGGGAAGATATGGGAGGCCTGATGAGCTTGTTGGAGCGATTATATGGCTGTCTTCAGATGCATCATCATTTGTCAATGGCGCTGTAATACCTATAGATGGGGGCTTTTCCGCATTTTCGGGAGTATAAGGGGGGCATGGCTTTGAATAGTTTGTTTATGGGAGTGGATATTGGTACATCTTCAGTCAAAGCAGCTTTGTTTGATAGGGAAGGAAAACAGGTAAGCCTTTACCATAAAGAGTACCCGCTTATCTGTAATGAAGACGGAATGGCTGAAATTGATCCTGATAAAATCCTGGGTTCTCTTTTGGAGGTTATTAAAACATGCTTGGAAAAGGCAGGTGTAAATAAAAATAACATAGAAGCCATGGCATTCAGTACCCAGCTGTTCAGCCTGATGGGTGTGGACAGAAATGGAAATCCTGTCACCAATCTCTATGTATGGGCAGATAGCCGTTCCATCAATGAATCCAGGGAAATTCAAAAAAACCATGATGTATATGATTTGTACTGCAGGACGGGATGCAGGCCGCACCATCCCATGTACCCTTTAAGCAAGGTATTGTGGCTCAAAAACAACTATAAGCACCTGTATGAAAATATTGACAAGCTTGTCTCTATAAAGGAGTATGTGATTTACAGGCTTTTTGGCGAATTTGCAATTGATATTACCGATGCTTCAACAACCGGCTTTTTCAATATACATGAGTTTAAATGGGATGAAGACATATTAAAAGATGTACTTGGAATGGGAAAAGATAAGTTAGGCAGTCCTGTAGATTGTACACAGGTTTTCAATGGAATGAAAAGTGGATACGCAAAGGCAATGGGATTGAGAGAGGATATTACAGTGGCAATAGGTTCTGGAGACGGCATGCTTGCAAATCTTGGCTGCGGTGTATTTGATGATACTTCAATGTCTTTTACAATAGGAACAAGCGGAGCCCTTAGGATTTCCCTGAATAAACCCCTTTTGGACAGGGAACAGAGGACATGGTGCTATTGTTTTACAAGAGATACATGGGTTGCAGGAGGAGCAGTGAACAATGGAGGCATAGTCTTAAAGTGGCTTAGAGATTCCCTGAGGGAACAATTTGAACATGATGCCAGGAATGAAGGGCTTGACAATATATACAAGCTTTTTGACAAATATGCCTCGCAAATAGGGCCTGGCTGTGAAAATCTGATTTTTCTTCCCCATTTGACCGGAGAAAGGTCACCGGGATGGAATGCAGAAGCCAGGGCTACAATACACGGCCTGGGTCTTGTCCATGGAAAAAAGCATATAATAAGAGCCGCCATGGAAGGTGTAATGTACAAGATGTATTCAATTTATGAGGTTATTACCCAGATAAATGACAATGTAGAGGTAATAGTTGCAAATGGCGGATATGTGAATTCAGACCTCTGGGTCCAAATACAGGCAGATATTTTCAACAGGAAAATAGCTGTAGCCGGAGTTGGCGAGGCTGCAGCATTTGGTGCAGCTTATGCTGCAATGGTTGCTGCCGGAGCACTTGACGGATTTAAAGAGAAACTGCCTGGAATGAATCCTTCAAAAATTGTTGAGCCCATACCTGATAACCATATTGAATATAGGAAAGTGTATAATAATTTTATTGAGCTGTATAAAAGCCTGTATTGAAAGAGTCAGTGGGGAAGACAGGTTTAGTTTTATATACAACTACATTACTAAACTATATAGAATACGTTTGGAATTTGTTCATATGTGTTTCTATTGCCTTGATATAACTTACGGCAGTAAGTTATTCATCAGTAACTTTCTGCCGTAAGTTATATGATAAAACATACAAGCCAACACAGGTTGTTTAAATTAAGAAACATACGGTATTAGCTGCTATCGGATTGTGCCTGTTCCATCAACCCAGTCAGAGCCATTCCACCATATAGGATATCCCAATGATGTATCTAAATAGAACTCATACAAATAAGGAGAAGACGGCCTGTTTGCGGTTGCCCCGCCATTCTGTTTATATCGTATAATTTCATAATTCGTCAGGCTTTTAACATCAAATTCATTTTTTGCCTTTTGTATAATATTACCGACAAGCTGCACGTCACTGCCATATGCAGCGTATATACCATTTGAACTTGGAGATGTTGAATCCAGATATATAATATTTCTTCCTATTGTTATATCATTAATATTAGATGTTGCATATATACCATGCATTACAACAGGCCCTGAAGTTGTATTAGTAATGTTATTTGCTATGGCACTTACATTAGTAGATTTATAAATATATATTCCACCCACATTACCATTATAATATTTACTGCTCCGTACAATATTTGAAAGAATATCAATTTTTGAACTCCATTCAACGTTTATAAAAGTGTCCGTCAATATATTATCCGATATCAAAATGCCTTGGCCTGACTCTACATAAATGCCGTTCCGGTTTGAGCTCTCAATATTGCAGCCTTTTATTGTAATATCTTTAGGATTAGTAGTACCCCACCACAAAACTTCAATCCCCATGTTATCCCCAGTTTTTACAGTACAGTTTTCAATATTTACTGATTCACTGCCTTGTATCATGAGTCCTGCATATGCTGCATCAGTTACTATGAACTGGCAATTGGATACATTGACGTTTTCAGCGTTGCGGGAAATTTTCATCCCGCCTTGAGAACAGTCTCTAACTATACAATTCTCTACATTTACATTTTTAGTATCATATCCTATGTAAAGACCCAGTGCTGAAGTGGGAAGTACACTATTAGGAAACATATTTTGTACTATTATATTAGAAAGCAGTACATTTTCACATTCGTGTGATACTGCAACACCCTTTACACAGCTATCTCTAACCCTGATATTATCAATAATTACATTTTTAGAGTACCTGAAATGTATTACAGCTTCTTTACCCCATTTATTGGCATCATCACATTTTATATTCAGTGCTTTTCCATTTTCTACTCCCATGCCAAATATATTATAGCTGCCCAGACCTTTAAAGTTACAGTTAATGACATTAAAGTTTTTAATCGTGCTTATTAATTCAAATGGAATATTTTCAGTAAACTCTCCTCTGCCATAGATACCTATGGCATTTGCTGAAGGGGAGCTTTCAAATGTACCATTTTCTACTGTAAAATCATCTGCATGTACATAAAAGATAGCTCCTACTGATGAAAAAGTATTTATGGTAGGTATGGTTGTATTCACAACAATCTTGGCATTTTTTGCAAATATTATCTTTATACCAGGCTTAGTTATTTGAACTTCAGAATCCCATAAGTATGTTCCATCTGGAAAGTATATAGTTTCATTTCCTGAGATATTATCAATAATTGTCTGAAAAGATGTAGAATCTGCTGTTATGCCATCACCTGCCAATCCCCAATCCTTAACGGAAATCATGTCCATATCAGTAGTATGTGCAAATACATATACGGGAATTGCTGAAAAAAGTATAGCGAAAACTATTAATTTAATAACTGTATAGCGAATTATTATTTTTAGCACATTTTTTCACCCCTTAATAAATTTTTTAATGAAACCGATGGCACTTAATGGCTTGTGCCGGATGAATCTATCCAGTTTGACCCATCCCACCATAACGGATATCCTAACGTTGCATCAAAATAGCATTCGTACAAATATGGAGATGAAGGTCTTGATTGAGAATTTCCTCCAAAAATTTTAATCCTTATAATTTCACAATTAGTTACACTGTTTGTTCCAAAATCATTTAGAGCATCAACTATATTGTTAACAACTTTTATATCATCTCCGTATGAAATAAAAATTCCATTAGTGCCTGCAGTTGTAGAATCAAGTGATATATTATTATTGCCTATTAAAATATTACTAAGACTTGATGTTGCATATATACCATGATACCATGTACCACCGTTATTTGTATTAGAAATATTATTTGACATGGCGTTTACTGCAGTAGACTTATAAATATATATTCCTCCAATATTAGAATCATAATATTCACTGCTCCGTATTGTATTTGAAATAATATTTACATGAGAACTCCAATGGATTCTAATGTATGTATTTTTCATACTGTTACCAATTATATCAACATTTTTTGCACCTAGAGCATATATCCCATAGCTGTTCGCGCTTTTTACAATGTTTCCCTCTATTTTTATATTTTCTACGTCATAGCCACCATCCCAGTCGGCTATATAAATACCTCTTGCTGTAATTGTATTAACAATACTGTTATTCAAGTTAACATTTTTACAACCCATAAGTATAACTGCACTATCTGTACTACTATTACTTTCAAGGTTCTCAAAGTAACAGTTTTCAATATTTATGTCTTTACTGTTTCTTGATACTCTTAATGCTGCTTCATCATTCATAGTACTTATGTAATTACTGATATTAACATGGTTGCAATTATATCCGATGTCAATTCCCAATCCGGTGCCAGCACCAACTGTGTGCTCTGACAAATTATTGATAATAATGTTTTTTAGTAAAACATTATTACTGTAAAATGCTGCAATGCCTTTATAATAACTATCGCTGATCCTTATGTTATTTACTATTGCATTGTCAGCATTCTTACAGTATATTATACCTTCTGCTCCATCAATATTAGCATTGCTAAAATCAACATTTTGTATAGTAATATCATTTACATAGTCAGCATAAATGTTACTATTCTTTATTCCATCAAAGCTACTGTTTAAAATCTTTATGTTTGAAAGGCGGTCATTCAACTGGCCAAGTATGTATAAAGCTTTAGATGTGGTTGCACTTCCCTCAAATTTTGCGTTTTCAATGGTTATATCATCATCAGTAATTTTAAAGATAGAATTAATTGAAGTGTTATTAACAATTTTTGCGTTTTTTTCAAACACTATCCTAACTCCAGAAACTGTTATTTCTACTTCTGATCCCCATAGATATGTTCCGTCGGGGAAGTAAATTGACTCACCGGTTGAAAGACCACTGAGCAAAGTTCGAAATGCGCTGGAATCATCAGTAAATCCATCACCAATCAAACCATGGTCTTTTACTGATATCATATCCATACTTGTCGATTGATTTGCACCTTCTACGGTTTGAATATTTACTTCCATGGTCAGTAAAAACATACAAACTGCAAATACCACAATTAATAAAGCTGTTTGTCCAAAAAATTTTTTTACCACAAAAACCACTTCCTTCCTAATATTAATATTTATCTTCATTAGTTACGCTTCCCGGGATAATGTAACTACAAAGATCGTAAAAGAATGTCCTTGTTTGGTTAAGAGACCTTTAAAAGTATCTTATAATGAAAATTTATTGAGTTGGACTGAGCAGCAAAATCAGTAATATGTCTTTTTATCTTAAACATCAGCAAATAATAAAATAAAGGCTAAAAAAAGCAAATGGCTTATATCTATTTCAACATCCTGTTCAAAAGACTAGTACATAAAATAAAAGCCCTTGGAACATGGAAAGGCCCTTTCCAAAGTGAACCTTTTATTGGTGAGGAAAGTGAACCATCCCTGTGAAGGTATCCGTACCATTCACCAAATTCCTTGTCCGGAAAATGTCTGAATGTCCAGTCATGCATCTTCTCATACCACTGCTCATACTTCCCATCTTCAGTCAGGTTATAAGCAAGCAGCAGAGCATACAGCGCCTCAGTATGCGGCCACCAAAGCTTCATATCCCACTCAAGCTGCTCGGGGGGGTTGCCGTCCACATCAATAAAATATAAAAGTCCCCCATACTGTTTATCCCATCCCAGCTCAAGCGACCAGTCAAGAATTAGTAAAGCTTTTTTTATTATAGCCTTATCTCCTCGTCTCATTCCCTCCTCCATAAGAAACCAGGAAGTTTCTATGGCATGTCCGGGATTTACACATCTTCCCTCAGGCAAGTCAATAAATTCACCATTAACCCCAACATTTTCAAGTAAAGCCTTCTTTTCAGTATTAACAAAATCACTGAACAATTCATTGATAAGCATATTAATTACATCATCATATACCGGACTGTCATCCACTTCACGCAAACCCTGGCTTGTAGCTATCAGAATCATAGGCATTGAGTGAGATTTCATGCTGCGTGTCTCTGTATACACCTTTGACGGGAGTCTGTCCGGGTTTTGATAGTAATCAATGACAAGGTTGTATGTATCCTTTGCAAATTGCAAGGCCTTTTTACTGCCTGAAGCCTTTGCATATTCGGCAAAGGCAATTATGGCAAAACATTCTGAAAAAAGGTATCTTCTCTTCCTTAAAGGCTTACCTTCTCTTGTGACATGGAAAAAAAGCCTACCATCGTCATCAAAGCAATGCCTTGTTAAAAATTCATAACCAAGACGAGCTGCATTCAGCCACTCATCCTTTTTGCCAAATCTATTGCATAACTTAGAGTATATCCATACTCCTCTTCCCTGAAACCAAACAGATTTATCACTTGAAAGAATTGAACCCTTTCTATCAAGCCATGTAATATATCCGCCATGTTCATTATCCAGTGAATGTTTTAGCCAAAATGGTATAATATCTCTGAACAAAGTATTGCTGTATAGTTCATGAAGCTCTTTAATCCTGTTTTTATTCATTATACCTCACCTCCATTTTCATTTTTTATCAAAAACCAATCTTAGCAATTTATCTTATTCTCTAATCAGCCTTATATTTTTCTGTCCTATTTCTTATGCAATCAGCAATTTCAACTGATTGAAGCGCTGATAATACGTCTCCGCCGGGCTTTATTCCCGCTCTGATATTATCAAAAAAAGATGTGTTTTCACTATAGAAACCACACAGTTCAAACATATCTGCATTGCCTGGTGCCTTTTTACCCTGTATATCAAGTATAATTTTTTCTCCGTTATAGTGAACAAGCCTTCCTGATGAAACACTTCCAAATACAGGTATATCCAAAAAAAATGAATTATTATATGTATTTATTACAACTTGCTCACTGACTAGACCTCCAAAAGGAAAAAAATTAATTTTTGCAGTTGTACCTGATTTAAATACACAATTCAGATATATATTAACAATATTATCACCAGCCTGGCTAACTTTCTGGTAATTAAATTCTACATATCTAAAATCCGAACCAGAAAGAAACTTAACTGTATCAATACCATGTATTGCAGTTGTTGCAAAATCCTTGTCTCGTCTTCCGGCTCTGACAAAATTGCATTGTATGTCAAATATACTATTATTTCTTTGTTCTTCAGATAGAATGCTTTTTATTTTCTTGACCAAAGTTATATAACGTCTGTTAAAGGCTACCTGGTTGGGAATCCCTTTAGCCTGTGCTGCTTTGATTACCTTTTCAGTCTCTTTTCTATTTAGACCGGGAGGCTTTTCCATTATTAAGGGGTATCCCTTTTCCAGTATTTCTACAGATAAACTGGATGTAAGTTCTGGAGTAACTACAAGACATACTGCGTCTGGCTTCTCAATGTCCAACATTTCCTTAAAATCTTTGTAATATCTTTTAAATCCGAAGGTCTTCATGAATATGCCTGCTTTTTTTTCATCAAGATCACAGCATGCACAGAGTTCCGTATCGGGATGTATTTGTGCATATTTTTTGTAGGATGGTCCATGCACCGCACTGGCAAATACTCCACAACCTATTGCGCAAATCTTAATACTCATAATTAATACACCTTTCCTAAACAAATATAAATAAAATATATTGATATATAATAATTATACAAGATAATTCACCTTAATCTACTATTATTTTGTGTGATAAGTTTTCCCATCTTTAAATTAAGACAATCAATCATCAAGCTAATATTTTGATGTCTGCAAAGATGCTCTTTAATGTCCTCGATGTTAAATATTTTCTGTTCACCAGGGAATATAGTGCTGAAATTTTCATTGCATATTATGCTTTTTTGAATATTTTTAAGATATATATTGACAAACAGTGCTGCCTCTCTGCCGTTATTCCTAATTGTTACACTTAGCTTGTCATCTTCTTCGCTTAAATATTCTGCTACAAGTTCTGTATTTTCTATGCAGGTCAAATTTTCAAATGGCCTTTCCCTTTTTTGTGAAAATATATAAACATTTTCAGTTTTATTGTTTTCACTATTCTTTACGATAAGCCTTACAAAAAATATTCCTTTACTCATTTCTTCAACGTTCCATATTATATCGTCAAGATAAATACTCTTATCCCGGGGAATAATTTTGTCAAATTTATCGTACTTTATCAAATTTCCACATATATCCATAATCTCATACTCTATTACAACTTTTTCACTTTTTACTGATGAATTATTGATATACAAATGTCCAAGAAACTTTTCTCCTTTTTCATAAATAAGTTTTTCATACTTGAGTGATGCATGAATATGTTCATAGCTGTTTCTGATCCAGTAATAAGCCATTTTAGGATTTCCATAATAATCTACTGCATTGGTGCATGTTATATTTGGCCAAGGCTCGTTCATCTGCCAGGGAATACACCCACTGCAATAGAATTTTCTTCTCCTGTTAGATTCAATTATATATCTTAAAGCTTCTGCTTGTATAAACTGACTACATTTAACAATTACCTCAAGAGTATCCCTTTCTCCGAATATTACTTCATCTCTTTCATCTACATCCCACCAAGCAGCACCTTTATGATTCCAGAACATATTATTCTTATTTGCAGGCAAGTAATTTTTTTTATTTACAATTGATTCAACTACATCTTTTCTCGAACATCCTTCAGCTCCAAATTCACTATGTAGAAGGCAATCCATCATATTATACTTTTTATAATGTTCTTCCATCCCTTCATAATTCCACATCCCATGTATATCATGGTGCATATTTTTACCTGTATTCTCTTTTTTATAGTGAACCGCTGGCCCCGATGGAGAAGTAGGAAAGAACATTCTCCCAGGATCATATTCATCAACAAGTTTTTTTAACATTTTCAGGTTTTTATCATTAAAATCCTGGGGTATAAAATCATCGGATATTAATTCATTACCCCCACACCATGCAACTAAGCTTACATGATTTCTTTTCCGGATAATAGCCTCCATGGATGTCTCAAAAAGCAGTTTCAGATATTCTTCATTTTTGTTAGTTTCATTACTTATACTTGAACTGCACTGAATAAATTCTTGCCATACCATAATTCCGTATCTGTCGCACAATTCATAAAATATATCCTTCTCTATGAGTCCTCCTCCCCATACCCTGAGAAGATTTACATTTGCGTTTTTTGCAAGTTTTATAAACCACTCATATTTTTCTTGTTTGACAGAGCCGTACATGTGATCAAGGGGTACCCAGTTCCATCCTTTGATAAATATTTTATGTCCATTCACAATTATGGTATATGGAAGCGACTCCAATGGACTTTTTTCATTCCTGATAAATCTGACATTTTTTATACCGAATCTAATTGAATTTTCATCAGATATTTTTTCATCATCTAAAGCTTTAACCTTTATATTATATAGGTTTTGCTGCCCATACCCGTTTGGCCACCAAATTTTTGGATTCTCAATATATTCAATAATATTAAAGGTATTTATACCCTTTTTACAATCTACGTTTAAAGTATTGTTAGCTACTTCTGTTAAGATATCATTTTCCTCTTTTATTGAATAATCTATCTTAATTCTCTGTGATATACAACATTTAATTTTAACCTGGATAGTAAGTTTCACCTTATTAATATCCAACAATTCATATCTTACATATATATCCTCTATATTTACATTGTAGGTACCTTTTAAATATACATCCTTCCATATTCCAATATTAACCAGTTTGGTTCCGAAATCCCACTTGTACCCAAAACGGCTTTTTTGGAATCTGGAATTCCTTGTTTCTCCCATTTGGGCAACTTCTTCCGGAGCTTTTTCAACAACTACAAATAATGTATTGCACTTATCACGGTAAATATGTTCATCAACATTAAAAAAAACTTTTGTAAACATACCTTCGTGCTTTCCGAGAAAAAAGCCATTTAAATAATAATATGAAAAATAGTCAACTCCATTAAAAACAAGTGCCAGGCGTTTATCATTAAAATTGCCAGGTATTTTAAATTTTGTCCTATATATCCATGCTCTATTATGTACCCACTCACAATTCAGGCTGTTTAAGTCATAATAGGGATCCTGTATTAATCCTGAATTTAATAAATCTTTATGAACACTTCCCGGAACATTTGAATCTACCCATGGTGTCACTGCAATTCCTACTAATTTTTCAGTATCCATTTCCTTTTCAAACCTCATCCATTCCAGAGGCCAGGTACCAATAATACTCCATTTGTTTGAACTTAGATTTAATAACACTTCTACACTCCTTGTCATGTTTCACTAGGAGCCTTGGACAGAACTCCTGTACATATATTTTTGATTCATTTTTTTGTCCAAATTCTTCAAAAAAACGGCGAATATCTGGATATTTAACGCTTT
>JANQLN010000056.1 GCA_028280575.1 Clostridia bacterium
GTCCATGCCGCAATTTACGCCTTTTTCAAGAACCTATACACTAACATTTTCTAAATTCATTCCCAATGATAACTGTTTCATTATACACATAAATCTTCTCAATGTTAAAATTGGGGAATCTCAAAACATGCTGCTGTTGACATATCAAAAAACAAGTGCTATTGTATTAACTAAAGACGAAACGTTTTACTACAGGAGCTGATGAAAATAGGATCGACTATTAAGGATATAGCTAAACAGACCGGTCTTTCAATTGCTACAATATCCAAGCATATAAACGGGGGAAATGTACTTGACGAAAACAGGATTTTGATTGAAAGGGCCATAAAAGAGCTGGATTACAAGGTGAATGAGATTGCACGAGGGCTTAAAACCAACAAAACAATGACTATTGGCGTACTTATTTCAAACCTTGAAAATATATTTTCAACGAGTATAGTATCAAATGTGGAGAATATTCTTTTAAAAAACGGATATAGCACTATTATATGTAATTATAATGAGGATGCTTTACTTGAAAAAGAAAAAATAGGATTCCTTTTAAATAAAATGGTTGACGGCCTTATCATGCTGCCTTTAGAATGCAGCAGCGGTCAAATAAACAAAATTACCCGGGATAATATTCCTGTTGTGCTGATTGACAGGCATATCAAAGGAGCGGAATGTGACAGTGTGCTTGTAGATAATTTAAATGCTTCGTACAATGCCGTAGAACAGCTTATTATAAGAGGGCACAAGCGTATTGGCATAATTTGCGGACCTAAGGATATATATACAACCAGGGAAAGGTTAAAAGGCTACATCAGGGTATGTGAAGATTATGCAATGGAGTTTGACCAGAGCCTTGTCAAGTTTGGGGATTATCAGCTTCAGAGCGGATATGACCTTCTTTGTGAGTTACTTGAGCTTGATGATAAGCCTACGGCTGTCTTTGTTACAAACTATGAAATGACACTCGGGTCAATTATAGCGATTAATGAAAGAAATATAGATATACCCGGGGAGCTTTCAATTATTGGGTTTGACAATCTGCAAATGGCAAAAATCGTAAAGCCTCCCTTGTCCCTTGTTGTCCAGCCAATGAAGGCCATCGGAGAAACTGCGGCAAAACTGATACTGAGAAGGCTAAAAGGTGACATGGGAAATTTTCCGGAAATATACCGGCTAAAAACTGAAATTCAGATTAAGGAATCGGTAAAAAAAATAGTTTTATAACATACTTGAGCGGATTCTTTTATGTTTTTATTTACATAAAGCTAAACGTATAGCTTTAATTATATAAAAGATAAGATAAACGTTACTAAAGTGTATAGGCCAATATTAAAGGAAAAAAGCTTATACCGGGGCAGGGGAGATATGAAATATGGAAAAAAGGCTGCTTGGGATTGATATCGGCACTTCAGCCTGTAAGGCTGCAGTTTTTGACTTAAAGGGTGATATACTTGCGGAGTCAACAAGAACATATAATGTATACTATCCTCTGCCAGGCTTTGCCGAGCAAAATCCTGACGAATGGTGGAAAGAGATTTGTGCCGCAATAACAAAGACTCTTAAAGACAGCGGCATACCTCCTGAAAGCATTGCAGGGATTGGTGTAGCCGGACAGAGCTGGTCCGCTGTTCCGGTGGATAAAAATGGTAAAGCTTTGCACAATACGCCTATATGGATGGATACAAGAGCATCGCAAATTGCAGAAAAGACAGTTGAAAGACTGGGTTTTGACAGGATATTTCAAATAAGCGGAAATTCCTTCCAACCGACATATTCAACACCAAAAATTCTCTGGTTCAAGGAGAGCAAACCGGATGTTTACAACAGCACTTATAAATTTTTGCAGAGCAACAGCTATATTGTATATAAGCTTACGGGTATAATGACACAGGATATTTGCCAGGGATATGGTCTTCATATGTTCGGTATAAAAACAGGCCGGTATGACGAAGCTTTATGTGAAGACATGGGAATAGATATGGATAAGCTTCCCGGTATATTTGCATGCCACGATGTTGTGGGAGAAGTGACAGGGGCCGCAGCTTTGGAAACAGGTCTTAAAACAGGGACCCCCGTGGTTGCCGGGGGGCTTGATGCAGCATGCGGTACCCTGGGGGCAGGTGTTTTTGAAAAAGGGCAAACCCAGGAACAGGGCGGGCAAGCAGGTGGAATGAGTATTTGCACCGGTGAAGCAATTTCCCATCCTAAGCTGATACTTAGCTTTCATGTAATTCCAAGCCTGTGGCTGCTTCAAGGCGGCACGGTAGGCGGCGGAGGTACAATAAAATGGTTTAGGCAGGAGCTTGGTGCTTTTGAAGAAATGGAAGAAAAGAAGCGTGGAATAAATGCATTTAAAATAATGGATGAAGAGGCATCTAAAATAGCCCATGGGTCTGAAGGCCTAATTTTTCTTCCGTATATGGCAGGTGAGAGGTCTCCCATATGGGACAAGAATGCAAGGGGCGTATTTTTCGGCCTTGGATACGGCAAGACAAGGGCCCATATGATACGGGCCGTCCTTGAAGGATGTGCTTATGCCTTGCTGCATAACCTTAAAACTGCTGAAGAAGCAGGTATAAGGGTGGATGGGCTGCTGGCAATGGGCGGTGCTGCAAACAGCAGGCTCTGGACACAAATTAAGGCAGATGTTACGGGAAAAATCATCAAGGTTCCCGCATCCGATACGGCAACCACACTGGGAGCAGCCATACTTGCCGGCATTGGGACAGGCCAATATAAAAGCTTTAAGGAGGCCATAGAAAGAACAGTACATATTACAAGGGTTCATGAACCCAATACCAAAAATTATAAAAAATATCAGCAGCAGTTTCAGCTCTATCTTGAAATCTATGAGAAATTAAAAGGCACTATGGCGAAAGCTGCCCAGGCAGAAAGGTAGAAATTTGATTTTAGGAGTGTAAAAATGAAAGCAGCAGTATTACATGCAAAAAATGATATAAGGTATGAAGATTATCCGAGTCCGGTCATAAAAGAGGGAGAGGTTCTTGTTAAAGTCAAGGCGGCGGGAATCTGCGGTTCAGATATTCCAAGAGTATTGGGAGATAAGGCGCATTATTACCCCATTGTTCTTGGACATGAATTTTCAGGCGATGTGGTAAAGGCCGGTGCCGGTGTGGAGAGTGTAAAAACAGGTGACAGGGTAGCGGGTGTTCCCCTTTTGCCATGCCTTAAATGTGAAGGCTGCCAAAAAGGAAACTATTCCCTTTGTCAAAATTATAGCTTCATCGGTTCAAGAGTTCAGGGCAGTTTTGCAGACTATGTAAAGCTGCCGGAAAGAAATGTGGTCAAGTTTGATGAAAATGTAACCTATGAGCAGGGAGCATTTTTTGAGCCTTCAACCGTTGCACTTCACGGGTTAAACCGTGCCGGCCATAAAGGTGGAGAGGATGTAGCCGTACTGGGAGGAGGTAACATAGGGATTTTTACGGCACAGTGGGCAAGAATTTTCGGGGCAAAAAGGGTATTTGTGTTTGACATTGACAATGATCGTTTGGCACTGGCGAAAAAACTGGGAGCAGATGTGATAATTAATACAAAACATGAAAGCTTTTTAAGAGAGGTCAATGAATTAACAGATAAAAAGGGTTTTGGCTATGTTTACGAAACTGCCGGTGCGGAGGAAACAATGAAGCTGGCATTTGAGCTTGCAGGAAACAGGGCGAGTGTTTGCTTTATAGGAACACCAAATAAAGATTTGAACTTTAAACCTGAGCTCTTTGAAAAGATAAACCGGAAGGAATTCATTCTCACCGGCTCATGGATGTCTTACAGCGCACCATTTCCAGGCAGGGAATGGAGTCTTACGGCACATTTCTTTTCTAAAGGGGATCTGAAGTTTGATGAGGGGCTTATATTTAAAAAGCTGCTGATGAAGGATATCAAAGAGGGCTTTGAAATGTACAGGGTACCCGGTGCGGTCAAAGGGAAGATCATGCTGGTCAATCATTAATAATCATTTTAAGGAGGTAGTCATATGAGCAAGAACCATCCGTTAAAAGAACTGGTAAGGTGGCAGAAAAAAGGGGTGCCAAAAGGAATATATGCTGCATGCAGTGCAAATAGATATGTGATTGAAGCTTGCATGGAAAGAGCATTGAAGAATAATGAACATGTGCTTATAGAGTCTACGGCAAACCAGGTGAATCAATACGGAGGATATACTAAAATGAAGCCTGCCGACTTCAGGGATTTTGTACACAGCCTGGCTGACAGGGTTTGCTTTCCAAAAGACAGGGTAATTCTTGGTGGTGACCATCTGGGACCGCTTACATGGAAAAATGAAAATGCGGATAGTGCTATGAAAAAGGCGTCGGTTCTCATACGTGACTATGTAAAAGCAGGCTTTAGCAAAATTCATATTGACACAAGCATGCATCTTGCAGATGATAATGCAGGCAAGCTCCTGGATACGGAAATCATTGCCGCCAGAGGTGCCTGGCTTTGCAAAGCGGCGGAGGATACGTTCAATGAATTAAATAATAGTAATATAAACCGTCCCGTATATATTGTTGGAAGTGAAGTTCCAATACCCGGGGGAAGCCAGGAAGAGGAAGGAATTAAAGTAACGGAGGCGGAAGATTTTAAAAATACGGTTGAATCCTTTGAAAATGCATTTATGAAATTAGGGCTGCAAAAAGCATGGGAAAGAGTTATGGCAATTGTTGTCCAGCCCGGAGTTGAATTTGGAGACGAGACGGTACATGAATATGACCGTGAAGCAGCAGGTAAGCTTTGCGGCGCGCTGAAGAGATACCCCAACCTTGTATTTGAGGGTCATTCAACAGATTACCAGACGGCAGCGGCGCTTAAGCAAATGGTAGAAGACGGTATAGCAATACTTAAAGTTGGGCCTGCATTAACATTTGCCATGAGGGAAGCCCTTTTTTCACTGAACCATATGGAAAATACACTTTTCCGGTATAATCCTGAAATCCGGCCGTCCAATTTCATGGAAACCCTTGAAGCAAGCATGGTAAAGAATCCTGCAAACTGGGAAAAGCACTATCATGGCAGTACTGCCAAAATAGCATATTCAAGGATGTACAGTTATTCCGACAGGGCCAGATACTATCTTCCCGTCAAGGAGGTCAATGAATCCATAGAAACCCTGATCAGGAATCTGAAGTCAGTTGATATACCACTTACACTAATCGGCCAGTTTATGCCTATCCAGTATACCAAAATAAGAAAGGGTGAGCTTGAAAACAGCCCCGAAGCTTTACTAAAGGACAGGATTGTCAACTATATTGACGATTACATTTATGCAATCAATCCTTGATTAAAAAGAAGATTGTATTATCCATGAAAAATTTTATTTGTAAAGGAGAGGTTTTAAGTGACAAATTTAAATGATTGTGTTGATCCTAAATTGGTACCCCAAAGGACATTAAGAGGCGGAGACAAAATGCCTGCGGTTGGTATGGGGACCTTTGGCTCCGACCGTTTCAGCGCAAAACAAGTTGCAGAAGCCGTCAAAGGTGCGGCAGAAGTTGGTTTTCGCATGTTTGACTGCGCTTCGGTTTATGGAAATGAGAATCTGATAGGTGAAGTGTTTGAAGAAGTTATAAAATCAGGCATTAAACGTGAGGAATTATTCATTACCTCAAAGGTGTGGAATGATATGCATGGAAAAGGAGACGTATTGCTTTCATGCGCTCAAACGCTGAAAGACTTGAGGCTTGATTATATTGACCTGTATTTTGTCCACTGGCCGTTCCGGAACTTCCATCCTGAAGGAGCACCGCCTGATTATCACAGTCCTGATGCAAGGCCATATAACCATGAAGAGTATATGGAAACGTGGTATCAAATGGAAAGACTTAAAAAAGCGGGATACGTGAGGAATATCGGCACTTCAAACATGACAGTGCCAAAGCTGAAGCTTTTGCTGCGGGATTGTACAATTATGCCTGCTGCCAGTGAAATGGAACTCCACCCTTCTTTCCAGCAGCCTGAATTATTTAATTTCTGCTTAGAACACGGCATCAGGCCAATAGGATTTTCTCCTATCGGATCTCCAACCCGTCCCGACCGTGACAAAACAGATGATGATGTTGTGGATATTGAGGATGCCATTGTAGTCAAAATTGCAAAAGAACATAAAGTACATCCTGCGGTTATTTGTGTAAAATGGGCGGTCCAGCGCGGGCAGACACCTATTCCTTTTTCAGTATACCGTAAGGAATATGCCGGCAATATCAGATGTACCATTGAAGATCCGCTTTCGGATAAAGAAATGAATGAGCTTGGGCAAGCCGACAAGAACTGCCGCCTTATAAAGGGGCAGGTATTCCTGTGGAAAGGCGCAAAGGATTGGACGGACCTTTGGGATATCAATGGAGAAATAGCAAAATAGTATTATTGTTGTAATATCCTTTTTAAAAAATGTGGAAGCTCAAATGAAAATAGAGCATTAATATGTAAAATTTGGACCGGATATTCAGGCATATAATAAAATATGTTATAATATTAATTATCTGCCTGCTTGTTCTTTTGCCCGGATTAAAGGCAGTAATAAAGATTTTTATAAAAATAACAAAAGGTGATAATCAAATGATTCCAGGATCTGAGGGGTGCCTTATGCAAAGCCGGTGCAGAAAAAATGCCGTTACAGTCATAAAAAGAACTATTTGTATACTCTTTATTTTGCTTTTTTATATATACGGCTTTTCGGATTTTTTGACAAATGCCCAATCATCCGGCGATAATAATCCTTCCATCCGGATTGCATATTTTTATTTAAACGCTTGCGGCTCCTGCAATCCGGAAGACGAATTCTATAAAAAGTATAACGATTTGATAGGCGGCGCAGATCAGGACATAGAAGTGAAATTTAAATTATTTAACACATTCAAAACTTACGGAAGCGAAGAATTCGACAAGTTTTGTGATATGTATAACGTGCCTGAAGGAAAACGGTCTACTCCGCTCCTTTTTATAGAAGATGTATATTTGGAAGGAGAAAAGGAGATAAATCAAAATCTTAAAAAGGTATTTCTTGAAGTTAAACAGGAAATATCAAATACCTTAAGCAGTTCCCAGGGTGACTTAGATTATGATTACCGGACTGTAATTGATTACTTTTATATAGCCAATTGTGACGAATGCGTGGAAGTTGAAAGCTTTTTAGAAAAAATTAATAAAAGCTACACTGTAAGTAAGGATAACGGCAGTGTTTTTACCCGGGTTGTAATAAATAAATATAATGCCGCAGAACCGGAAAGCCTTGCAAGAATAAAGGAGCTGTTTAAGGAATATTACATACCGCATAATGACCAGAAGATTCCCATAGTGTTTATTGGCGACCGCTATTTATCGGGAGCGGAAGCTGTCAAAGATGAGTTGGTCCGCCTTATCAAAGAGGCAAAGGGACTAAGTCCTATGGATAGCGGTAAGGATTTACCCGAATATGAAGGCCAGCCGGATTTGTCCGGATACGAGCTTTTAGGTGTATTTATAACAGGTCTTGTGAATGGACTGAATCCATGCTCTATTTCCATGCTGCTGTTTTTTTTATCACTGCTTGTACTTAAAAAAACAAGCATTTTAAAAATGGGCCTTTCATTTATTGCAGGTAAATTCATAACATATCTGCTGCTGGGTACCTTGTTTTACAACCTGTTTCAAAAAATTGACATCACGAGGTTTAATGATGTGGCAAAGGTTGTTTTGCTATTGGTTGCGGCAGTGCTTATAGTGCTGAATGTTCAGGATTTTGTATGGGCAAAAAAGGAACGGTATGGCAAAATTCGCCTGGAGCTTCCCAGGGGCTTAAGAAAATTGAATCATAAATGGATTAAAAAAATAAATAACATTGAGAATAATAGTATTTTGTTTTTGATTAGTTTTTTGCTTGGAATTATAATTTCCGCGGGAGAATTTTTATGTACGGGACAAATTTATCTGGCAACTATTATTTATGTGTTAAGGAGCAGCCCGGGCTTGGACTTTAAGGCAATGATTTATTTTCTCATATACGGGATTGCTTTTGTTTTTCCTTTAATGCTTGTAACAATTATTATATATAAAGGAAGAGAAGTTTTCGACCTTTCAGAATTTTTCCGTGAAAAAATGCATATTGTAAAGCTCATTAACGCTTTGGTTTTTACAATATTTGCTTTAATTGTGTGGTTGTGGTTTTAAAGGTCATGTTTGAAGGAAAAAAGAGGTTCCATATAGTATAAAGAAAGGAATAATATGAATATCAAAAAAACTATGATCTGCCTGAAAGATATAAATAACAACATTATAGAAAAGATGAAATTAACCTCTCTTCCGCTGAGGGAAGATGTTGTTATCCAAAAAAGCATTGAATTTTTTGACGACCCGGAACCATGCATGATTCATCGTTCTGCTGTCATGAAAAGGCTTTACATGGAAATTTATGAATTTTTGTTAAAAAAGTATGAATCGGGTGAATATGAATTAAAATTATGTCAGATTCCGTCCTTCTTGACGGAATACATAGATTTTTCCGGCCAACCGGCTATTATAAGTGTAGAACAAATAAAATAGATGTATGAAAGGTCATAATGCTTAGAATCACGATGTTTTGATATAGTACTTTAGTCCTATAAAAAAATATGGTATAATATTGTAGCATTAATTATTTGCTGTGTTTGGAGGTTATGGTATTGGAATTTAAAGGTAGTAATAATGACCTATTTTCATCTCTTGTTAATACAGGCCTGGAAAATTTGACAGATACGCCCATATTCCATAGAGAGCAAAATAAGAAGGTAATAAGAAAAGTAGAAACTAAAATAAAAGCTGTTGAAAAGATTTATGAAAAAAAAATTGAATGCCCTGTCTGCAGCAGAAAATTACCGGTAAAAATTGTAAAATCCAATTATATAAGAATTGAATCAAGGGATACTGATTTTATGATTAACTATAAGGATCCAAATCCTTTGTTTTATGATATATGGGTTTGCCTGGAATGTGGATACGCCAGCCCTTCGGCGCGTTTTAGCAAGATTAGCAATATAAAACGGGAAAAAGTCATTAAAAACATATGCACAAAATGGAAAGGAAAAAAAGCTTATCCATATTACTATAATGAAGATACTGCAATAGAAATGCATCAACTGGCATTACTTAATAGTGTAATAAAACAGGATAAAGACGGAGAAAAAGCACATCTTTGCCTTAAGCTGGCATGGCTTTACAGGATAAAAAATGATTTGGCAAATGAGAAAAAATATCTAAAAGAGGCTTTGGTTGGATTTTTAAAAGCATATGAATTTGAGACAATGCCCGTAGCAGGGCTGGAAGAGTGCTCCCTTATGTATCTTATTGGTGAATTATACAGGCGTACAGATGATAAGTCAAATGCACTAAAATGGCTTGGATTGGTTATTGTTCACAAGAGAGCAAAACCAAAGATAAAAAATATGGCAAGGGACCAAAAAGATTTACTTAAAGAATTATATTAAGGGATTATCAAATTTTAGGGCAAACTGCTGCAGCCCATAAGGAATTTATCACATTCCCTTGCGGCTTCTCTTCCTTCATTTATAGCCCATACGACAAGGCTTTGCCCCCGTCTTACATCCCCTGCGGCAAAGACACCTTTTACATTGGTTTCATACCTTCCGTATTCAGCCTTTGCATTTGAACGCTCGTCCCTTTCTATGCCAAGCTGCTCCAAGATAGTATCTTCAGGTCCGAGAAAACCCATTGCAAGTAATACAAGCCCGGCAGGATATACCTTTTCGGAACCTGGGATTTCTACAGGCGTAAACCGGCCGTTTTCATTTTTTCCCCATTTTATTTGTACCGTATGGAGCTCTTTCACATTTCCATTTTCATCTCCTGCAAACTTTTTTGTAGATATAAGATAATTTCTCGGATCCTTTCCATACAGTGCAATTGCTTCTTCCTGCCCGTAATCGGTACTTAGCACCTTGGGCCACTCCGGCCACGGATTGCCTTCTGCCCTTTTTGCAGTTGGCCGGGGCATTATTTCAAGCTGGACTATACTTTTGCAGCCATGCCTTATTGATGTTCCTACACAATCGGTCCCGGTATCTCCGCCGCCTATTACTACAACGTCTTTATCCTTTGCGGAAATATAGCCGGCGTCGGCAAGATTTGAATCAAGCAGGCTTTTTGTATTTAAAGATAGAAATTCCATAGCAAAATGTATACCGTTAAGGTGTCTTCCTTCTATGGGGAGATCCCTTGGTTTTGTCGCACCGCTGCACAATATGACCGCATCATATTTCTCCTTTAATTCCCGGGTATGAAAATCTATACCAACATTAGAAGAAGCCCTGAATTTAATTCCCTCTTCCTCCATTAGCCTTACCCTTCTTGCAACTATTTTCTTATCAAGCTTCATATTGGGAATACCATATATCAGAAGGCCGCCAATCCTGTCGGACCTCTCATAAACCGTAACGGAGTGTCCGGCTTTATTTAACTGGTCCGCACATGCAAGACCTGACGGACCGGAGCCGACAACAGCTACTTTTCTGCCTGTTCTGACAGTAGGCGGTTGGGGAACTATCCACCCTTCGTCAAAAGCTTTGTCTATAATTGCACATTCGTTTACCTTAATGGTCACCGAGGGCTCGTTAATGCCCAGGGTGCATGAACCTTCACATGGTGCGGGACATACCCTTCCTGTAAACTCGGGGAAATTGTTAGTCATCTGAAGCCTTTTTACCGCTTCCTTCCACCTTCCATGGTAAATCAGGTCGTTCCACTCAGGAATCAGATTGTTAACAGGACATCCGGAAGCCATTCCTTTAAAAAGAATCCCCGAATGGCAAAAAGGAATACCGCAATCCATACACCTTGCGCCTTGAATTCTCTGGTCTTCATCTTTACAGCGAAGATGGAATTCATCCCAGTCTTTTATTCTTTCGAGAGGCGGACGGTCTTGAGGAACCATTCTCTCATATTCTAAAAATCCGGTGGGTTTTCCCATGTTAAAGCCTCCAATATCGTTATCAAGCAGGGCGGGAGAGTTCTTTTTGTCCCGCCGGATGCTAAATTTAATTTCCACTTATTCTTGATATATCCTTGTTATTCGCTTCAAAAGCAGCCATTAAAGCTTCTTCACCGGAAAGTCCCGATTCATTCATGCGTTTAATGGTATTAATCATACGTTTATAATCCCTTGGCATTACCTTGACAAATTTAGGCAGCATTTCATCCCAGAGATCAAGTATTCCTTTGGCATGTTTACTGCCGGTATAATCGAAATGCTTGTATATCATGCTTTTCAGATATTCTATTTCATCAAGGTCCTTCAATTTTTCAAGGTCCACCATTTCCGTATTGCATCTGGTCTTGAAATCCTCATTCATATCAAGCACATATGCTATGCCACCTGACATACCGGCAGCAAAATTTCTGCCGGTACTCCCCAGCACCACTACCTTGCCGCCTGTCATGTATTCACATCCGTGATCTCCCAGGGCTTCGACAACTGCTTCAACACCGCTGTTTCTCACGCAGAATCTTTCACCTGCCGCTCCCTGTATATATGCTTCACCGGAAGTAGCACCATAAAATGCTACATTGCCTACTATTATGTTTTCTTCAGGCACGAAAGTGGACTCAGCCGGAGGGTATACTATGATTTTGCCTCCGGATAAACCTTTTCCTATATAGTCGTTTGCATCCCCTTCAAGCTTCAAAGTTATGCCTTTTGGAACAAATGCACCAAAGCTTTGCCCCGCGGAGCCCTGGAATGTCAGTTTAATAGTGTCTTCAGGCAGACCTTCGGCTCCGTAGCGTCTTGATATTTCGCTTCCCAGTATGGTCCCTACAACCCTGTTGGTATTGTATATTGGAAGGGTAGCCCTTATTTTCTTCTTTTCATCAATTGCAGGCTGGCATAAATGGAGCAATATCCTTTTATCAAAAGATTCCTCCAATTTATGGTTCTGTTCAATCTGGCAGTATAATGGCGTTTCCTTATCTGCATCCGGAAGCTTAAATATTTTGGATAAATCAATATTTGCCGTTTTCCAGTGCTTTATTCCAGTTTTCATTTTTATCCGGTGCATTTGGCCCACCATTTCATCAAAGTTCCTGTATCCTAGCCTGGCCATATATTCACGAACCTCCAGGGCAATGAAATGCATCAGATTGACAACATATTCCGGTTCTCCGCAGAATTTGTGCCGCAGTCCAGGATTTTGAGTTGCCACTCCTACCGGACATGTGTCAAGATTGCATACTCTCATCATTACACATCCCAGTGCTACCAGCGGAGCCGTGGCAAAACCGAATTCCTCCGCGCCAAGCAAGGCAGCTATTACAACATCTCTGCCTGTAAGCAGTTTTCCGTCTGTTTCAACCGTAATTCTGCTTCGAAGATTATTAAGAACCAATGTTTGATGGGTTTCGGCAAGCCCCAGCTCCCAGGGAAGACCTGCATGCTTAACGCTGGTTCTTGGGGAGGCACCTGTTCCCCCGTCGTATCCGCTGATTAAAACAACATCGGCACGTCCCTTTGCCACACCGGCTGCAATTGTACCAACACCCACTTCGGAAACAAGCTTAACGCAAATCCTGGCCTGGTCATTTGCATTCTTGAGGTCATGTATAAGCTCTGCCAGATCCTCAATTGAATATATGTCATGATGGGGAGGAGGCGAAATCAATCCCACTCCGGGAGTTGAATGCCTTGTTTTTGCGATCCAGGGATAAACCTTTCTTCCCGGAAGCTGTCCGCCTTCACCAGGCTTGGCACCCTGGGCCATTTTTATTTGAATTTCCATGGCATTTACAAGATAGTGACTGGTTACGCCGAATCTGCCGGATGCTACCTGTTTTATAGCACTGCATTTGGAGTCCCCGTTTGACTGGGGCAAAAACCTTGCAGGATCTTCCCCACCCTCTCCTGTGTTGCTTTTGCCTCCAATACGGTTCATTGCAACGGCTAAAGCTTCATGTGCTTCAAGGCTGATTGAACCGTAAGACATGGCACCCGTTTTAAAACGCCTGCAAATGGACTCAACGGATTCTACTTCTTCCAATGGTATACTTTTCCTGGTGTAATCTAAGTCCATTAAACCTCTTAACGTTGAAAGCCTTTGTGTCTGCTTATCAATGGACTGGGAATATTCCTTAAAAGCCTCATAATCATTACCCCTTGCAGCAACTTGGAGCTTATAGATTGTTTCCGGATTGAAAAGATGGTATTCCCCGTCTTTTCTCCACTGGAATACGCCACCGGGCTCAAGCGTATTTTTCCTGTAACTGTCACCTGATTCACAGTATGCGGACCTGTGCCTCACAAGGGTTTCTTCTGCAAGCTCTAAAACATTCAAACCATTTATTCTGGAGGGTGTATTTGTGAAATATTTGTCTGTCAATTCACTTCCCAATCCAACAGCCTCAAATATTTGGGCACCCTGGTAGCTCTGTATGGTTGAAATACCCATTTTTGAAAGTACTTTTATTACACCCTTGGTTGAAGCTTTTATATAGTTTATACATGCTTTTTCATATTCAATGTTTTCAATTGCACCCTCTTCAATAAGCCTTTCTATTGATTCAAATGCAAGATACGGATTTACTGCCGATACTCCATAGCCCAACAGCAGAGAAAAATGGTGTACTTCCCTGGGCTCGCCTGATTCAAGCACAATTGCAACCTTTGTCCTGCGGCCGTTCCTGATAAGGTGATGATGAAGCCCTGATACGGCCAGCAATGAAGGTATAGCTGCATTTTCCCTGTTTATTCCCCTATCTGACAGTATTATGATGTTTACTCCTTTATCATAGGCTTCGTCAGCTTTTTTGAATATTGAGCCCATAGCTTCCTCCAGCCGGTTTTTATCAGGTGAAAACAAAATTGGTATGGTTACGGACTTGAAGCTTTCCCTATTAATTTTTCTTATCTTTTCCAGTTCCTGATTATTGATAATAGGGGTTTTGAGCTTTAACTGCCTGCAGCTTTCAGGTCCGGGCTCAAGAAGGTCTCCTTCCGAACCCAGATAAATTTCCTTACCTGTTACAATCTCCTCACGCAGTGCATCTATGGGAGGATTGGTAACCTGTGCAAACAACTGCTTGAAATAGTTAAACAAAAGCTGTGATTTATCTGATAAAACTGCAAGGGGAATATCATTACCCATAGCGCCTACAGGATCAATGCCGTCCTTTGCCATTGGGGACAGTATTGTTTTTAAGTCCTCGTAGGTGTATCCAAAAGCCTTCTGCCTGCTTACGAGTGTTTCAGGAGAACCCTCACAAATTTTTACGGGAATTTTCAAATCGTCAAGAGTAATCAGATTTTCCTCAAGCCATTTCCCATAGGGCAATTGAGATGCCATTTGATGTTTGATTTCCTCATCGGTGATTATTCTGCGGGCTTTTGTATCTATTAAAAGCATACGGCCGGGACGGAGCCTGTCCTTTGCTTTAATCCTCTCAGGATGTATATATTCAAGGACACCAACCTCCGACGACATTATAACAAGATCATCCTTAGTTACATAATACCTTGACGGGCGAAGGCCGTTCCTGTCCAATACGGCTCCTACACGGACACCGTCCGTAAAAGCAATAGAGGCCGGACCGTCCCACGGCTCCAATAATGTTGCATGGTATTCATAAAAGGCTTTTTTTTCGTCTGTCATGCTTTCATGGTTGGACCATGGTTCCGGAATCATCATCATAGCAGAATGTGCCATTGACCGGCCTGAAAGGGACAAAAACTCAAAGCAGTTGTCAAACATGGCAGAGTCGCTGCCGTCCGGATTTATTACAGGCAGTATGTCTGCAATATCCCCTTCAAACAGCTCTGATTTGAAGCCGGCCTGCCTTGCGGACATCCAGTTTATATTGCCTCTTAAGGTGTTTATTTCCCCGTTGTGTATTATATACCTGTTGGGATGTGCTCTCTCCCAGCTGGGGAAGGTATTTGTGCTGTACCTTGAATGGACCAGGGCCAATGCCGTTTCAAAGGACGGGTCTGCAAGGTCCTTATAAAACCTGTCTACCTGCTCGGCTAAAAGCATGCCTTTATATACGATAGTTCTGCATGATAAGCTGGCTACGTAAAAAAAGTCGTAATTTTCTTCTCCGGAATACCGCAGAGCTTTTTCAACCTTTTTTCTTATTACATAAAGCTTTCTTTCAAATTGAATATCTTCATTAACGGAAGGATTTTTCCTTATAAAAATCTGCCTCATAAAGGGCATGCTTTTTACCGCAGAGCGGCCCAGTGAAGAGGGGTCTACCGGAACTGTCCTCCAGCATATTACTTCCAGCCCTTCTTTCTCAACTATTTGGTTAAAAACATTTTCACAATGTATGCGCCTTTTCTCTTCTGTTGGGAGAAATACCATTCCAACGCCATATTCACCCGGACCCGGCAAATCATATTTAAGTGCGGCGCATTCCCTTTTGAAAAAAAGATGGGGAAGCTGGACCAATATACCTGCACCGTCTCCGGTGTTAGCTTCTGCTCCAACACCGCCCCTGTGTGTAAGATTAATAAGAATCCTGATTGCCTGGCGGACAATATTATGGGACTTAGTGCCTTTTATATTTACAACAAAACCTATACCACAAGCGTCTTTTTCATATGAAGGGTCGTATAATCCTTGTTTCTCAGGTAATCCATTATATTTCATTTTAAACAACCTTCCTCTCTATGTGCCTGGAAACAGATTTGTAAGCTCCTGTTTTCTCTGATATAAAAATGAATCTTTTCAGTTCAAATCTTGCATTTTGTGTCATGTTTACTTTACATAACCTTCCAATAACAACAGCCCTGCAACATCAAAATCAGACCGGCTGCAAGGAAGCCAGGCCTGTCAATTTCCGGGAAGGCGTTAAATATGTGCCCCGGTCCAACGTTATTATTAACGCAGCAGATGAACGGATTCAGGAGTTTTTATCCAAAAACAGGTATATAAAATGCGTACTTTAACATCAGGATACAAATCTTCTCCCTTGAAGTACGCTTCCTGTAAATTCCTGCACCTTTGCAAGCCTCTCTTTTTAAGGTTTCTATATTATAACACTATTATAATACAGATTCAATAGTAAAAATAAAAAAGTATCAATTATGCAGCTTAGGTTTTATATTCCTGCAAATTTTTAAGAAATAAATTTACTATAAATTGCTATTGCAATCAGAATTACAGTAAGGACACCGGAAGAGAATTCTAAAAATCCCTTTAAAGCTTTATTTTTTATAACAAATGGGTTATTCTTGTTTTTGGTAAGATTTTCAACAATTTTATATGACCAGTAAAGAATTGCCAGGGAAAATAAGGCTTTTATCAGTATTGAAGGCACAAAAAAAGAAGAGTAAGTAAAAAACAAAATAACGAACATGCTCCGGGCTACCTTTGTCCCGGTGCTTAGTTTCTTTATATCAAGGTTTATGCTCTCCTCCATTTCCTGCTCTATTATTTCTCTCTCGCCGGAATCCGGATTTTTTTTAGATTTAAAGATCCTGGTGTGTATGCTTCTTATGGATGTAACAAAAAGTATTATAGACATTATAATAAAAAACATATCATGGTTGGTAAAAAAAACTGCAATCGGTAAAATAAAAAATACTAAAAATATAAAAAATATTCCCTCTTGTTGCATTTATAATCCCCTTAAATCAATAATGAAAAATATTTTTTAGGAAAATGGTATAGTAAGCGCATTGTAAATAAGGACGGACGTCTCACCGCGTGTAAGCTCGTGGTCGGACGTAAGGTCGATATTCAATGTAAGACCTGTTTTTTCTGATTTCGCCAATACAGATTCAGGCCAGGAACCACTTATGCTGTTACCATATCCCAACGCTCTTAAAATAATTGTTTGCGCTTCAGCATTGGTTACCAATGCATTGGGTTTAAGCGTATTATCATTATAACCTTTTATTAGATCATATTTCAAGGCAATTTTTATATATTTAAGCGCCCATTGCTTTATTTCATTATTATCATGGAAATTAAATGATACGCCATCCGGAAAATTATCGTTGTCATAACCCATCATCCTGATAACTAAAGTTACAAATTCACTTCGGGTAATTTTGTTTTGAAGGTTTAAGTTGCCCTTCGTGTCGCCCTGCATTATACCCAGCGTATTGAGTATACGCGCTGAGTGTGCTTCCGGATCATTATCGCCATGTATTTCAAGCGGGGCATTTATAAAAACCAGCAAGAATCCAATTATTAACAGCGTAAATGGTTTTACATATTTTTTCATGTATTTAAACCGCCTTTTCGATTTCTTTTAAATCATTATACATTAATATGACCCTGGAAAATATTAAATTTAATTTAAAAATGAATAACAAATTTTGTTTCTGTAAACTAATAATAAGAAAGAGAACCAAGGAGGCAATATTATGTCAAAAACTTTAGCAGCAGTATTCGACCATCATTCCGGGGCTGAAAATGCGGCCAGGCAGATTAAGGATGAAGGCTATGGCATGGAGGATATTTCTATAATAGCCAGGCAGGGAGAGGAAAACGACAGCTCTTTCAAAATGCTGGACGATAAAATGGAGGTAAAGGACAATATTTCCGATGGGGTAGTTACCGGAGGAGTACTCGGCGGACTGGCGGGATTATTGATTGGTGCTGGCAGCATGGCCATACCCGGCCTTGGAATTATAGCTGCTGCCGGACCTATTACAGGTCTTTTATCCGGTACGGTAACGGGCGGCATTGTCGGAGGGCTTATAGACCTGGGGATTCCTGAAAAAAAAAGCAGGCAGTATGAGTCTGATATAAAAGCGGGAAAAATTATATTGACAATGAAAGTTGAGCAGGAAAGGGAAGACAAAATAGCTTCAATTATAAGGAATAACGGTGCCGAATCGGTAGAAATATACTAGTACTCTATTCCATAAATCTATACCAGCATTTTGCGGCATATTTTCCCATATTGCTTCGTTGTCGTCATTGCTGTGTCGTTCCAGTTGGTACGACACTTCATTGACGACAACAACATGTTTTGAAATAGTGTATTATTTCAAAATCATGTACCTTGATTCTTGTGGAGTGTCAGCGATTTATTCAGCAATACGGGAAACCAGACCTTAAGGCGACATGCAAATTATAACTTAACAGACCACTAGTGGTTTGTAGTTACCTGTATCGCAACATATGCCTGGATAAATATTTTAAACAGGCATGTAAATAAAAAGCACAATTAATCCATAATTTAAGTAAAATACGCTAATAACATTATCATATCTGTCAAGAATTTTAATAGCTGTTTTAATATAATTAAATAATAGTTGTTTTTAGTTTTGCTGTTCTTTTAAAAAGTGAGGGAGAATTATAGTTTATTATGAAAAAAGTCGGGTTTGGTATAATAGGGTGCGGCATGATAGCCAATTGGCATGCTGATGCCATTACAAAAGTTGATGGTGCACGGTTGGTTGGTGCTGCGGATGTAAACATTGAGGCAGGCAAAGCTTTTGCGGAAAAATATGAAACCAGGGCTTTTGAGACAATAGAAAAGCTTCTTCAAAATAAAGACATAAAGATTGTTTGCATATGTACACCAAGCGGGCTGCATGCTCCATTAGCTGTCAAGGCGGCCGGTGCAGGAAAGCATATTGTAGTAGAAAAGCCCATGGCAATAACTTTGAAGGAATGTGACGAAATTATAAAAGCCTGTGAAAAGAACAATGTTAAATTGGCTGTAATATCTCAATTGAGATTTTCACATTCGGTCAGGGAACTAAAAAAGGCAATTGTAAGCCAAAAGCTTGGAAGACTAGTTTCAGGGGACGTATATATGAAGTATTTCAGGTCGGAGGAATACTATGAAAAAAGCGGATGGAAGGGCTCCTGGAAAATGGATGGGGGAGGGGCCCTTATGAATCAGGGGATACATGGTGTAGATATTCTCCAGTATTTAATGGGACCGGTGAAATTGGTATTTGGCCATGTCAGGACATTGACGAGGAATATAGAGGTGGAGGATACTGCAGCTGCTGTTCTGGAATTTGAAAATGGTGCCCTTGGCGTAATACAGGGAACCACATCTGTCTATCCCGGTTCACCGAGAAGGCTTGAGGTGAACGGAGATAAAGGAACCATAGTTCTTGAAGAGGACAGTATTGCACAATGGGAAATAAAAGGTGAACAAATACCTGAAAATATTGAAACCGGCAGTACCCGGATCAGTACTGCCAGCAATCCGGCGGCTATGGGAGTTGAAGGCCATATGATGCAAATCATTGATATGGTTGATGCTGTGGCTTATAATAGGAAACCTATGGTGGATCAATATGAAGGAAGAAAGCCTGTTGAGATTATTACGGCAATATATGAGTCTTCAAGGACAGGGAAGCCCGTATACCTTAAAGAATAGCCCGTATAATGACTTTAAGGCTGATGCTTTATATAAATAGGTATTGTTAATATTTGGTTATGGCCTGGAAGGAGGAATTTTGTGTTTAAGAAAGGCGTAATTACGGACGAGATATCACAAGAGTTTGACGAGGCTGTTGAACTTGCATTGAAGTACAAGCTTGATGGTGTTGAAATAAGATCGGTATGGGACAAAGGACCCCATGAACTGACCAAAAAAGATATTAAAGAAATCAAGAATATTCTCAGTGGTAATAATCTTGAGATTTGCGGCATAAGTGCTCCCTTTTACAAGTGTGACATTGATAATAAGAATGAGATAAAAGAGCATACTGAGATACTGAAAAAATCAATAGAGCTGGCCCATAGTCTGGGTACTGGTTTGATAAGGGGATTTACATTCTGGAGTAAAGGCAGCTTCGATAAGAATCTCAATAAAATTATTTCAAGATTTGAAGAACCTGAAAAGCTTTTGCAGAAGGAGGGCATTACCCTGGTATTGGAATTCGATCCCAGTGTTTTTGCGACAAATGCCAAAAAGCTTGTAAAGGTAGTTACAGGGATAGATTCTCCTCATATAAAGGCCCTGTGGGATCCTGGAAACGATATATATGACCCTGACGGGGAAATTCCATACCCGGATGGGTATGAGATTATTAAACCTTTCATGGTGCATATGCACCTTAAAGATGCTGTGAAAGGACCTGACGGAAAAAATGACTGCGTTCCCATAGGTGAGGGGCAGGTTGGCTACAAAGGCCAGTTCAGGGCACTTATAGAAGATGGTTTTACCGGATATGTAGTCCTTGAAACCCACTACAGGCCAAAGCATGATATAAATGAGAAGCTTCTGGCACTTCCCAAAGGTAAAAATTTTTCATACCTTGGATATGAAGCTACAGACGAGAGTCTTGACAAATGGAGCAAGCTAATGGAAGAAATATGATTTAAAAAATAATACAAGGAAAGGTGATATTTATGTATAAGATAGGAATAATAGGCTCTGATAACAGCCATGCAGATGCTTTTGCAAAGCTTGTCAACCTTCCCGACAGCAAGACCGGAGAGTATTTGTTCCCTGATTTCAAGGTTGCGGGGATATTCGGAGTTGAAAAAGAACGTACCGAAGAGGTTGCACAAAACGGCAAGATAGAATTCATAGCTGAAAAACCCGAGGAGCTTATGGAAAGGGTAGATGCTGTAATGGTGGTTTTCCGTCACGGGGACCTCCATGCTGAATATGCTCTTCCTTTTATAGAAGCCAGTGTTCCCACCTGGATAGACAAACCCTTTACAATAAAAAACGAGGATGCCCGAAAGCTAATTCAGGCTGCGAAAAAGAACAATACCCTTCTTACAGGAGGTTCAACGCTCAAATATATAAATGATGTACTTATGCTGAAAAACGCTGTGGAAAATGGGAGCAGAATTGGTAAAGTAAAGTCAGCCGTACTAAATTTCCCTGCTACAATTAACAATGAGTACGGCGGCATATATTTTTACGGAGCCCATCTGGTTGATATGACAATGGAGGCTTTTGGTTATAATCCGGTTTCAGTGACGGCAAGTGAAAAGGATGAAAATGTGGTTGCGGTTGTTAAATATGATAACTACCAGGTAGTAATGAATTTCATACCCGGTTCCAAAGAGTATTTTGCAGTAGTTTACGGGGAAAAGGGCACTTTGATAAGGGAATTTGATTTAGCAGGCTGCTATATCAAAGGATTTGATAAATTTGCTGAAATGCTGAGGACCGGTAAGATCCCTGAGCCTATGGATAACCTGTATGCTTCCGTTAAAGTGCTTAATGCTGTAGTAAAATCTTATGAAACAAAAAAAGAGATAATCCTGTAAGTATACTTACAGCTATAATAAATTAAATCAGATTTGGAAAACACAAGGATACCATGGAAGAAATTGAGTCTCATGTAACAAGAAAAATATGATATGATATAATCAACCGGGAGCCTGGACAAAAACTCGTACAGGATTTTTGGCCCAAGGCTCCTGGAAGTCCTCTTGTTTGCAGGACTTTTAGAGTGAACCGGCCGGGGAGTTGAAGGCGCAATTGAATTTTCTTGATAAGGAAGAGTATATGGGTATTCCAGTAATGAAAATGGTTGATAACAGACATGGAAACCTGCCTTTTTTCATACGAAAGTATTCTGCAAAAAGTACAACATCCAGTCTGCACAGGCACGAGTACATGCAGATAAACTATATATACCGTGGAAAAGGAAAACACTATATAAAAAGCCATGAGTTTGATATTATTAAAGGGGATATATTTGTCATACCTCCTTATATTCCTCACCGTATAAATGCATATGAAGATTCTGATTTGGAAGTGTTCGAGTTTGAATTTCTGTCCGGATTCATAAACCAGAATTTCCAAACATGGGACAATGCTGAAGCTTTTCTGGATTTTGCTTATATAGAGCCTTTTCTGGTGAGTGAAAAACAGGTAAAGCCAAGACTGAACATAACAGGGAAAATACAGGTTGAAGCGGAGAGCATACTCAACGAAGTCTTAAGAGAATATAATGATAGGGCTACAGGATTTTTGCTGCTGATAAAGTCATTGCTTCTAAAGCTCCTTATAATTGTCGGGCGTGAGTTCAAAAGGGATATGGAGGGTTCAAAATCTGCCTCGGTTTATATAAAACATAAGGACTGCATATATGGTGCAGTGAAATATATTGATGAATGTTACAACGAGGATATCAATGTAGAAGGTGTAGCCAGGAAATTTGCACTTTCTCAGTCCTATTTCAGTTACTTGTTTAAAACCATAACATCAAAAACATTTACCGAATATGTAAATGGTTTGCGGATTTCCAATGCAATGCAGCTTCTTAGGGAGACTGATGAAAGAGTTTTGGACATATGCTATAAGGTAGGATTTAATAATGTAAACCATTTCAATAGAATGTTCAGGCAGCATACAGGAATGTCCCCAAGAAATTACAGGAAAGCAGAAACAGAAAATAAAGGATAAAAGAGAGCGGATAAAATGATAATTGATGCACATAACCATCCGGATTGGCACGGGCACAGCCTGGACAGGTTTATAGATAATATGGATAAGTATGATATTGACAAAACCTGGATTTTAAGCTGGGAATGTCCTGAAGATGAATATGATATGAACATCAGAAAGGTTGTTACTCCTGCCGGCGTGCATAACGGGCCAATACCGTTTGAAAGATGTATTTCGTATATTGAAAGGGCTCCGGAAAGATTTATTCTTGGATATGCACCTGATCCCAGAAAGCCCGATGCCATTGATAAATTGGATGCGGCAATTGAGATATACGGGGTGAAGGTATATGGGGAGCTAAAACTGAGAATGATGTATGACAATCCCGATGCTTTAAAAATGTTCAGGTTTTGCGGTGAAAAAGGGCTTCCCGTTATTGTGCATATAGATTATGAGATTGATAATGAGGTAAAATATCCAAGGCCAAACTACTGGTACGGGGGAGGAATTGATGCATTTGAAAGGGCTGTTGCATTGTGTCCTGAAACAATTTTCCTGGGTCATGCTCCGGGATTTTGGGCACATATATCAGGCGATGGCCAGTACGATAATTGCCATTATCCTGAGGGAAAAGTGCTGAAAGAGGGAAAGGTTTTGGCACTTCTTGAAAAATATCCAAATCTCTATTGTGACCTGTCGGCACGTTCCGGCATCAATGCATTGGAGCGCGATCCCGGGTTTGCATCGGAGTTTCTGGTGAATTATCAGGACAGGATTTTATATGCAAGGGATGATTTTAACAATGATCTCCAGGAATTTCTAAATGAATTGGATCTACCGGAAGAGGTGCTCAAAAAAATATACTCAGGAAATGCACAAAGGCTTATTTGCTGATTTTCATATAATAAATAGCAACAAGTAATAAATAGAATATGCAAAGAAAATAAAGGACCCTCCTGTTAGAATGAAAATATAAGAAGACCAAGCTGACAGGAGGATTATGTTATGAGTAAAAAACTGGCATTATCAGGAGGATCCAGGGCTGTACAAAGTGATCCGGAAGATATGTTTACGTGGCCGATAATAACAAAAGAAGATGAGGATGCAGTACTGGAAGTATTGAGAAGAGGTGCAATGTCAGGTACAGATGTAACCCGGCAGTTTGAAAAAGAATTTGCCGGGTGGCAGGGTACCGGATATGCTCTGGGATTCTGTAACGGTACGGCATCCATACAGGCAGCAATGCATGCATGCAAGGTAGGTGCCGGAGATGAAATTATCTGCCCGAGTGTTACCTATTGGGCATCTGCAATACAGGTTTTCTCACTTGGAGGTACGGTGGTGTTTGCAGATATAGATCCTGATTCCCTTTGTATTGATCCGAAGGATATTGAAAAGCGTATTACAAATCGTACGAAAGCCATAGTAGCTGTTCACTATCTTGGTCATCCGGCAGACATGGATCCTATTATGGAAATTGCAGGAAGGTACAATTTGAAGGTTATTGAGGATGTGTCCCATGCCCAGGGGGGAGTGTATAAAGGGAAAAAGCTTGGCACCATAGGTGATGTGGGAGCAATGTCATTGATGAGCGGTAAATCCTTTGCCACAGGTGAAGCAGGAATACTGGTTACCGATGATTGTGAGATTTATGAAAGAGCTATGGCATTCGGTCACTACGACAGATTTGATGAAAATATCCATACAGATTATTTAAAGCCCTATGCAGGATTGCCCATGGGCGGATACAAGTACAGGATGCACCAGTTAAGTGCGGCTGTAGGCCGGGTTCAGCTCAAGTATTATGATAGGCGCTGTGAAGAAATAAGAAAGGCAATGAATTACTTCTGGGACTTGCTTGAAGGAGTGCCCGGAATAAAAGCTCACCGCACATCGGATTCAAGCAGCAATATGGCAGGATGGTATGCTGCGAGAGGAATTTATAAATCCGATGAATTGGAAGGATTATCTGTATCACGGTTTACCGAAGCCGTAAGGGCAGAAGGGGTTAACAACTGTTATCCTGGCTGCAACAAGCCTCTGCATACCCACCCGCTTTTTATAAACTGTGATGTATACGGACATGGCAAGCCTACAAGAATTGCGAATTCAAACTATGATGTCAGAGAACTTGACAAAGACTTGCCGGTAAGTATGAAATTCAGTTCCATGGTTTATTCAATACCCTGGTTCAAGCATTACAGGCCTGAAATCATAGAGGAGTATGCAAATGCATTCCTAAAGGCGGCCCAGAATTATAAAGAGCTTTTAAAGGACGATAAAGGGAATCTCGAAAGCCTGGGTGGATGGTCCACATACTTCCGTCGCTGAGTTTTGAATCCTTTGAAAATATGAAAAAGCATATTGAAAAAACGAATAATATTTTTAGAATAATTATAGCAGCGTGAATATTGTTATGTCTTATTATTTCATATTTCATAGTAAGAAAATTCAATAATCCTGTAGAAAATATGGTAAATATCATAAAACAATCTTCCGGCAATAATACAAATGATGAAATAATAAACTTAAGATACAAAATCGAAAAGGCGGCAGATATGTTGAAAAATACAGGACTGATGGTCAAGGATATAAGTCTGCAAATAGGTATAATAAATATTTCTACAGGTGGAAGGTGAATTTATGAGTGAATTGGCATTGTTAGGCGGAGAAAAAGCTAAGAAAAGCCCATTTGGAAAAGGTAAGCGGTTTGGTAAGGAAGAGCTTAAGCACCTGGAAGAAGCTTTGGAGCAAAATACCCTTTTTTATTGGAATGGAAACAAGGTAAAAGAATTTAATGAAAAATTTGCACAAATGTATGGCGTAAAACATTGTGTGGCAGCATCTTCAGGCACCGCTTCCATACATGTAGGGCTTGGAGCTGCGGGAGTCACTGCAGGTGATGAGGTAATTACATCTCCCATTACAGATATGGGGAGTGTTATAGGAATCCTGTACCAAAATGCAATTCCGGTTTTCGCAGACCTGGATCCACACACCTATAATATGGATCCTGAATCAATTGAAGGGAAAATTACTGAAAAAACAAAGGCGGTCCTTGTTGTCCACCTTGCAGGTAATCCTGCCGATATGGATGCTATTATGAATATTGCAAAAAGGTATAATCTGAAAGTGGTTGAAGATTGTGCACAGAGCTATATGTGTTATTATAAGGGAAGGCTTGCCGGAACGATAGGGGATGTGGGATGTTTCAGCTTAAATGATTTCAAACACATTTCCAGCGGAGATGGCGGAATGTGTATTATGAATGATGAAGATACTTTTTTAAAGGCTTTTAAGTTTGCTGATAAGAACTACAGCAGGTTGTCACAGGATGCTCAAGCGTTGAGAAAGATTGATTTTTTGGCGCCTAACTACAGGATGACAGAGCTTCAAGGCGCTGTTGCACTTGCCCAGCTTGATAAACTTGAATGGATATGTCAAAAAAGGCATGAATATGGGGAAGGAATTTCAAAAGGCATTGAAGGCTTGCAGGGTATATATCCTCACATGGTTACTGATGGCGGGAGGTGCTCTTTCTGGTTTTACATGTTCAGGATAAATGAAAGAGAGCTGGGTGCAAGCAGGGAGGAATTTTCAAAATCACTGGCTGCAGAGGGTGTTCCTAACCAAGCTGGATATATACCTGCCTGTGTTTATGAATATGAGCTCTTTGTCAAAAAGAATGCATACCAGGGTACAGATTGTCCATTCGGGTGCAAATTTTATGGTAAGGATATCAATTATTATAAAGGTATGTGTCCTGTTGCTGAAGAGATATTGGATACTGCTGTCAGGATTCCTGTCAATGAGTTTTACACAAAGCAGGACATGAATGAGGTGATTGAAGCAATAAGGAAGGCAGCAAAGTATTACATATTACGAAAATTAAAAAAATGATGTTGTTTTATGGAATATACTCAAAATTAACCCAAAAAATGATTTAAAAAGATAGGCCGTCAACAGTCTTCTCCAAGAACTGTTGACGGTCTATCTTTTAATCAGTTACTATTCTTCGGGGAAAATGTTGTCATCCGGTGGAATTTCAAGCTCATTATCCTCTGAAACGGGTTCCTTTGTACCTCTTGTTACTATTTTATTTAAAGGAATGTATTTACTTGAATAAAGCTTGGTCTTGCTTATTACTTCATCATCATTTTTAACAATTTTGTAGGTATCAACCAGATAACCGTGCTTGCCCTCCTGCTTAACCATTGTTTTTCCCACTTCCCACTCAGGATTGTCATTATATATAGTACTGTAGGGCATCTTTTTAATTACGTCAGGTATTATTTCTATTGTTTTCCCGGGCGTTTCATTTGTTCCTGTAAGTGTAAAGGTAATTTCATTATTATCACTTATGTATGCATCAAGCTTTATGGGCCAGTTTGTAGAATTCTTAAATTTAAAATCCGTAAACCCGTAAGAAATCGTGGCATCGTTGCCAAGGGGTGCATAACCTACTGTAAACATATGGTTTCTGCGCTCAATTATCTCCAGGTCAGCAAATAAAGCTGCATTATATAAAGTTGTAGAAACCTGGCAGATTCCACCGCCTATACCATCTATAACCCTGCCTGCAAAATACACATGGGCACTTTTATATCCTGCTTCCCTGGTACGGGGTCCGACAATTTCATTAAATGAAAAAATATCTCCCGGGGCAAGTATTATGCCTGTGATTTTGTCCGATGCCAAACGAATATTATCCGCCCGGTTTTTTCCATTTTGTGTATTTGTACTATATTTGGTAGTCATTGCGCCCAAAATATCTCTTAAAATCATACTCTGCATTTTTTCCACAGTCATTTCGGGCTGTATAAAGTCAATTTCCATATCCTTATAATCTGCGCCATCCGAGGAAAAATTCTTGAAAAATTCTTCAATCTTCTTTTTATCTGCCTTTCTGCCGTTAACATGATTATTGATTATTATTTCATTATTTTCTACTTTAAATGTGGCATTAGCAGGTTCTCTAGTTATATTTTCCAAAACTTCATTAATTTTTATTTGCTTAGGCTGGGTAATTATGGGCTGTACTTCAACAATGTTATTTTCCAAATTATATAAAGCTTCCAAAACCTTTTCCATTACAGCTTCTTTATCTATGTGTTCACCTGTTCTTCCTGAGACGGCCGTAACCTTCTCTTCAGAAATGATAATATCGGGCTGCCTTACGGAAATAAGCGTTGATTTGTAAAAATCATCAATATATGATTCCAGCTTTTCATTATTCAAAGAGTACTCTATTCCAACATTCACCGTATCCTTATGTGCCTTTACAATTTGCATTATCCTTCTTAGCAGGTTGCCCGTACGTCCAATGGAATATGCTTTTTTTACCGCTTCATCTATGTCGTATGTAAAATCAATATCCTTTAATGCAAATACGGTTTCAGTATTGTCTTTCTTAAGAGTAATATTTATACTATCAATTTTTTCCACGAGACTGTTTTTAACAATATCAGCAGCTTCCGCCACAGATTTGTTACCCACATTAATACCGCTTACATAAACACCATTATGTATGCTGTCTGAAAAAAACGTTGAAAATGCAAACCGCGAGGAAAGTCCTGCCATTGCGATTGTAAACAATATAACTGAAACAATTATAACATAACTGCCTTTTTTGGTACTAAATCTGTACGGTACTTTCATAAATGACACCCCAACATATAAATATTCAAATCATATAAAATGTACAATTGCATTTACTTAGACGAATATTTCTGCCGTTTGTTTCACTGCATAACATAAATGATAATAGTATTTATAAATATTTTTTATCCTCATTTTCTTTTATATGTTGATGGTATTATATTTTCATTACATTTGTATTTCAAATTGATAAAAATTGTGATAATTAATTGCCGGAGCAGTTTATTAAAAAAAGCTTTCCATAAATTAGAATATAATTTCCTGTTAATGGCTATAATATAAAATGACCAGAAAAAGTGATTTGGAGACAATTATTATAGCTGGAGTTGGAAAATATGGATGTATTACCTGAAAGGAAACAAAAAACCGGATATCAAAAAGAGAGTCTTCTCAATAGAATTATTAGCTTTTTTGCTGCAGAAGAAAAAGAAGAACCCTTTGAATTTAAAAGTGAATCTGAGCTTCTTATGGAAGGTTTGAAAAAGGCAAAACAGGATTGGGAGCAGGCTACAAAAGAATTGGATTATGTCTTTGACAATGAAGCTGTAGACTATTGCACCTACAAGATTAAAGCCTGTGAGATTAAATATGAATACCTGCTTAAGAAAGTCAAGAAAAAGAATATGGTATCATAATTAAACATATTATGTAATTATAGCAGTTTGCATGCAGATGTTTAAAAATTGAATTCTTAACTTGCAGCTGCAAGTTTTATTGAGGTGGGGTTAGAATTGAAAATTTTAGTTAAGTTGGTTTATCGAGGAGTAATTGGGGCGGTTATGCTGTTTGCAGTAAATCTTGCGGGGGGACTTTTTTCGTTTCATCTTTCATTTAATATTATGTCAATATTTGTAGCAGGCTTTTTAGGAGTTCCCGGCGTTGGACTTCTCACTGTCCTTAAGTATATGCTGGCATAAGTTACACTATTAACATATTTAGACTAAAAAAATTGTTTTTCAATCCTGTTTAGAAATATCATGTATTTTTTAATACTCTTTAATCATGGGAATTTTTTGCGTATAAGATTGTATACAAAGAACATTATTCAACGCTCGTATTGCGCTTTACATGGGATTTTACAAGATATTGCCTTGACAAAAAAATAACAAAGAAGTATACTTTTATCTATGATGAAAGCAAATTGCGCTGCATCAGTTTAAGGTCAATGAGTATACTAAATATTGTATGTGCTTATTATTCATAATGCTAAATTTAGTATGCTCCGCTTAAAAAATCATAACATAAGCAATTTGCTGAATTAAAGTAATATATTATGTAATTTAAGAAGGTAGAATTCTGTTTTAATTGGAAGTGAGCAAAGGAGGTTTGTTTATGGTTAAGGTTACTGAAATCAGGTGGCATGGCAGAGGCGGACAGGGTGCAAAAACAGCAATGCTTCTGCTGGCAGACGTAGCATTCAATACGGGTAAATATATACAGGGTTTTCCGGAGTATGGACCTGAAAGGATGGGTGCTCCCATTGTTGCCTATAATAGAATAAGTGATGAAAGAATAACTGTACACAGTGCTATCTATGAGCCTGATTATGTAGTGGTAGTTGATGACACACTTTTAGAGTCCGTTGACGTAACTGCCGGCTTGAGTGAAGAAGGTGCGATTGTCATCAATACGGTTAAAGAACCTGGCGAATTAAGGGATTTATTGAAAGGCTACAAGGGAAAAGTTTGTACAATTGATGCAAGAACCATATCAGTTGACTGCCTTGGCAAATATTTTCCCAATGTGCCTATGCTTGGTGCGATTGTTAAGGTTACCGGGATTATGGATGATAAAGCTTTTCTTGATGATATGGTTGAGTCATTCAAGCATAAGTTTAGCCATAAGCCTGAAGTTATAGATGGTAACATCAAGGCACTTGAAAGGTCTATGCAGGAGGTGAAGGGATTATGAAAAAAGGCTTGAATGAAAAGGACAAAAAATCATTAGATCCCAATGTAAGCTGGAAGGATATAACCAGGGGAGGAAATATTTCTTCACCGGGTAATGCAGAGCTTTTTAAGACAGGGGACTGGAGATCAATGAAGCCTGTATGGATTGAGGAAAAATGCAAGCAGTGTTTGCTGTGCTATCCGGTATGTCCGGATACCTCAATATTGATCAATGAAGAAGGCAAGAGGGTTGATTTTGATTACGACCATTGTAAAGGCTGTGGCATATGTGTCAAGGTATGCCCCTTTAAAGCAATTGATTTTGTGGAAGAAAGCAAGTAAGGAGGTATAAGATATTATGGGAATAAGAGAAAGAATGAGCGGTAACGAAGCAATAGCTGTTGCCATGAAGCAAATAAATCCTGACGTTGTTGCAGCTTTTCCGATAACCCCGTCAACTGAAGTTCCCCAGTACTTTTCTACTTTTGTAGCAAACGGTACGGTAGACACGGAATTTGTGCCGGTTGAGTCGGAGCATAGTGCAATGTCCGCCTGTATAGGTGCGCAGGCAGCCGGAGCCAGGGCAATGACGGCTACGTCGGCAAACGGACTGGCACTTATGTGGGAATTATTATATATAGCGTCCGGTTCAAGGCTTCCCGTAGTCCTTGCCTGTATAAACAGGGCACTGTCGGGTCCTATCAATATAAACAATGACCACAGTGATTCAATGGGAGCCAGGGACTCAGGATGGATACAGCTTTATTCCGAAACAAACCAGGAAGCATATGATAATATGCTGATGGCCCATAGGATTGGAGAGCATAAGGATGTCCTGCTGCCTGTAATGGTTTGCCAGGATGGATTTATAACATCACACGCCATTGAAAACATTGAGCTTTTGGAGGATGATAAGATAAAGGGTTTTATTGGTGAATACAAGCCGGAGGATTACCTTTTAAACAGGGAAAATCCTATATCGGTGGGACCACTTGACTTTATACCGCATTATTTTGAGCACAAAATGCAGCAATCTTTAGCCATGAAGAATGCAAAAGATGTAATTTTACAGGTAACAGAGGAATTTGCTGAAATAACCGGCAGAAGCTATGGGCTTTTTGAAGAGTATATGACAGAAGACGCAGAAGCGGCTATTGTTTTACTTAATTCAACTGCAGGAACTGCAAAGTATGTTGTGGATGCTTTAAGAAAGCAGGGTAAAAAGGTAGGCTTGATAAAGCCCAGAGTATACAGGCCTTTTCCTGTTGACGAAATTGCACAGGCCCTTTCTAAGTTTAAGTCAATTGCAGTAATGGATAAGGCCGACAGCTTTAATGCAGCAGGCGGGCCATTGTTTACCGATGTAACAAGTGCCATGTTTATTAAAGGCATATGTGAGCCTAAGGTTATAAATTATATTTATGGCCTGGGAGGCAGGGATGTTAAGGCCGATGACATAGAGTCGGTTTTTGAAAATCTGCTTGACATAGCTAAAACGGGCAAAGTAGATTCCGTATTTAATTATCTTGGTGTCAGAGAATAGGAGGTGTAAAAATGGCATATAATCTTAAACAGGCAGCAAAAAAACCTGAGAGATTTACCGGAGGACATAGAATGTGTGCAGGTTGTGGTGCACCGGTTGTTGTCAGGCAGATACTCAGGGCGCTAAAACCGGAAGACCATGCCGTGATCGGTGCCGCAACAGGGTGCCTTGAGGTTTCTTCATTTCTTTACCCATATACTTCATGGGAAGATTCGTTTATCCATAGCGCATTTGAAAACTCTGCTGCAACAGTTTCAGGTGCGGAAGCAGCATTTACGGTATTAAAAAAGAAGGGTAAAATAGACTATGATACAAAGTTTATTGCATTTGGCGGAGACGGCGGGACTTATGATATAGGATTCCAATCTCTTTCCGGAGCAATGGAAAGAGGCCATGATATGGTTTATGTTTGCTATGACAATGGAGCTTACATGAACACAGGTATTCAACGATCTTCGGCAACACCTAAATATGCTGATACTACAACATCACCGGCAGGTAAGGTAATCCCCGGCAAACAGCAGTCGAGGAAGGACCTGACTGAAGTTATGGTAAACCACCATCTTCCATATGTCGCACAGAGCATAGCTGTTGGTAATATGAAGGACCTGTATGAAAAGTCTGAAAAGGCGATATACACAGAAGGACCGGCTTTTTTGAATGTGCTTGCGCCATGTCCGAGGGGATGGAGATACAATACTCCGGATCTTATGGATATAAACAAGCTGGCAGTTGAAACCTGTGCCTGGCCTCTTTATGAAGTAGTTAACGGTAAGTATACTGTTAATTATAAGCCCAGGAAAAAACTGCCTATAGAAGAATTCTTAAAGCCCCAGGGAAGGTTTAAACATCTATTCACTGAAACGAACAAGCATTTGATCCAGGATATCCAGCAGGAGATAGATCATAGATGGGAAAGGCTTTTGGCCCTTGAAAAGGCGGACCAGCAGTAAAAACAGCCGATAATTGTTAAGTACGGAAGCAATAAGCATTTTCCGTATTGGTAAAGGCGTATAATCTTAAGATTATACGCCTTTTTGAATACTTGCATGCTTAAAGGGATAGTATTAAGATAAGAGTATTGAAAAGAGGTGCACTGTAATCTGTCTTTTTGTAAAATTTATTTATGAAGGTATTAAAAAAAATAAATTGCCTTTGATATTGTTAAGCGTTTCGGCTTTAATAAGGTTTTATACGGTTTTTAAATATGGGAGCAGCCTGACACTTGCCAGCGACGACTTAAATTATATTAAAAGTGCAGCAGTCCTGCTTGAGGAAGGAAGACTTGTTTTCCATCAATATAATGAGCCTACTGTTTTTATAATGCCGGGATATCCTTTTTTTCTTGGGGGTATATTTGCCCTGTTTGGAACCGGTTTGGAGGGTATGCAGGCCGTAAGGCTAATACAGGTGATACTGCAGGTTTTTTCATTGTATTTTATTTACAGGATTGCCGCATATACCTTCAATATGACGGCGGGTATTATCAGCCTGCTGCTTCTTGCCTTTTATATGCCTTCAATTACGGCGCCGGGTTTTTTACTTACGGAGTCGGTTTTTACATTTTTTCTTGTATTGATTGTATACGTTTCCCTGTTATATATTGATAAACCCGGCTTGAAAAAGCTTATGGCCATAGGTTTTTTAACCGCGGCTGCAACATTAATAAGGCCAACCATGCTGCTTTACCCATTTTTGTTCATACTATATGTAATTTTTCGTAAAGGCTTTGATATAAAGCGGATAATAAAAGCTGCAGCGGTTATATTTTCTGTAGTGATTGTATTTATGGTCCCGTGGTGGGTCAGAAATTTTAACGAATATAACAGATTTATTCCACTGAGTGCTGCCGGAGGGAATCCCATGCTTCAGGGTACCTATATAAATTATGAGCAGACAAAGGATAATACAGTTTACTATAAGTTAGGTGAAACTGCCCTTGAAACGAATGATATAGAGATGGCTGTAGCATTTGAAAGGATAAAAAAAGGCTTTGGCGACAATGCTTATAATTACATAAAATGGTATACTCTTGATAAAACTAAATTTTTTTGGGGTACCGTATTTTACTGGAAGGAATTCCTTGGAGTGAAAACAGGTATTGTGATTATACATCATTATTTTCTGCTTCTTCTTGGATTTTTGGGTTTTATTGTGCAGTTGGTTACTAAAAATCCAAGGTATATGCTGCCGCTTATTATAATGGTTTATTTTAACATTATACACTGCATATATATGGCGTTTGACAGGTATGCCTATCCCATGATACCTTTTCTTGCCATTTCGGCAGCGTATTTAATAGCTTACAGCTTTTCAAAAATTAAAGGCTTCTAGAATCAAAGTAAATGCATATAATTTACTATATGTTTCCAAAAACATGATGTAAGGCCATATTGCAGGAATAAAAGAAATTCCAAATAGTATTGCCGTGCTTTAATAAGCCGGCCCGTTAGAATACGCAAGTGGCTTCAAAATTTATGATTACGGAAATAGTATTGCTGCAGTAAAGCTTATTTCCAAACATAGTGAACAACCGGGGAGAATCCATAATATGAAAGAATTACATGGTATTGTATCTGCTAAATATAGTATAAAGGTGAACAGCATGGAACCATACATGGACGGACATATAATAAAAACTCTGCAGGGTAAAAAATATCTGCAGAGTCATAATATTTCACCGGAAAGAATTCTTTTTGTACATTTTGCAAAGGAACATCTTTATAATAACAACTTTAAATGTTTATCCAAATATTTGCTTACTAATGAAGGGGAACCATCATTTCAATTCAATGGTTTTCATTATTCCCTGACGGATTTTTATGAAGGAAGAGAATGTGATTTCAACTGTATGGACGATACTGTCAAGGCAGTGAGGCAGCTTGCCTTTATGCATAAAGCATCAAAAGGATTCACCCCTGCAAAAAGCATTTTTGTGCAGGATGGGCTGGGAGCTCTTCCCGTCATGCTAAAAAAGAGGCTGAAAGAAATAAAGAGACTAAAAAATCAAGCTGTAAAGGGTAGAAGCAACTTTGATTATCTTTTTTTAGTTTATGCCGACAGGTTCTATAAAATGGGTGAAGAGGCTCTGGACAGGCTGGAGGGCAAAACATATGATTTATGTGTTGAAAATACTTTAAAGGAAAAATCATTTTGCCATCATGATTATGACCATAGAAATGTGTTGTTCAATAATGAAAAAGTATTTATTAAGGGATTTGAAAAATGCTGTATTGATGTTAAAATGTTTGATCTGGCTGAAGTTATAAGGCGAAGAATGGAAAAAAGCAGTTGGAAATATGATGAATCAGTTTATATCATTAAAGAGTACTGCGGTATAGAAAATATTGATATAAATGATGCTTCACTTCTTGTTTCCCTGCTCCAGTTTCCGTTCAGGTTCTGGAAAATATGCAATAGATATTATAATAATAAAAAGAGCTGGGCAAAAAAAACCTACATACCAAAATTGGAAAATGTTTCTGCCATGACCGACTCACATATTCAATTTATTGATAGATTTAAAAAAGAATACAGGGAGCTCTCATATTAAAATAATCCTGTTATCCTGCCGTCATTATCAATATCAATTTTTTCGGATGACGGGACCTTTGGCAGTCCCGGCATGGTGAGTATGTCCCCGGCAGTTACAACAATGAAACCAGCTCCGGCGGATACTACCGCATTTTTTACTGAAATTTTAAAATTTTCAGGTGCTCCCAACAGTTTTTTATTATCGGACAATGAATATTGTGTTTTGGCCATACACACAGGCATTTTATCAAGGCCTATCCTTTCAATGCGGCGTATTGATTGAAGGGCATCCTTTGAGTAATTTACTCCCTGCGCACCATAAATTTCCCGGGCTATGATTTCAACTTTATCCTTGATTGGCTCGTTAATATCATAAAGCGGCTTAAAAGATGCTTTATTCCGGTCTGTTAATTCTATAAGATTTTCTGCTAGAGAAATGCCTCCTTCTCCGCCCCGGGTATAGACCTGTGAAAAAGCCGACGGAACGCCAAGGCTTTTACAGCGCTGCTTCATATAATTTTTTTCTTCCCCGGTATCAGTCGGAAAAATATTTACACATACTAAAACAGGCACACCGAATTTATGGATATTTTCAATATGTTTTTCCAGATTGACAAATCCTTTTTCCAAAGCCTCTATGTTTTCCTGCTCTAAAGAGTTAACCTGTATGCCGCCGTTATATTTCAGAGCTCTTACTGTAGCAACCAGCACTGCAGCATCAGGCTTTAATCCGGCCAGCCGGCATTTGATATTAAAGAATTTTTCCGCGCCAAGGTCTGCGCCGAATCCTGCTTCGGTAATGACATAATCGGAAAGCTTAAGAGCCATTTTTGTTGCGGTAACACTATTGCAGCCGTGTGCAATATTGGCAAAAGGACCTCCATGCATAAGTGCGGGAGTGTGTTCGAGGGATTGAATAAGATTGGGCTTTATGGCATCCTTTAAAAGCAGCGCCATAGCGCCTTCCACCTTTAAATCAGATACACTGACGGGATTTTTTTCATATGAATATCCTATAATTATTTTACCAAGTCTATTTTTCAGATCCTCAATATTTGATGCCAGGCACAAAATTGCCATAACCTCAGATGCCACCGTAATGTGGAATCCGTCTTCCCGCGGTATGCCGTTGGACTTACCTCCAAGACCTGTAACTATTTTTCTGAGTGCACGGTCATTCATGTCCATGCAGCGTTTCCATGTTATCCTCCTGGGATCTATACCCAGCCTGTTTCCCTGGTGCAAATGATTGTCTATTGCTGCAGAAAGGAGATTATTTGCCGCTGTTACCGCATGAATGTCTCCTGTAAAGTGGAGGTTGATATCTTCCATAGGTACAACCTGGGCATATCCACCCCCTGCAGCTCCTCCTTTTATGCCCATTACCGGTCCCAGTGAAGGTTCCCTGAGGGCAATGATTGCCTTTTTACCCAGTCCGGACATTGCCTGTCCCAGACCTATGGTAGTGGTAGTTTTGCCTTCACCGGCCGGAGTTGGGTTTACAGCCGTGACAAGAATCAGTTTTCCGTCGGGCTTGCTTTTTATCCTATCCCATAAGGACAGTGAAAGCTTCCCCTTAAAATTACCGTACTGTTCTATTTCACCTGCTGCAATACCCAGTGCCGCAGCAATATCAACAATAGGCTTAAGGGTGCATTTTTGTGCAATTTCAATATCAGAGAGCATGCTGATTACCTCCATAAATATAAGCAAATATACCTGGAAAGGCAAATTGCTTTATGGTTTATTATTTTATATTATTTGTATATATAAAGCAAGGAAGCATGAATTTTATTATCCAAACACTAAACAGCAGGTTTTTTCATATAATGGGTAATGGGCAGAATTAAGGAAAGAGGGTGATTGATTGGGTGATTTAAAAGTGGGGGACATTGTTGCCAGGAGGTCTTATGGAGAGGATTTGTATTTTAAGGTTGTCAATATCATCGAAACGGAGGGAGATCAGGATAATACGGTGGAAATGAAAGGTTTGAGCTATAGGATACTGGCTGATGCACCTGAGTCCGATGTTATTTTAATAACCGATGACAAACTTAAGGAATATAAAAGGAAAGAACAGGTAATAATAAATAGAAAAAGCAGAAATATTAAGGAAACAAGAAACCAGGTAAAAAAAAACTATTATAGAACAGCTGCAAATAATACGGCCAAAAGCTTTGAAAAACCTGGAAGCATATTGCATCTTGACGGAGACGAAGACTACCTGCAAGTTTGTATGCAGGAGTACAAAAAGCTTGAACTTGAGGCTACAGGAAAATTTATTCCGGAAAGAGAACAGCCTGATGCGGTATATGAATTTTTAAGTGAATACAGACCGGATATTCTGGTTTTGACAGGCCATGATGCGGTAGCGAAGGGGAAGGATAAATATGGTAATATAGACAGCTATAAAAACTCAAAATACTACATAGAAGCAGTAAAGGAAGCTCGAAGGTATGAGCCTGACATGGACTCACTGGTTATTTTTGCAGGTGCCTGCCAGTCAATGTATAATGAGATTTTAAAATCCGGAGCCAACTTTGCAAGTGCTCCCTACAGGGTGTTAATTCATACCCTTGATCCTGTATTGGTATGTGAAAAGCTTGCTATGACTGATACGAGCAGGCTTGTTACTCCCAGGACTGTTGTGGCAGTTACAATTACAGGTTCAAAAGGCATTGGAGGGTTTGAAACCAGGGGTAAATACAGGAGTGGTTATCCTTCCGAACCCTATTAAGGGGCAGGGATAATCCCATAATGTATGTAAATTTATTGAAATAGAGTCATGTGCAAATGTAACATAAATTTTATATTTTTAAATTTTGAGATACAATTTTGTAATATTAGTCAATGTGCATAATAAGCTGTTTGTTTTAAATAATTTTGTTGTACAATGTTTATATGCAATTATGTTTAATTTATGCCGCCAAATGGTTTATTTGCACGATTTAATAGTTTTTTTAAAATAACTATTGACATTACGGCATCCTATTGCTATAATATTATGTTTTTTTGACATGTTTTCAGTATTGTGATATAATATTAACAAACTTAAGATGAGGTGATATGCGAAAAATGATGGAACATGGCGAACTTACTAAAATTAAAAGTAATATAGAAAAATGTGTTGGTGAAAAAATCCAGCTCAAGGCAAACAGGGGAAGGAGAAAATCCTTTATAAAGGAAGGTGTTCTTGAAAGTACTTATCCCAGCATATTCACAGTTAAGTTTGAAAATGACTATGACATGACCAGAAGGGTATCTTACAGCTACACGGATATCCTGACTAAAGCTGTTGAAATTGTAAGGTGCAGGGATAATAAGAGCATACAGGTAAGCTAGTGGGAAGGGTTTTTATCCCAGATTACGGTTTTTAGCTTGAAAATTCAGCGTGACATTTTAGTTTCGGCAAAATATATTACTACATATAATTCGCAATTATATGTGCCGGTTTTCAAGAAAACTGCAGGGAATATTGGAAAAGTATTCAAATTAGAAAACAACCGGATTAATTAAAATCCGGTTGTTTTTTTTTGTTTGTTTTTTAAAAGTAATAATTTGAACATCCCTTCAATATATATATCATATATATTATTAAATCTAAGTGTTTATGGAATAATGATGCCTGTTTTTATACTGTAAGGCAGTTTTTCCATTGACCTTAAGAGGTATATTAGGCAAGGGGTTGATAGGTAATGGCGATTGAGCTTGTTAAAGAAGATATTGTTGTAAGCCAGGTTGTAAGCAGGGATAACTCCCAGACTGTTATTGAAAATGATCTTATCGTTCCGGATTCCAAGCCGGATATATTAAGGATTCTTGTTCTGGATGGAGATGTATTTGTTAACAGTGTGGAAACAGGTAAAGACAGGATTACGGTAGGAGGGATAATACGATACAAGATTCTTTATATGAGTGAAGATAATAATACGGACGTTAAGAGTATTACTTCGGATGTTGCATTTTCGGAAGTGATTCATGCCACAGGAGTGGGGCCGGACATGAATTGCAGGATAAATTGCGATTTAGAACACATTGAATACAAGGTTCCAAATGACAGGAAGCTTAATTTAAAGACAATAATGGATATTTCCTACAATGTTTCCGATGAAAGAAGCTTCGGATTTGCGTCTGAAATTGAAGGTGCGGATGATATGCAGGTTTTAAGGAATACGTATATTATTAACAGCTTTGTGGGCAATGGTGAAGAAAGATTTGCACTTAATGAGTCACTTGAAGTACCTGATAAAAATCCTGCAATACTGGATATTTTGAGATCTGATGCAAAAATATCAAATATTGATTACAAGGTGACCGACAACAAAATAATTGCTAAAGGCGAAATCAGGGTTGCTACCCTCTACATGGGTAATGGGGAGTCCATGGGTATTGGATATATGGAGCATGAAATACCCTTTACTCAATTTATGGATTTGCCGGGAGTGGATGAATACAGCTACTGTGATATTGATTGTAAAATAGTAAATACGTCATTTGGTGCGGAAGAAGATTCGGAGGGAGAAGCAAGGTTTTTAAATTATGAAGCTGAAATCAAAATTGATGCAATAGCTTTTGCCAAAAGGGAAATTGAAATTATAGAAGATGCATACAGCCCTTCTAAAAGAGTTGATTTAAGTGTTTCAAATGTGGAGTTGGAGGATATATCCGATTCGGTCGGCGAGCAATTTCCGGCCAGGGAAGTACTTACGGTTATGGGGGATAATCCTAACGCGGCGGGGATATATAATGTTAGTACCAAACCGGTAGTATCAGGTTATTCAACCTTTGATACTAAGGTTACGGTTGAGGGATTTGTACAGTGCAGCATGTTATATGCCACATCAGACGAGGAGCAGCCCATAAACAGCTTGAAGCATGAAATACCATTTAAGCATACGGTTGGCGTGGATAATATAAGGCAAGATGAGAACTGCAATATTCAATTAGCTGTGGAGAATTTAACTTATGATGTTCTTTCAGGGAGTGAAATTGAACTAAAAATGGCAGTCAATATGGCTTTGAAGCCGATTAAACCTTTAGAAGTCAATCTGCTTGACAAAATAGAAGAAAGGGAAGAGGATGAACCCAGAGCGGAAAATAAATACAGCATATTGATTTATTTTGCACAGGAGAACGATACTCTGTGGTCCATAGCAAAAAGATATGGAACAACAATACTCAACATTGAGAATATTAATGACATGGAAGACAGTTCTATAATTTCACCCGGACAACAAATATTGATACCCTGCAGGTAAATGGGCAAATACTGAAACTGAAATTCTTCAAATCAGGTTATAAAAAGGGCTTATGGAAACATAAGTCTTTTTGCATGTCCCGATAGAGTATCTCCCTATCTTTAATATTGAATTACAAAAATTTTCCCCAATTTTTAAAATAGGTATAGATTTATGTGTATAATGAAACATTTATCAGTCCAATCATTAAGAAAATGTAAGTGTCTAGAACCTTGAAAAAGGCTACCCGGCATATTCACCCGTAGTTCAGATACCCCGGCACTTACCTGGTGAACAATCTATTTACTTGTACGCAAGTAGAATATACACCAGGTAAGTGCCGGGCAAATTACACCTTTTTCAAGAACAATTTGTTTCGTAATAGGTTCCTTTTTAAAATAGTTCAGCTATTACGAAATCAAATACCTTGATTCATAAGTCGTTTATAAAGTAATACGACTTATATATACACTAACATTTTCATTCCCAATGATAACTGTTTCATTATACACATAAATCTTTTCAATGTTAAAAATGGGGAAACTCAAATAAAACTCTTTTGACATTCTTATTATAAATAAAAATGAACATTATGAGTAGTCTATTTGAAAGTAAATGGCTTAAATACTAAAAGCCTTGCCGTTTTAATTATGATTTTACTTTTTTGCTATTTTAGCCCATGTATCTCTTAAGGTCACCGTCCTGTTAAAAACAAGCTTATTGAAGCCCGATTCCTTATCAACGCAGTAATAACCAAGTCTCATAAACTGGTAGCTTGTACCCGGTTCTGCATCTTTTGCATTAGGCTCTATTTTACAGTTTACCAGTATTCTAAGAGAATCAGAATTTATGTTATCCAAAAAGCTTCCGCCTTCTTCTGCATCGTAGGGGTCTTCCTTGCTGAAAAGGTTTTCATAAAGCCTTATTTCTGCGTCAAGCGCGTGTCTGGCAGATACCCAGTGTATTGTACCTTTAACTTTGCGGCCGTCGGGAGCATTGCCCCCTCTTGTTTCCGGATCATAGGTACAATGGATTTCATTAATTTCACCTTTTTCATTTTTAATAATATGGGTACATGTAATAAAATAAGCACTTTTAAGCCTGACTTCCCGTCCGGGTGCAAGTCTAAAAAATTTCCTGGGCGGATCTTCCATAAAATCATTCTGCTCAATATATAATTCCCTGGAAAAGGGAACAAGCCTATTTCCAGCCCCAGGGTCTTCAGGGTTGTTTTCCACTTCAAATTCTTCAACTTTCCCTTCAGGATAATTATCAATAACAACCTTAACTGGATTTTGCACTGCCATTATCCTGTGTGCTTTTTTATTCAGGTCTTCTCTTATACAATGCTCCAAAAATGATATATCAACTTTGCTGTATGTTTTTGCAATACCTATTTTATCACAGAAGGCCCTTATTGATTTTGAAGTATAGCCTTTTCTGCGAAGTCCGCATAAAGTGGGCATTCTTGGGTCATCCCAGCCGGATACGTATTTATCCTCTACAAGCAGGAGAAGCTTTCTTTTACTCATTACCGTATAGGTTAAATTTAATCTTGCAAATTCAATTTGCCTTGGAGGGCCGGGAATGCCTAGTTCTTTTAAAAACCAGTCATATAAAGGCCTGTGGTCTTCAAATTCCAGTGAGCACATTGAATGGCTTATGTTTTCAATTGCATCGGATAAAGGGTGCGCATAATCATACATGGGGTATATGCACCATTTGTCTCCTGTTCTATGATGAGTGCTATGCTGAATACGGTAAATTACCGGGTCTCTCATGTTCATATTTGGAGAAGACATATTGATTTTGGCACGAAGCACCCTGGAGCCATCTTCAAACTCTCCGTTTTTCATCCTTGTAAAAAGCTCAAGATTTTCTTTAACCGGCCTGTTTCTAAAAGGACTGTTTTTTCCGGGCTCGGTAAGCGTTCCCCTGTAATTTCTTATTTCGTCGGGACTTAAGTCACAAACGTAAGCCTTACCGAGTTCAACAAGTTTTACAGCATATTCATATAGTTTGTCAAAATAGTCGGAAGCATAGTACAGTCTGTCCTCCCAATCAAAACCAAGCCATTTGACGTCTTCTTTAATCGCCTCAACATATTGGGTGTCTTCTTTTACAGGATTGGTATCATCAAATCTTAAATTATAAAGACCGTTGTTTCTTTCAGCGATTCCGTAATCTATGCATATAGCTTTGGCATGCCCTATGTGAAGACAGCCGTTTGGCTCCGGCGGAAACCTTGTATGGACCTTGCCGTAAATATTATTTTTCATATCATGATCAATTATGTCCTGTATAAAATTGGAATATTCATCTTTATTATTCATTAATATCCTCCATTTGCTATTATTATAAAACAGGAATCAGGAGCTTAACTGCTTTTTAAGCTTATCAATTCCTATATTGATTCTTTCCAGAGTTTCTTCCCTGCCCATGATTTCTGCAAGTTCTGTGCCGCCGCCGGGGCTTACCGGTTTACCGGACAATGCAGTTCTAAGCGGCCAGAGAATGACACCGTTTTTGACACCCATTTCCCTCGCCAGTGCTGCCAGCTTTTCAAAGAGAACATCATTTTCCCATTTGTCTATAGATTCCATAATTGGTATTATGGCTTTAAGGCTAACTAATGAATTTTCTTCATTGGTTTTCATTTTTTTGTGTATGTACAGCGAAGTGTCATAATCAGGAAGTTTTGCTAAAAAGTCAATATTTTCTGGGATTGTGCCAAATGTTTCCGTTCTTTTTTGAAGCACTTCACTTAATTTTATTAAATTCAATTGCCCTGTAAGAGAAGCCTTTTTATAATAGGGAAGGGCAAGTTGATGAAACTTATCCAATGACAGTTTCCTAATGTATTCTCCATTCATCCATGTGAGCTTTTTTATATCAAAAATTGCGGGTGATTTGCTTATTCCTTTAATATTAAATTCTCTGCAAAGGCTTTCAAGTGAAAAAAATTCCCGGTCATCGCCAGGGCTCCATCCTAGTAATGCTACATAATTGACTACAGCTTCTGCCATATATCCCATTTCAATAAGGTCTTCAAAGGAAGGGTCTCCGGTTCTTTTGCTTAATTTGCCGCCTCCCGGCTTGTTTATTAGCGGCAAATGTATGTAAACAGGTATATCCCACCCAAACGCTTCATACAGCAGGTTGTATTTTGGAGTGGACGTAAGGTATTCGCTGCCCCTTACAACATGGGTTATTTTCATTAAATGGTCGTCTATGACATTTGCAAAATTGTATGTAGGCAAACCATCGGATTTTATTAAAATCTGGTCATCAAGCTCCTTATTATCTATTGATATTGTGCCATATACTGCATCTTCATAAGAAGTAATACCTTTTTCAGGCATTTTTTGCCTGATAACATATGGATAGCCCGAAGAAAGCTTTTCTTCAAGCTCGACACGGGAAAGGCTCATACAGCATTTATCGTATTTGGGAGGCAGATTTTCAGATTCCAAGGACCTGCGCATTTCATCAAGCCTTTCCCTGGTGCACAGGCAGTAATATGCCTTCCCCTTGTCTATCAACTGTTTTGCATAGGGAAGGTATAAATCCTTTCTCTGGCTTTGAACATAAGGGCCATATTCACCACCTATGTCCGGTCCTTCATCATGCTCAATTCCGGCTATTTTTAACGTACTGTATACTACATCAACAGCTCCTTTGACATACCTGCTTTGATCGGTATCTTCTATCCTTAATACAAACTTTCCATTATTTACCTTTGCTACAAGGTATTCATACAAGGCCGTACGCAAATTGCCTATGTGCATGTATCCGGTTGGACTTGGGGCATATCTTGTTCTAACTTCCTTCATAGAAAAAACTCCCTTTATACAATATGTTAAAATTATATAAAATTATATTATTTTACTCAAGGTTAGTCAAGGACCGGATTATAAAGTAGATACAAAATTTTGTATTACTCTACTAAAAAAACATCGATTAAAAATGGATATTATACGAATCATAAAAATTATGACGGCACAAATTAAAAAAACTACAATATTACACAAATAAATACACAACCATTTCTACTGATTAATATATAATGGTAGGATAAAAGCATTATGTTATGTTTTTTAACAGGGCATGCGAACAACAGGCATATACAACATTTAGTATGCTCCTTACTTGAAATTGATTAATATGCAAATTGCTTTTATCGCAGGAAATGACAAAATGAGGGCGTGGTTGTTTTGGAATATTTTATTAGTATAATAATAAATGGCAATAAAGTTCAGGTTAAAGCAAAAAAGGGAGCTAATCTTTTAGAGATATTACATTCACATTCATTTGATATGGCATCTCCATGTGGGGGGAATGGAACATGTGGCAAATGTAAGGTGAAATTAAAAGGTGCTGTGGCAAAGCCTTCAGGACAGGAGCTGGATTTACTGGGGATAAATGCGGTTAAAGAAGGCTACAGACTGGCCTGCAGAGTATTGGTGGATTCTGATATTGAAGTTGAATTGGACGGACGGGAAGCAGAAGCGAGCATTTTAACTGCCGGTAAATCAAGAACCGTATCCCTGTCTCCGCTTGTAAGAAAAAAAAATGTCAAGCTTGATATTCCTTCTCTGGAAAATCAGGCCTCAGATTTTGAGAGGATTTTAAGTTCATTAGGTGATACTGTTGAGCTTAATTGCATAGAGCTTGTTAGAAAGCTGCCGGGCACATTGAGAAAAAGCCAATTTGACATTACTGCTGTCATGTATAATAACAAAATGACGGCAATAGAAAACGGTAATACACAAGATACCTTATATGGAATTGCTGTGGACATTGGAACTACAACCCTTGTTGCGTATTTGTATGACATTTGTACGGGGGAGAGAGTAAAGGTTCAATCAATGTTAAATCCCCAAAAGACTTTTGGTGCGGATGTTTTATCCAGGATAGATTATACAAATGGCTCCGATGAAGCCAGGAAAGAAATGAACAAAACAATAATAAATGCATTGAATGATATAATACACGAGCTCACGTCTGAAAACAGTATAATACCAGACAATATATATGAAATGGTTTTTGTGGGAAATACAACGATGATGCATTTTTTAACGGATCTGCCTGCCAGATACATGGCAGTATCACCTTTTATACCTGTCGTTACCGCTTTACAGATTATTGATGCCGGCAAACTGAATTTGAATATCAACAAAGGTGCAATTGCCGCAGTTTATCCGTGTGTATCTGCTTATATTGGTGCCGATACTGTTGCAGCAGTCCTCTCCAGTGGAATGTACCTGGATGATAGAAATTGTCTGCTTATTGATATAGGCACAAACGGGGAAATAGTATTGGGAAATAATGAAAAACTATATGCCTGTTCAACAGCAGCCGGTCCTGCATTTGAAGGAGCCAACATAAAATATGGAATGGGAGGCATACATGGTTCCATAGATACTGTTTCATATGATCAAGGCCTTGAATATACAACTATCGGAGGCAAAAAGGCTGAAGGGATATGTGGTTCCGGCCTGGTAGATGCTGTTTCGGTTATGCTTGAGCAGGGTGTTATAGATGAAACAGGCAGGATACCTGATGAAGATGAGATAGCCCAGACAGCTTTGCCTTTGGCGGACAGGATTATTGAAGAAGAGGGAAAAGGTGTGTTTGTAATCGATAAAAACAAGGGTATAGGTATTACGCAGAAGGATATTCGAGAGCTCCAAAATGCTAAAGCTGCAATAGCTGCCGGAATAAGAACCTTGATTAAACGGTCAGGAATAAAAATGGATGACATTTCCAGGGTCTATCTGGCAGGGGGGTTTGGAAGCCATATAAATGTAAAAAGTGCGGTAAAAATCGGACTTATCCCAGCACAACTGGAAGAAAAGGTTGAATCCATAGGAAATGCTGCTGGAGAAGGCGCAATTGAAGGTCTTCTCTGTGCTGGAATGATCGATCAGGCAGTAGATATAGCCAGAAGAATCAAATATATTGAACTATCCGGCTCACCTGATTTTGTTGACGAGTATGTTAACTGTATGCTGTTTTAGTTCTGTAACATTCAGAAAGGGCTAACGCCTGTCTATAATCAGATAAAAAAGTGAATATAAGTATTTGCCTTATCAATATTCAATTTAATATTTTTTAGTATTGTGTTTACTTGGTTTACATAAGGGTAAATATTTTATGGTTTTAAGTTAATTTCTTTTTTTTGGGGAGGAATGAAAGTGATTATCAAAACAAGAAAAATGGAAAATATTTTGGAATTTATGGAGAAGCAGAATATTGATTCAATCAAAATTCTTAGGCAAAGGGAAAAAAATATCCTGGCAAAAAGGTTGATAGATCTGGGATTGGGCGTTTACAGCGGCAAAGCTGATATAAGATTGATATTGAAAAGTATTTTCAATCTTGCTACACAGGTAAGCAGTTTTGATTTAAAGCTTGTTTTTTATAGTGGCAGAATTAAAACCATGACGGAAAATTTGAGTAAAATGGCTGAAACAGTCTATGGAGCTTTTGAGGAAACAACATCTGCGGTTACACAGATTACGGATTCGAATACTGAAATGTCAACATCTCTTTCAAATATATCATCTAAATCCCATGTGCTTGCTGAGAATACAAATAAAGGTATTAAAATGATTGATGGAATAAAAGGAGAGACAAGTCAGGTACTAAAGCTTTCCGGTAGCATGAGCCAGGACGTCAAATCCTTGATCAGTATTGTGGAAAAGATTAAGGATGCAGTGAGCGGCATTTATGAAATATCTGATCAAACCAATCTTTTATCTTTAAATGCTTCCATAGAGGCAGCAAGGGCAGGAGAGGCAGGAAAAGGATTTGCCGTAGTAGCGGGAGAGATCAGAAAGCTTTCCGAAACTACTAAAACACTTCTTAATTCAATGGACGGGCTGCTGGGAGATATTAATAATGCTTCAGCCAAAAGCTCGGAAAGTGTAGATAAAACTGTAATATCGTTAAACAATGTCAATGCTGAAATAGAATCAATGGCAGATGTAATGAATGAAAACTATAAGACACTGGAGGATATAACAGACAATCTCCACAGCATTTCTGCATATGGTGAGCAAATGAATGCTTCAATGGAGGAAGTATCGGCAGCTATGCATACTGTGGGCAACGATGCCGGAGATATTAATATTATGTCAACAGAACTTGAAAATGTCAGTAAAGATATATTTAAGCTTGCGGATACAATGAGCGAGGTGGAAGAGGATATGGAATTTTTAACCAATAAATCCGGAAAGCTTGCGGTAAATAAAAACTACGGCCTTTCAAATAATGATTTTATAGAAAATATAAAAAAAGCGATTGAAGCTCATGTCAGCTGGGTGAATGTGTTGGAAAATATGGCAAAAACCAATACTTTGCAGCCTATACAGACAAATGACCACAAGTGTGGATTCGGGCATTTCTATTATGGAGTAAAACCCACCAACCCACGTATAACAAATCTTTGGAGCAGTGTTGAAGAAGTACATTCCCGGCTTCACAGAAAAGCCGATAGTATAATAGACATCATCAATAAAGGCAGCGGCAAAAATGATGCAATTAAAGTTTTGGACGAGGCAAATAATCTTTCGGAAAAAATAATTGGCATATTCAGCAACATGATATCTATTGCCGAAAAAATGAATGAAAATGATGAAAAGGTATTCTGAATACAAGGTCATAATTCTCTGCAATATGATTTTTAGAACATATTGCAGAGAATTGAAAAGTTCCATATAGTGAGTCATGCAGGCTGTAATATGGGGAAAAATGAATTTGCTTACCGGCAGCTAGGAATAATAGGAAGAAATACCTATTGATACATATAGCATTATATGGTAACATATATATATGAGAGGTTTCACAAAAATAATCATGCCTGATACTACAACGAAAACTGCTTCAAAATAAGAGTTCCAGCCTCAGTCAACATTAAAAGCGGAAGTTTTCGCGTAGTACAAAAAACAAACTTTTTAACATTCAATTAATTTTTTCTTTAGTTAATTTAAAGTATTTTACCGGAATATTAATGGGGAGTGTGAAAACGTATGAATAAGGTTTTTATCAGTCATTCATCAATTGACAGATCTCTAGCCGAAAAACTGGTCGATTTACTGGAAAACATGGGTGTTATGTCCCAAAATATTTTTTGCTCCTCCGTAGAGGGATACGGTGTTCCACTAGGTGAAGACTTTCTCCAGAGAATTAAGATGGAGCTTGACGAGAGTATAATGGTGCTGCTTCTTTTTTCAAAAAATTATTACTCAAGCCCCATATGCTTATGTGAAATGGGAGCCGTATGGGTCAAAACTATTTTGCATGTACCGGTTTTGGTTCCGCCGTTTAGTTTTAGAGACATAAAGGGAGTAGCAACTCTTACGCAAGGCCTGATTATCAATGATAAAAAAGGACTGAACAGTTTGTATGAAAAAGTTAAAACACAATTAAATCTTGACGAAATAAATATAAACTGTTGGGAAAGAAAAAGGGACAAATTTATTAGCGAATTACTTACAGATATAGAAAAAACAGATTATGAATTATTGGAGCCGGCTAATTCCAGTAATTATGCCCAGCTTGAATTTGATTCCGTAATCAGGGATGTAAGAGACAAACTCAATAAGCTGCCTTGGATTGTGAGAAAAGGGCTGTATTATCATTTTGCAGATAAGGAATTTACCCTTGATCCTGATGATGAAGATATGAACAGCTATGCAATGGAAGCTTCTTTGGATGATTATCTTTTGATTGACGGTAAATGGATAACACTGAATTTTAGGGATCCAAAGCTCAGGAAAGCCGTAGAGGCAATCATCAGTCTGGGCAAGTTCCTGGACCATACCAATAAAGTGTTTCATAGCAATTTTGAGTATAAGTATGAAATGTGTGCCAAAATTGAATCCAGAAAGTTCTGGAGGCTCATGGAGCTTATGTAAGCAATTTGCGCCTTAATCAATTTCAAGTAAGGAGCATACTAAATGTTGTATATGCTTATTCATACTACTAAATCTAGTACCCAACACCGTAAATACGCGACCATAGATTGGAGTAGGTTTTTTCGTAGTGCAAGGCGGAGGAGGTGCAAATATCGAGATATTTAATCCGACGACAACGAAGAAATACGGAAAAATATGCTTCAATATGTGGTTGTGTATTTACGGTGTTGGGTACTAGTACTCTATTCCATAAATCCATACCAGCATTTTGCGGCATATTTTCCCATATTGCTTCGTTGTCGTCAATCGCAATACGTCAGTATTACTCAATC
>JANQLN010000073.1 GCA_028280575.1 Clostridia bacterium
GTAAGTGTCTAGAACCTTGAAAAAGGCTACCCGGCATATTCACCGTCCGTAGTTCAGATGCCCCGGCACTTACCTGGTGTATATTCTACTTGCGTACAAGTAAATAGATTGTTCACCAGGTAAGTGCCGGGCAAATTACACCTTTTTCAAGAACCTATACACTAACATTTTCTAAATTCATTCCCAATGATAACTATTTCATAATACGCATAAATCTTCTCAATGTTAAAACTGGGGCTTAAATAATTGCTTATATTGATAACTTTTTGACAATATGATAAAATAAAAGCCGGGCTTTTTACGAAGAAGGCTTTTTGACAATTTTTGGGTTAAGGAGCAAGTTTATTAAACTTAAGGGAACGGATAAATAATAAATAACGGCTTTATACTTGATAAGGCATCAAAGAAATCCTGTCGTACGGGGGGCGGTAGCGTCAAGATTTTTTTAATATCTTATCAAGCAAAATATCCAAATCGCTTCATTATTTGTCCATTTCCGAAAATGGAGATATAAGTGCTTAACAGTGTAATAATTTTTTTGGCTAAACGTTTATCATTTTTAGTAATACCTGCTGCAATAATACTTGCATTTGCAACAGATAATATAGTAATGTCCGTTATCGGCGTTGTATACGGTGCCTCAGTTGCCATTGTAAAGCTTTATTTCGTGGCAGGCACGCTGAAAAGCCTGGTAAAAAAAAATGTCAAGTCAAAAGCATCCCTTTATATAACCGGTTTTTTGATTATGTCATTTATACTCATTATTTCGGTATATCTTATGACGTTATACAAAAAAGAGCTTTTGCCGGGTACTATAACAGGTATTGTGCTGCTTCCGGTAGTAATAATTATAAATGCGCTTACAGAAGCTATAGGAATAACAAAAAACAGTTTCGAAAACAAGAAAAAAGAGGACTGAAATGGGACATGGCGATAGTTTGACAAAAGCCCTGTCGGGGCATAATATATTTGATATTGAAATAATGGGAATTTCTATTGTTATTGATAATTCTATTCTGGTAATCTGGATTATAATGGCTTTTCTTGTCATTGCCTCCATTGTAATGACCAAAACACTGGCCCTGGTTCCGGCAACTGCAAAACAACATATTGCAGAGCTGGTAGTAGATGGTGTCAATAATTTTACAAAGGGATTTACCGGGCATCACTGGCCCCACATAGCCCCTTTCATAGGTACTCTTTTCCTTTTTTTAGGCATGTCAAACTTGATATCCATATTTAATTTTATACCATTTATAGAAATTACCCCTCCCGCAAAAAATATCAATGTAGCACTTGCACTGGCTGTACTGTCAATATTTTTTGTTATTTATTACAATATAAGATTCAAAAAAGTATCCGGCTTTTTAAGGAGTTTTGTAGAACCTGTACCCTTAGCAGCTCCCCTTAAAATAATGGAGTATTTTATAAGGGGTTTGTCACTGGCAGTCCGTTTGTTCGGAAACATTCTTGCCGCATATATAATTATGGACTTAATCTATGAAATGATGCCTGTATTTTTACCTGCGGGCTTAAGTATATATTTTGATATTTTTGACGGGATTTTGCAGGCCTTTATATTTGTATTCCTGACATGCCTGTACATAGGAGAAGCCGTAGAATAAAAAAACAATTGAGCATTATGCTTTTTTAGATAAATAAAGTAAGCAGAGAAACGAAAGGACGTGTATAAAATGAATCAAGGCGCATGGATAGCAATAGCAGCTTGCTTTGCTGTTTTAACAACAGGGATAGGAGCCTCACTGGCAATAGGCCGCTCCACCACAAAAGCTGTGGAAGCTGCCGCCAGGCAGCCGGAAGCTGCAAATAACATACTCAAGATACTGCTTCTTGGTGCAGGCTTGATAGAAGCAACAGCAGTTTACGCACTGCTGGTGGCACTTTTGCTGATGGGTAAAATTTAAGGTCTGCAAGCTTAAGTACCAAGTTTTGGACAGGAAGTGAATATGATGTTTGAATTTGAAATACCGACCCAGGTTTTTGCAGCAATAAACTTCCTTGTGTTGTACTGGCTCCTCAGAAAATTTCTGTTTAAACCGGTAACAGAATTTCTTCAAAAAAGAACCAGTATGATAAAGGATAATATTGATAAGGCAGAAAAGGACCGGCAGGAAGCTAATCAGTTAAAAAATGAATATGCCCAAAAATTGCAGGCTGCCAAAGCAAAGGCCGACAGGATTGTCAATAAAGCCAGAGAACGTGCCGACATTGAGTACAAGAAAATAATAGAATCCGCAAAAAAAGAGGCGCAGGAAACAATAGAGTGTGCAAGGCTTGAAATAGAAAATCAAAAAGAAAAATACGCAAAGCAGTTGAAATCCCACATTGCAAGCATAGCTTTAACAGCAGCCTCTAAAGTAACAAAGGAAAATATGGATTCTGAAAAAAACCTTAAGCTGGTGGAAAAATTCCTTGAGGATGAGGAGGTTGCCTAGCTTGGCTTCTGCAGCTTTAATATATGCACATGCATTGATGGATATTGCCGGTGATAAAACGGAAGATTTTTCAGCCTCGTTAAAAACGGTATCTGAAGTATTGACTCAAAGCCGGGAATTGAAGACCTTCCTCAATAATAAAACTATTGAAAAACATATTAGAAAACAGACAATCCTGCTTTTATTTGGCGAAAGCATTGAAAGAAAGCTTGTAAACCTTCTGCTGCTTTTGACGGATAAAGAGCATATAGCGTCTATAGGGTCAATATATCATGAATTTGTACGCCTTGCAAATAAAAAGTATAATATAATAAATATTGATATAATTACGGCAAATATGCTTTCAGGTGAAACAATAAGGAAAATTGAGGAAAAATATAAAAAAAGGTACGGTGCAAGGTCTGTTAAGTCAAATGTTTTTGTTGAGCCTGATATATTGGGTGGATTGATTATAAAAATAGGAAATACTTTAATTGACTCCTCATTAAAAAGCGCGCTTGATGGGCTTAACAAATCAATCACTGCCGAATCCTCTATTTCACAGGGGGGAAAAGTATGGAAACGGGGATGATGTACTATGGAAATTAAACCTGCTGAAATAGCTGAGGTTATAAAGCAGCAAATAGAAAAATATGACCTGAAACCACAAACATATGAAGTGGGGTATGTATTTCAGTCAGGTGACGGGATTGCCAGGGTCTACGGGCTTGATAACTGTATGTATGGTGAAATGCTTGAGTTTGAGGCCGGTGTATATGGTATGGCTATGAATCTTGAGGAAGACAATGTTGGCTGTGTTTTGCTTGGCAATCCAATATCTGTAACCGAAGGCTCAATGGTTAAACGAACGGGTAAACCCGTAGAGGTTCCCGTTGGTGATGCGCTGATTGGCAGGGTGATAGATCCTATGGGCAATGCCCTGGATGGAAAGGGTAAAGTAAATACCGTCAAGTACAGGCCTATAGAGTACCCGGCACCGGGAGTTATCGAAAGACAGCCTGTTAAAGAGCCACTCCAGACGGGAATAATGGCCGTGGATTCCATAGTCCCCATAGGAAGAGGGCAAAGAGAGCTTATAATAGGAGACAGGCAGACGGGTAAAACCGCACTTGCAATTGACGCTATCCTAAACCAGAAAAACAGTGATGTTATTTGCATTTATGTTGCCATAGGGCAAAAAAACTCTACGGTTGCAGGTATCGTCAATACGCTTACAGAATTTGGAGCAATGGATTATACCATAGTCGTATCTTCAACTGCAAGCGATGAGTCAACAATCCAGTACATAGCGCCATACGCAGGGTGCGCTATGGCTGAAGAATTCATGTATGAGCAGCAAAAGGATGTGCTTATAGTATATGACGACCTTTCAAAGCACGCAATTGCATACAGGGCAATGTCCTTACTGCTCAAAAGGCCCCCGGGAAGGGAAGCTTACCCGGGTGATGTATTCTATCTTCACTCAAGGCTTTTAGAAAGGGCCGGACGCTTGCATGACAATGAGGGCGGAGGCTCTATTACCGCACTGCCCATTATTGAAACACAGGACGGGGACGTTTCAGCCTATATACCAACCAATGTTATTTCAATAACAGACGGCCAAATATATCTTGAGACAGAGCTTTTCAACGCAGGGCAAAGGCCTGCCGTAAATGTCGGATTATCCGTATCCAGGGTTGGCGGAGCAGCCCAAATCGGGGCTATGAAAAAAATTGCGGCTCCGATCAGGATTAATCTTGCCCAATTCAGGGAACTTGAAATTTTCTCCCAATTCGGTTCGGAGCTTGACCAGATAACAAGAGACAAGCTGTCCCAGGGTGAGAGTATTATTGAAACCCTTAAACAGCCCCAGTATTCGCCAATGCCTGTTGAAGACCAGATAATACTGCTTTATGCGGCAACAAACAAATATCTTATGAACGTTCCGATCAGGGAAATAAAAGCATTCAATAAAAACATGCTGGATTTTATACGTGAAAACCATCCTCAAACACAGGCTATGATCCGGGAGAAAAACGAACTCACGGAAGAAATTGAAGATGCAATAAGGGACACCCTTGAGGAATATATTAAAAGTACAAAAATGGACGGGGATGTATAAAGACAATGGCTCACATGAATGAAATAAAACACAGGATAAAGAGCATAAAGGATACAAGGCAAATAACAAAAGCCATGCAGCTTATATCTGCTTCCAAGCTTAGAAAGGCCAGGAAGCAGCTTGATGAAACCCTTCCCTATTTTGATAAGGTCAGATTGACAATGGCCGATATACTTGCACACAGCCACAATATGGATAACAGGTTTTTTGATTTAAGACACGAGAAAATGGGCCGCAAACGGGCTTATGTCATTCTAACCGGAGATAAGGGGCTCGCCGGCTCATATAATCACAATGTTATAAGAATTGCAGAAAAGCATCTTGAAAAGCATCCTGGTTCATTGCTTATGGTAGCAGGTCATGTAGGACAGCATTACTTTATGAAAAAACGCGCAAATATCGACCTTAATTTTGATTATCCCACACTCAATCCAAACATCTTCAGGGCCAGGGAAATGTCCGAATATATACTGAAAGCCTTTGAAAGGGAAAAGGTTGATGAGGTTTATATGATTTATACCTTTTTAAAAACCACACTTAATCTTGAGGTTTTAGTAAACAAAATACTCCCTCTTGACTTAGACGAATTAAAGGAGGAGTTGAATATAGAAACTTCCATACATTCCGAAAATATAGTTTATGAGCCTTCCCCTTCGGCCGTGCTTCACTTGCTTGTACAAAAATATATGAAAGGTATAATTTATGGTGCTCTGGTAGAAGCATTCACAAGTGAACAAAGCTCCCGGATGACTTCCATGGATAGTGCTACCAAAAATGCGGACGAGATACTAAGACACCTTAAGCTCTATTATAACAGGGCAAGGCAGGCTGCAATAACACAGGAAATTATGGAAATAGTCGATGGCTGAGATTAGTGTGACAGCTTGAGGCGATTTAAAGTATTTTTTAATATAAGTTAATAGATTTTGGAGATGAGTAAATGGAAAAAAATATTGGATATGTAACCCAGATAATAGGTGCGGTAATAGATATTAAATTTCAAAGAGGAAAGCTGCCCAAGCTTTACCATTCGGTGGAAATAGATAATAACGGGACCCTTGTAGTGGCGGAAGTTATGAATCATATCGGCAATGATACGGTAAGATGTGTTGCAATGACAACAACCGACGAAATGACAAGGGGCATGAAGGCTTTTGATACCGGCAGCCCAATAAGGGTACCTGTTGGAAAGGATGTTCTGGGAAGGATATTCAATGTACTAGGTGAGCCTGTTGACGGTCTCGAAAAAATAAGCGGCTCTCTCCTGAAGCCAATTCATAAACCCTCCCCGCGATTTGACGAGCTCCAGCCTGTACAGGAAATACTTGAAACAGGCATAAAGGTAGTTGACCTGCTTGCGCCCTATCCTAAAGGGGGCAAAATAGGGCTTTTTGGCGGAGCCGGTGTCGGCAAGACGGTTCTTATTATGGAGCTTATCAGGAGTATTGCAACCGAGCACGGCGGATATTCCGTTTTTACCGGAGTTGGGGAACGTTCAAGGGAGGGTAATGATCTCTGGCTGGAAATGAATGAGTCCGGTGTTATTGAAAAAACGGCACTGGTATTCGGCCAAATGAATGAGCCCCCAGGCTCACGAATGCGCGTAGGTTTAACCGGGCTGACAATGGCAGAATATTTCAGGGACGAAATGAAACAGGATGTGCTTCTTTTCATTGATAATATTTTCAGGTTTATTCAGGCGGGAAGTGAAGTTTCGGCACTATTGGGCCGTACGCCTTCCGCCGTAGGATACCAGCCCACCCTGGCAACTGATGTAGGTGAACTGGAAGAAAGAATAAGCTCGACAAAAAACGGCTCCATAACATCTGTCCAGGCTGTTTATGTTCCTGCGGACGACCTGACGGACCCGGCTCCCGCAACAACATTTGCACATCTTGACGCAACCACCGTATTATCGAGAAAAATAATGGAATTGGGTATATATCCGGCGGTGGACCCCCTGGATTCCTCTTCCCGTATACTGGACCCGAGAATACTGGGGGATGAGCATTACCGTGTAGCAAGAAGCGTGCAGGAAATACTGCAAAGGTATAAAGAGCTCCAGGATATAATTGCTATTCTTGGCATGGACGAGCTTTCAGACGAGGATAAGATGACTGTTTACAGGGCGAGGAAAATCCAGAGGTTTTTTTCCCAGCCGTTTTTTGTCGCCGAACATTTTACAGGGTATGAAGGACGGTATGTACCTGTCAAGGACACAATAAAAGGCTTCAATGAAATAATTGAGGGCAGGATGGACGAAATACCGGAATCAACTTTTTATATGGCCGGCACAATAGATGAAGTTTATGAAAGGGCAAGCAAATAAAAAGGAGGCTGCCGTGGCAAAAACATTTTTTATTGAAATTGTAACTCCACGAAGAACGTTTTTTTCAGGTGACGTTGAAATGGTTGTTTTAAAGACGCCCGACGGAGAGCTTGGAATATTACCGGGGCATATACCAATGGTAGTAGCTGTTGACATAGGTCCTGTAAGGCTTCTTAAAGACGGTAAATGGTCAAAAGCAGTCTTGAACCAGGGCTTTATGGAAATTCAAAGGGACCATGCCATCATTCTGGCCGATTCCGCCGAGTGGCCCCATGAAATAGACGTCAACAGGGCCCTTGCCGCCCAGAGAAGGGCCGAGGAAAGATTGCACAGAAAGATAAGCAGAATTGAATACAAGCAATCCCAGGCCGCGCTGACAAGAGCACTCGCAAGGCTCAAAATATCCCGTGAAATTACCAGGAAATAAATAATGAAAAATACCTGCTGCCTTTTAAAAAAAATTGCCAGAAATTGTTGCAATTTTCCTTGGTTTTTTATACAATATTGTATGGAGAAAATTAAATAAGGTTACCATGATTCCCTGGTGGTAAAGACACCAGAGAATTCATGCAGGTAGACAGTACCTACCGCACAAGCAGCTTAATAGCTGCCACAATAACCTTGAATGTTAATTATAAAACATTTTGCTCATTTTTTCAACGGCATTCTAAAAGGTACAATGTGTGGGTAGAGATATAGGACCTGCGCGTGTGCCTTTTTTAATTTTCTCCTTCAATAATAAAGTTGGAGGGGAATATATATGGACGGCAAAAAAGAGGATAAGGGCTTTGGGGAATTC
>JANQLN010000082.1 GCA_028280575.1 Clostridia bacterium
CCGTTATCAATTTTTACAGGCCTTACGGCAATGCTTTTTCTAAATCTTTCAGCTACAGCATATGCGTCCAGGGCCCCTGTTTCAACTAAAAGCACGGCAAATTCTTCTCCTCCATACCTGCCTGTTATATCATTTTGCCGGACAATATCCTTGCATTTTTGTGATACGATTCTTAAAACCTCATCTCCCACATGATGCCCATATGTATCGTTTAAAAATTTAAAATCATCCAGGTCAAACATCATAGCCGTAATATCATTACCATATCTTTTGTATCTTTCAAATTCCTTTTCTGCAAGTTCAAAAAAATATCTTCTATTGTATAAACCGGTAAGGCCGTCGGTAACAGCCATTTTCTTTACTTCGGAAAAGAGCTTTGCATTTTTAATGGCTATACCCGACTGGGTAGCAAAGTTTGAAACTATTTCAATGTTGCTTTGGTTAAAAGAGTCTTGGCTGCTCCCGCCTAAAACAATTATCCCAAGAATTTGATTTAAGTTTATTATGGGAGCTGCCACCATGGACTTTATTTTTTTGCATATGCTGGCACATATCCCTATATCTCCGTCTGTATAATGCATTGAATCGGTTAAAACCGGTTTATAGGTTTCTTCAATTTTTCTGATAATACTATTTTGATTTGCACTCAGTTCAATTTCCTTTTCCTTGCCTTCATCGCAGCTTAGCATACTGACCGATTTATAACTGCTGTCCTGCTTGATGAATACTATCCCGCATTCATAAGACACATATCTTTTAAGGTTCAGCAGCAGCCTGTTGAGAACTTCGTCAAGGTCCAGGGTTGAAGCAAGGGTTCTGGACACCTCACCAAGAGTCTCGACAAAAAGCCGCTGGTTCCTTTCAGATTCAAGCTTTCTTGCATTGGTTATGGAAAGCTCTGCCGAGTGTTTTATAGACAGTAAAGTTTCCACCCTTGCAAACATTTCATTTTTGTTAAAAGGCTTTGTAAGATAATCATTGGCACCCGACTTTAAAGCCGCAACAACTGTTTCAGTTCCCCTGTCCTCTGTAAGCAGCAGAACCGGCAGCTCATGCAGCGAATACCTGTTCCTTATATTTCTGCACGCTTCAAACCCCGAAATGCCGGGCAGCTTTGAATCTATTATTACGAGGTCCGTATTTCCTCTCTCCTTGCTGAATATCTTTAATAAAAGCTCCTCTCCATTTTCCGTCAAAACCACCCCGTAATTTTTGGAACTCAAATAATTTGCAAGAGGCTGGATGTGCTCAACCTCATTCCCTGCTATTATCACATTGAAAATACCTTTGGGGTTAAGTGTGTTCTTCAACTCCTTTAAAAGCTTTAAGGGCTCCATTATCATGCCTTTAAAGGGAACCTTGCTTTTAACCTTGCGCTTTATGCCTTTAACCGCACGCGGTAATGTGAACGTAATTCTTGTCCCCTCATTAACATGGGAATCAATTATCATTTCACCGCCGTGCAGCCTTATTAAATACTGTGTTAAGCTCACTCCGACGCTTTCACTTTTATATGTTGCCGATTCGATCTGGTCGACGGCATTTAAAATTTTATTAATTTTATCGTCGGTCATTCCCATTCCCGTATCAGCTACTGTTATCTCCACCAAATTCCCCTTATCGGCAGCATTTACACTTATTTTTCCTGTCTGGGTATATTTTAAGGAATTGCTGAGCAAATTGTTCAAAATTTGCAGCAGCCTTTTTTCGTCGGCCATAACCTTTGAAATAGCATCCGGCACATTGTTTATCAATTGAATATTTTTATCAGGGAAAAGGGTCCTTGATATTTCAACCGACATTTCAACAGTTTGTTTTAAATCTACCGGCTCTATTGCAAGCTTAAGGTCATGGTTTTTAAGACGCGTAAAATCGACAAAATCACTTACAAGGCTGTGAAGCCTCCTTGTGGATACTGAAAGCATGGAAAGATTCAGCCGGTAAAAATCGTTAATCCTGATTTTTGAACCCTCAAGCATAGATTCTATAATATTTATCATCTTTTCAAGAGGCTGCTGGAGCTTCCTTGATATACTCAAAAGAAATTCATCATTCATTATATCAATTTTTTTCAGCCTGCCGGACATCTCTTCTATACTTTTAAATGAATCGGTAAAATTTTTGGAAAGCAAAAATGCCTGGGTAAAAATGAAAACCAGGCTTCCATATGATAGGGTATCAATAAAGCTCCCTGCTTTGAAAAAATAATAGTAGCTGGCAAATATTGATAATGACAATGCCAAAAATCCCAATAACACAATTGGGGCATTCCCATCTTTTGACTGCTTCATTGCCAGCAGCAAAATTGCTATGTAATACAAGGAAAAAACTGTTATTAAAATTGCGGCACTTGCCGCAATAAATAAAAGCAGGTCCAAAGGCAGTATGTGTACGGCCAATATATATATAACAGTTATTCCCTTTGAAAGATTCCAAATACTTTTTTTGCATAAATTTGACAATACCTTTTCACTGTAAAACAGGAAAAACAGCACAGCCAGGAAAAAAAGGGTAAACGTCAATCTGGTTTTAGTTGTATATGCCAGCCGGGGATAAATATAACTAATAATATCATTTCCGCCAAACAAGGCTTTTAATGCAATCATTATTCCGCTGATACTCAAAAAAAAGACAGCAGGCTCACGCCTTCTCAAAATTGTAATGTAAAGGAGGTATACAGCCAGGATAATCAATGCGCCAAAAAGAAAAACATCAACAGATACCTTTCTTTTTGAAATGCCGTTCACCTGGCTTTGGGTGCCGAATAATACGTGCTGCTTAATACCGGGCATGGTATTGATGTAATTGGAAACATTAACAACCAATTCAATATCATTGCTATCCGATTCAAAGTATATTTCGTCGTATTTTGCATTATGGATGGTTTGCTTGGCATTTGTACCCACCTTGCCATATTCATAAATACGGCCGCCATTTATATAAATGCGCACCGCACTTGATATTTCAGGTATTCTCAACGCCAGGTATTTATTATTGCTGCCCTTTATAGTCAGCCTGAAAGTAGCATGTCCTTTTGTTCCAAGCTTTTTATCGTCTATTTCGTATTTATGCCATGGCGACGGTATATCAATAAATAAAGGCTTTGATATTTTTTTGCCATTTTTAAAATCTTCAGGCTCAAGGAGCTGCATCCAATAAAATTCCCATTGTCCTTTAAGCTTAATGGGACCCTGTTTCTCCAAATTCCAGCCGTTAAGATTAATTACGCCTCCGGTCACATAAGGCTGATTTTCATAATCAGCTATTTCACTCATTTTCAGAACAGGAAAAACCAACGCTACACCAATTACAATTATAAAAACCCTGTAGAGTGGCAAATAATGGAATAACCTATTAACAATATTATTTATTACACTTCTTCCCATATTTTTCCCTTTTATATATATAAACAGTCATAAACATAATAAACATATCAAAATACCTGTTCGAAAATCGGCAAAAAATAATATAAACATCTTATTCTGGAAAAAAATTATAAATTTCCCCATTTTATCTTTTTTAATGTATAGCATTTATATTCGACACCATATTAAATAATCCTTCCTTTGAAGAGAAATTTTTATCCATAATAATTTTTACATTAAATATATATATTTAATAATAATCCTTTAAATGTAAAATAATTTTATATATTATATATAAAAAAGACACTGTGAAATAGTTGATTTTGTACATGATGTAATTGAATTTTAATATTATATCTGGTATAGTGTTTTTAATGTGTAAAAGCTTTCATAAAAAATAGCTGCCCCGGCATGTTGGGAAATACTTTGGAAATATTTATGTCTTTCAGACTGTATAAAACAGGAGTGTTTTTATGTTAAATTATCACTTTTTATTAGACCTTGCAATAATACTGCTCAGTACAAAAGTACTCGGCATAATTACTAGAAAAATACATATGCCCCAGGTTGTGGGGGCCCTGGCAGCAGGCTTGCTGCTTGGTCCTGCTGTTTTTAACATGATACACGAGACTGAATTTATAAAGCAGACGGCTGAAATCGGTGTAATTGTCCTCATGTTTACCGCAGGGCTTGAAATTGATATAAAGGAACTGAAAAAATGCGGAAAATCATCCTTCATCATTGCCCTTTTCGGAGTTTTGGTTCCTCTTGCCGGCGGATTTGCCGTAGCGGCTTTATTTAATAACGGGACCTTGGTCGGACTTGATACCGAAAGCCTTCTGCAAAATATTTTTCTTGGAATAATATTGACTGCAACATCCGTAAGTATAACTGTTGAAACCCTCCAGGAGATGGGAAAGCTCAAAACCCGTTCCGGCACGGTAATTATAGGTGCGGCTCTCATAGATGACATAATTGGAATTATAGTATTGACTTTTATCACAAGTTCTGCCGGTTCAGACAGCAATACCGGCTTTGTGCTGCTTAAAATACTTTTGTTTTTTGCTGCCGCCGCAATTATTGGTATCCTGTTTTTCCACGTTTTCAATACCTATAGTAAAAGATATAATGAAAAAAGGCGTTTCCCTATAATTGCGTTTTCTTTCTGTCTGATAATAGCATATGCCGCCGAGCATATATTCGGAGTAGCCGATATTGCGGGTGCTTTTATTGCCGGCCTTGTAATTTCAGGCTCGGCACATACAAAGTATATAAAGCGAAGATTTGGTATCCTCTCCTACCTTTTTTTATCACCAATATTCTTTGCCAGCATTGGAATCAGTGTCAGTGTAGATTCCATTACCGGTGAAATGATCATATTTTCAATAATACTGCTTTTAGTTGCAGTACTGTCAAAAGTACTGGGGTGCGGTATAGGCGCAAAGCTCTGTAAATACAGCAAAAAGGAATCCCTCCAGGTTGGTGTGGGAATGGTCGCCCGAAGTGAAGTAGCTCTAATTGTTGCCAATAAAGGTGTAACACTGGGTCTTTTAAATAGCCTGTTCTTTACGCCTGTAATATTTCTTGTCATTGTAACCTCCATTGCAGCACCCATCCTTTTGAAGCTGGCCTATGGAAAATCCGGCGATAACCAGATAGAATGCACCGAAGGGTTTGTTGAAGAAGAACCTTTTGATTAGCAGTGTTTTTTGTCGATTTTTTTATAAAAACGTAACATTTAAGATACAAATAAATTCTTATTTTGTGATATTATATACTGGTAAAAAAAAATTTACGGCAAATATCTAAATACAGGATGTGATTTATATATGAATTTGTTTGGTTTACTTGACAAGCTGAATCCGGCAGGTGCAATAATTATATTGCTTATAGTATTGGTTTTCATTGCTTCTTTTATTTCAAACCTTATTATTAAAATGAAATATTTAAGAATCCAGGATGATCTGGACAACAGGCAGCAGAGGAAAACAAGCATATTTTTAAACGATCTTCTCAATAAGATTGTGGAGGATTATAAAAATTCGGCATTGGACAACTACAATGAAGTAAACACGCAGGCCATTATAGAAAAACGTTTTAATCTGGAGTTAAGAGGCTTGATACTTGGTGAGAGGTTTGTTAAAAATACCGTCTCAATTCTCATAACCCTTGGCCTGCTTGGAACCTTTTTAGGTTTGACCCTGTCCGTGGGCAGGCTTGTTACAATACTTGATTCAACAATGGATACAGGTCTTATAGAAAGCTTCGGGGGAATTGCGGAAGGCCTTGTGTCCGCCGTATCAGGCATGGCGGTTGCCTTCATAACAAGTCTTTTTGGCATTGGCTCCTCAATCCTTCTTACCATTCTCTTCATTATAATAAATGTTGAAGAATCACGCCAGAATCTAATGGTAAACATAGAAGAATACCTGGATAATACGGTTGCAATTGTGGTTTCAAAGGATAAGGAAACAGAGTATACTCTTATGAATAAAATATTAAGGCAAACATTTATGGAGTTCGGAGAAAAAATTGAAAATACCCTTAAGGATACGGTAGAAGCTTATGGTGATAAGCTGTCACATGTAGTTCTTGATGTTGAGCTTTCTTCTAAGAGCCTTGAGGGTACTGTGGACAAGTTTGACAGGGCACTTAAAAACTTTGCGGAGAATATAAGGGATTTCAGCGAATTCAATCAAAACCTTAAGAACAATATTGAACGTATGGATGTTAACTTTATAAAAGTTACCGAAGCAATGAAAGACACATCCGTGGTGATTGCAGAAAATTACAGGTCCCTGGAAGACTTTTCAACGGGTATCAGAAATTCGACGGAGGAAATGTCAAAATATAACAGGCAGGTTGTTGATGATATATCCGATCTGGTCCAGCAGGTAAAAATATCGGTTTCCTCTATAAAAGAACTGGGGTCCGTGCTTAGGGACGACATGGAGCTTAGGTCAAGGGAAATAAACAGCTACCAGGAAAAATTCAGCCTTCTTATGTCAAGGCTTGCAGACGAAGTGGACATGCTTGGCAAAAAAGCGGCCGACACTTTTTCCAGAAGCCTGGACGAGAACAGCAGCATACTGGTGAAAAAAGTTATAATGGGAATGGAAGAATCCTTGACAGAGGTTTTCTCCCTGCTTGATTCCTTCAAGGAAAATGAAAAAGCACTCGCAAAAACCATAGCAATGCTTCCTGACCAGGCACTGACATATAACGAAGCTGCCGCAGCTAAAATGGAAAAACATGTTGAAGATATAAAGAAGGTTGTAAAAGGCAGCCTGACCGTAATAAACGAGGAATAGTTACCGGTTTCCAAGGGCCTGGGGACGGTTCCTGATGTCCGATAGCAAATACAGTTTAAATTGTCCAATTTGATAAAAGGGTGGCGATATGTTATATGAAGATAAGGACTCGTAATTTTAGAAAAGATAGAGAGGTTGCCAATTTTTGGCCTTCTTTTACAGATGTTATGGCAACCATTGCACTGGTACTTTTTTTCCTTATGCTTCTTGCCTATATACAGTATATAATAGCAGGAAAAAACCTTGCAACAGCAGGGCAAAACCTGGAATATTTAAGAAAAGAGCTTGATGATACAAACCTTCAGCTTGAGTCCTCTAAAGCAGAAATCAACCAGGCTAAAAATGAATTAAGGCTTCTGATGAATGAGATAGAAGATACAAAAGCCGAAGTTGAACGTGGAAAATTGGAATTAAAGCTTTCAAGAGAAGAAATAGACAAGCAGCAGCAAATAATTGCAGACAGCAATCAGGAGCTTGCACAGCTCAGGGAAAAATTGCAAAGCATTGCTGTTTTAAGGGTTGATATCCTAACAAAGGTTAAAGAATCAATAGAGTCAGAAATAGGCAGAACCAATGACCGGGGAGAACCTTTGGTTACGGTCAGCGAAAATGCCAACCTTGTTGTTAACGAGAGCCTTCTATTTGAGTTCGGCAGCTCTGAAATAAGCTGGGAAGGCAAATTGCTCCTTGAACAATTTGCTGTTGCATTTGAAAAGATACTGGATGATAAAAGCATAAGGGATTTTATAGATGCCATTCATATAGAAGGACATGCCGATAATATAGGAAGTCCTGACAGCAATATGAAATTATCATCTCAAAGGGCTTATAACGTTGTAAATTATATACTTGAGTCCAATACGGACCTTGAAGGCAAGCAATATGGAGAATACTTTGCAGCAAGCGGATTCTCGGAATTTAGGCCCATTGACACAGGTGACAGCGAGCAGGCGCGCAAAAGAAACAGAAGGATAGAAATATCAATCAATATAAAAGATTCAAACATACAAAAGATAATCAATGATTACCTGGGTTTGCAATAAAGACTCATAAGATATGTTATGTAAATAAGTTCCACATAGTTTTTAAGTAAGGGTGATAATATTGGCGGATAATAAAGACAAAAATGAAATCAGGCTGATTAAATACAGGGAATATCTGATTAGAAAACCGGAAAAAGCTTTTGGCTACTATTGTATTGCAAAATATTATATAGATAAAGGCAATTTTGACATGGGCAAAAAGTATATTTCGTTAGCTATTGGAAAAAACCCTGGTTACATGCCTTCAATCCTTACTCTTTTGGACATGTATATACAAAATTCCAAATATATTAAAGCAGTAAAAATATACGAAAAATACAAAAGCAGGCTGGAAGCAAAAAAAGTATATGGAATTAAAATTAACAGGAGCATTACATCCTTATATAAAAAAATAAACAGCCGTAGCCTGTCAAGATTGCAAGCATACTGGTCATTTAGAAAACTGCTTGGAAAAGACGATGAAAATCTTATAGTAAATCTTCTTGCATGTATGCACAGTCTCGAAAAAGGCCAAACCAATAACGAGGCAATGGGAATGTATAAAAAATATTTGTATACCAGAGGGATTAATGACAATATGAGATGGGAACTGTTAAAAATCCTGGGCAGGTACGAGCCTTCAATCTATACAAATAAAAAAATCATTCTGCTCTTTGACAGCATACCGGATGATTGTTCATCCGGGTATGCCAACAATATATTTAAAGAAGTATTCAAAGCCCAAAATTTTAAAATAGGCGAATTTATGCGTCAAATTGACAAAAAAGGCCTCATCATAGCCTCTTCCAACCTGTGGAAATATGTCTACTGGTGCTCTCAAACCAAAAATTTCGACAAACTGCTTTACAAATGCTGCAAAAGACTGCTAAACGCCGGTTGGGTCGACAAACTAATCGCCCAAACCATCATAGAACTCACCGGCATGGGAATAGCCGCTCCGTCGGAAAAAGAGCTTAAAGCCCTTGAGCTTTACGGCTATTTGGTTAATCCATAAAAAGCATTAATTATAGCTTATTTATTATTATACTTTATAAGGCTTTTTCCCGTCATTTCATCGGGCTTTTCTATATCCATTATATAAAGCATAGTAGGTGCAAGGTCGGCCAGGCGTCCTGCCTTAAGTTCAATATCCCCCAGCCCTGCTGCTATTAAAGGCACAGGGTTTGTCGTATGGGCCGTAAAGATTCCGCCTGTCTCATAATCAATCATCTGCTCTGAATTTCCATGGTCGGCCGTTACAAGGGCTACGCCATTTTGCCCGTTTATTGCATCAACAATCCTGCCAACGCACTTATCAATCGCTTCAATTGCCTTAACAGCCGCATCAAATACTCCCGTATGCCCAACCATATCAGGATTTGCAAAGTTTAATACCATAACATCATATTTACCGGAATTTATTCTTTTAACAGCTTCCTCAGTAACTTCATATGCACTCATTTCAGGCTGCAGGTCATAGGTAGCAACCTTTGGAGAAGGTATAAGCGCTCTGTCCTCACCTTTATATACGGTTTCCACTCCACCGTTGAAAAAGAAGGTAACATGGGCATATTTTTCTGTTTCGGCTATTCTAAGCTGTGTATATCCAAGGTCACTTATATATTGTCCAAAAGTATTTTCAAGGCTCTGTGGCTTGTACGCAACAGCCACGTTTTCAAATGTCTTGTCATACTGGGTCATACATACATAATATACGGGGAAAAATCCTTTGCCTCTCTCAAATCCGTCAAAGCCTTCCATAATAAAAGACTTTGTTATTTCCCTTGCCCTGTCCGGCCTGAAATTAAAGAAAATAATTGAATCATTTTCCTTAACGGCAGCTACCGGCTTTCCATCTTCAACAATGACCGTGGGCTTTATAAATTCGTCATACTCTTCCCTTTCATAGGACAGGGAAACCGCATTTATCGAAGAGCTGCTTTCATACTGTCCCTTACCAAGGACCATCGCATCGTATGAAAGCTTTACCCTTTCCCACCTGTTATCTCTGTCCATGGCATAGTATCGCCCCATTACCGTAGCTACTTTTCCCGTTCCTATCTCAGCGAGCTTTTCTTCAAGCTCTTTTATGTAAATTATTGCACTGTCGGGAGGCACATCCCTTCCGTCAAAGAAACAGTGTACAAACACATCCTCTAAGCCCTGCTTTTTTGCCAGTTCAATCAAGGCATAAAGATGAGTGTTATGGCTGTGCACGCCTCCGTCTGAGAGCAAACCGTAAAGATGAAGGCTTGAGCCATATTTTTTACAATTTTCAATTGCATCAATAAATTCTTGTTTTTTAAAGAAATCCCCGTCTTTTATTGATTTGGTTATTCTTGTAAGCTCCTGGTATACTATTCTGCCCGCACCAATATTCGTGTGTCCCACCTCTGAATTGCCCATTTGTCCTTGAGGCAGTCCCACATCCATTCCGCTCGCCTGGATTTGAGTATTGGGGTATTTTGCAAAAAGCTTATCAATATTAGGAGTTTTAGCTGCTTTTACCGCATTTCCTTCTTCCCTTTTGTTTAAGCCGAATCCATCCAGAATAATCAGGGATACTAATCTGTTTTTCATGTTAAACCCTTCTTCCATAATATTTAAGAGGACCCTGTAAAGAGTCCCCTGCAGCTTTTGCCAGATTTATCAATCATATTTTACAATCGCTTCAAAATCATCCACCTTAAGGCTGGCTCCTCCAACAAGACCTCCGTCTATATCGGACATGTTAAAAAGCTCTCCCGCATTAGACGGCTTGACACTTCCGCCATATTGGATTTTTACAATGTTTGCGGTTTCATAATCATAAAGGCTTTCAATTGTTTCCCTTATCAGCATGCATACTTCATTGGCCTGTTCACTTGTAGCAGTTTTTCCCGTACCGATTGCCCAAATAGGCTCATAAGCAATAACCGCCTTTTCCATTTGAGCTGCTGAAAGCCCCCGGACGGCAATTTTAACCTGGTATCTTATCAAATCCGATGTCACTTCCTGCTCACGCTGTTTAAGTGATTCACCTACACATATAATAGGCTTTAAGCCATATTCATAGGAAGCAAGCACTTTCCTGTTTACCATTTCATCTGTCTCTCCAAAGTACTGCCTTCTTTCTGAATGGCCGATGATTACATAATCTACTCCCAGCTCTCTGAGCATAAGCCCGGAAGTCTCGCCTGTGTATGCACCGCTTTCCTCCCAGTGCATGTTTTGGGCAGCAACCATTATGCCCGTATCCTTCGCTGCTTCGATAACTGCCGGTAAGCATGCAAAAGGAACACATACCGCAACCTCAGTAGCAACTCCCCCTATCTTTGGAGCAAGCTCTTTTACAAAATCGGCTGCCTCACAGGGAGTTTTATTCATTTTCCAATTTCCCGCCACAAATTTTTTCCGTAGGTTTTTATCCTCCAGTACATCAATGCCCGGAAGCACTTTACCCTCCAGGAACTCAAGAGATGCTCCGCCGCCTGTAGATATATGGGTTATTCTCTTGGCAAAACCGAGCTGCTCTATTGCTGCTGCCGAATCTCCGCCTCCAACTATTGAAACAGCTCCAGATTCGGCAACTGCCTTTGCTATTTCTTTTGTACCTGTTGCAAAATTTGGAAACTCAAAAACACCCATAGGTCCGTTCCAGACAATTGTTTTTGCTTTTTTAATTTTATTTGAGAACTTTTCTATTGTCAATGATCCTATATCCATTCCCATCCATTCTTCGGGCATATCGTCGGAAGGAACATACTTGCATTCCGTTTCATTCTTAAATTCCTTTCCAACAATACTGCCGATAGGAAGCATAATATCCACACCTTTTTTTTCGGCCTTTTCCAGGAGTTTTTTGGCAAGGCCGATTCTATCTTCCTCACATATGGATTTGCCTATCTTATATCCTTTGGCTTTCAGGAAAGTATATGCCATTCCCCCGCCTATAATAAGCCCGTCAACTTTCTCGAGCAGGTTTTCTATTACACCTATCTTGTCGGAAACCTTTGCCCCTCCTAATATCGCTACAAACGGACGGGTTGGCTTTAAAAGGGCCTTACCCATAATTTCAAGCTCCTTCTGGATAAGTATTCCTGCTACAGCCGGCAGGTAGTCAGCTATACCAGCCGTTGAAGCATGAGCCCTGTGGGCTGTTCCAAAAGCGTCGTTAACAAATATGTCAGCCATATCGGCAAGCTTTTTTGCAAACACAGGGTCATTTTTGGTCTCTTCACTATGAAAACGGACGTTTTCCAGCATAAGCACCTGCCCTTCTTCCAGAGCGGAGGATTTTTCCCTTGCATCTTCCCCTACAACATCGCTTGCCATTATTACTTCCTTACCCAATAATTCGGATAACCTTTTTGCAACAGGCTTCATACTGAATTTTTCTTCAAATCCTTTTTTAGGTCTGCCGAGGTGGGAAACCAATATGGTTTTTGCATTATTATCCATAAGATAATTTATCGTAGGCAGAGCGGCAACTATCCTTTTTTCATTTGTAATTCTGCCCTCATCATCAAGGGGCACATTGAAATCTACCCTTGCTATAACCTTTTTACCACTTAGTTCAATGTCCTCTACTGTTTTTTTCTTAATATACATTGAATTCCACTCTCCCATCATTATTTCTCTAAACAACATTATCCATTGTATACCTTTTCATTATTCAATGCAATATAGTATTTGCACTATGTATTATTAAATACTTAAGTTTATGCCAAAAAAGGTCCGGCTTTTGACCGGACCTTTCAAAAGCCCATAATGAGCAGAATTATTTACCGTCGACACAAGCCATATACGAAATAAGGTCAATAACCTTCTTTGAATACCCCCACTCATTATCATACCATGAAACAAGCTTGACAAAATTATCATTTAAAGCTATGCCCGCTTTTGCATCAAATGTTGAAGTATTTGCGTCATGAATAAAATCAGACGATACAACATCCTCTTCAGTATATGCAAGAATACCGGCCAGCTCATTCTCCGAAGCATTCTTAATTGCAGTTTTTATTTCATCGTATGTTGCTGCCTTCTCCAATCTGCAGGTCAGATCAACAACCGAAACATTTACCGTCGGTACCCTAAATGCCATGCCGGTAAGCTTTCCGTTAAGCTCCGGAATAACCTTTCCGACAGCTTTAGCAGCACCTGTTGAGGCCGGAATAATGTTGTGGGCCGCAGCACGGCCGTCTCTCCACTTTTTCTTTGAAGGGCCGTCAACGGTTTTCTGGGTAGCCGTTATTGAATGAACGGTGGTCATAAGACCTTCTAAAATGCCGAAATTATCATTAATAACCTTTGCGAGCGGCGCAAGACAGTTGGTGGTACACGAAGCATTTGATACAACATTCATATCCGTCGTATATTTCTCATTGTTTACACCCATTACAAACATTGGGGCGTCGGCAGAAGGCGCACTGATAATAACCTTTTTGGCTCCACCGTTAAAATGCGCCGAAGCCTTTTCTATAGTAGTAAACACGCCGGTTGATTCAACTATGTATTCGGCTCCGCATTCACTCCATGGAATATCTTTGGGGTCCATAATACCCACAACTGCAATTTTCTTTCCGTTTACAACCAATTTACCGTCTTCATCACCTATTTCACCCTTAAATTGGCCATGTACAGTATCATACTTAAGCATGTATTTCATGTAGTCAAGATCAATAAACGGGTCATTAATGCCCATAACCTCAATATCGGGATTATCCATTGCAGCCCTGAATACAAGGCGTCCAATACGTCCAAAACCATTGATACCTATTTTAACTGCCATCTTATATACCTCCTGAATTAAAGAATTTGTTTTTTTTAACAGTCAATCGCTAACTCAATATGCGATTAATATTCCCAGAACATTTTATATTATTTTTTTTCGTTTTTCAATAGCTGGTAATAAAATAATTAAATTTTTAACAAAGTCACAAAATTTTCCTCTTATATATTTACATTATATGCATCAATTTTTTAAGCTATTCCCAATTTTTATTATATTAAATCATAAATATACATTATACTTCCTCTCGAGCCGTACGGGATTATATGATAATTTTGCCTTTCTCAATCCGGGTTGCCCCAGGTCCTGCTCCCTGTTAATATATTTTGTGTTATTCCACTCATATTCACAAAACTGCTGGTTGATTTTAGTATATAAACCATTAATTCCAAAACTTGCCTTTTCAATATGAATTACTGCCGTGTCGTCATTTAACATTTCTCCAACAGTAAATGCCTTGTATTTTCCATCAACTTTTATTAACGCGCCCCGGCATCCAAGTGCCTCATAGTTGTCAAGCACTTCGGCATTTGCATATCTTTCACAATAATCGCCTCTTTTACAACCGCATTCCCTTCCTTTACACCAATCTTCCATTATTTCAAAGCAAAAGCATATATTGTCCATGTTAATTCTTTCATAACTATAAGAATACATTTTGTTGAATTTATTAATGTGGTTTCTTTTGCTGTGGAATTTTTTGCCCTTTAGTTGAATTAAGTCCTGTGTATCATAAATGTAGTCGCTGTTATCCCTGTCAAATACTATATTTTCGCTGCCGGCAATAAAATCCTCGAAAAAGCCCAGCTCCTGTTTAACAATTTTTCTAAAAGCAGGCTTCCATCCGTTATTGGCAAAGTAGCCGCCAACCGCACCTATAGTTTTTTTCAGCAATCCGCCGCTGCCGTCCCCAATTGGCATGAAAGAGTACGGCTCACCTTCATTGGGGCTTGCAATGATGCAAAGAAAGCCATTTATTATATTATAGCTGAAATTATAAAATTCTCTCCACATGAATAAGTTTGTAAATGTCAATTCTGAAACCAATGGCCTGTAAACCTTTAAAAAACTTCTAATTAACTCCCGGTCATCTATTTGTAAAAGCTTAAAATTATTCATAATAATGATTATATGCTCCCGTCCATATGTAATCCGTATTAAGCAATTTGCTCCTACCAGCCTCCATGGGTCGGTCCCAGGTACCTGTAAAAAAAGCTTTTCACCCTTTATCTCAAAATCCTGCTTTAACCTTTTCAACCCTTCTATTTATACCCATTATAATATCACTGAAACTTCAAAAAATCAAAACAGGCTAAAATTAATGCAGGCAGGGAATTGCTTAATTTATGGATTGAAATATTTACTCCCTCCACATAATCCTTTAAAGGATTTTTGCCTTAAATATTCATATACTGCTATTGCAACGGAGTTAGAAAGATTTAAAGAGCGTGAACCCTCAATCATGGGAATCCTTATACAGCGCTCAATATTGTCCAGCAGAAGGATTTCAGGCAATCCTTTAGTTTCCTTGCCAAAAACCAGGAACGTATTTTCAGGATAATCAATTTCAGTATATACATGCTTTGCTTTTGTGGATAAGTAAAAAAAGTTATACTTAGTATTTTCATCCATCAACTCATCCAGGCTTTGGTAATAAAAAACATCCAGCATGTGCCAGTAATCAAGTCCGGCCCTTTTCAAATATTTGTTATCGGTAGAAAAACCAAGCTTGCCTACCAGATGCAAGGCCGCTCCCGCTGCTGCACATGTCCTGGCTATATTACCGGTATTCTGGGGTATCTCAGGTTCAACAAGAACTATATTAAGAGGCATATGGCCTACTTTTCCTCCATTGAAACATCAATAGTAATGGAATATTCCTCACCCAGCTGTAAAGGTATGCATACTGTTTTCATTTTACCGGTTGTTACTTCCATATTTTCACCAACAAGCATGGACGGAGGGGTAATTTCAATAGCTATCCCTTTATTATAAAACAAGGTCGCCGTGTTGCCCATTATCATATTAGCAAGCTCTGCAATTGCACTTTTACCTAATTCATCCAATTTATTGATATGCATTCCGCCCATCATGCAGGATACAATATGAAGAGCGGAAGACAGCTTCATTACCAATGCAACCTGTCCTCTTATTTGTCCCGTCAATCCGACTATTACAATGATGCTGTCGCTTTTGTACGGGGATTTTTTGAGAAATACTTTTCCCAAACATGCATTTAGTCCCATTTGGGTCAGAACTGTCTGACTGGCTTCAATAAAAGGATTAATGTATTCAACATTCATTAATGTGCTCACATCCTTAAATAATAATTTTTTAGTGCTTTACAAAATGATATTTTATCTATCTATTATATCTATATGGCACTCTTTAATTCCTGCAATACGGCTTTTGAAATACAAAAGCTTTACAAAAGCCATATTGTATTAAATTACTATGTAACCTATTTACTTTCTCATCCTTTGATATAGTATTCGATATCATCTGCAGAAATCCTTCCTCCATCATCTCTTTTTTTGTGATTTAAATAAAAAACCTGCGATACGGCTTCTTTTTATCACAACAGCTTTTTTGGGGCAAAGCTCCTGGCAGCAGTAGCATCTGATGCATTTGGACAGATCCGCCTTTGGTTTTTTATCCTTTATTTTTATAATGCTTGCAGGGCAGTTCTTAGCACATTCACCGCATCCTATACATAATTCGGGTGAGAACACAGGCTTTGATTTAAATAAGGGCATAAATATTTTTAGCGGGCCTTTGCTCAAAAGATTTATATTTTTAAGATCACCTGTCCCTTTTATGTTAAAATCCTTAACCACAAATTTTTCAATGCTGTCACCGTCAATATCAATATCCGAAAACCTGTCCGAAAGCAGTCCCCTTTTCAAAGCCTGGCCCATTACGGGGACCGTTTCCAGATCGGTATCAATAATATGCAGTGCACATGCATCCAAATTGAAAGCATTTTCAGAACCCATAATAAAACCCATATTTCTCAAATCTCCGCCGGTAGGTCCGTCGCCTTCCATTCCTATAACAGCGTCCATAATAGTAAGCCGGGGCCCAGCGGACAGGTAAATGTCAATAATAGCATCGGCAAAATTATTATAATCAGGCATTCTGAAATGGTAATCGGCTTTTGCCACTCCCGGTATTACGCCAAACATGTTTTTTACCGCCCCAGTATATACCATCATTCCATGGGTTTTCAATTTTGGCAGGTTTATAACAAGGTCGGCATCGGCAACCGGTTTCATAATATTTATCCGTTTTAAAAATTTTGATTCAGTTCCCTCAACTGTGCAAATATCCAGGTCGTAATTGAGCAGGCATCCAGTATTTTCAGCAACCTGCTTCATTCCCGTTGCCCTGTAAACCGCTTTAAGGTTTTGCCTTATGTAAGGACCCCCGGGGCTGTCGGCTATTACCGCTTTCCCGCCGGCGCTCTTAACTTTTTGTGCAACTGCTTCTACAAGTGCCGGGTGTGTTGTTGCCCCATCCTCCGCCTTTTTTGCCATAACCAGATTCGGCTTGAGCAATACTTTCATGCCCGGATATACAAACCTTTCAACCCCGCCAAGCAAATCAAACAGCCTATCCACAGATTCCTTTACAACGTAAGCTTCGTAGCCGCCGCATTTGCATATTGCCACTTTCCCCATATCTCATCTCCGCCATTATAATAAAAACCCCATTTAACATTTTAACCTTTAGCGGGCCGATAAGCAAATTTTTTAGAATAAATATAAACAGGAAACTAATAATATGACTATTGGCAAATCATCAGGAGGTTATTATGTCAAAACAATACATGCCCCAAAGAGTTATTTTTACTCCGGCTTCATTTGAATATGACGCAGGCAAAAGAATTTACGATTACTTCACATCGGTAAAAGGAGTGGATATTGTACGGGCTTCTATGAACAAAATAAAGGAATACATACCGGGTGAGTCGGGAAAGGAAAAATATATAAACTCTAAAAGAACACTTGTAATTACAACAAAAACGGGAGCAAAGCTTGATGTTTGCAAGCCTTCGGCAGATTACCAGTTTTCCTTGGTGACCAATTGCCCGGGGCACTGTGAATACTGCTATCTCCAGACTACACAAGGTGAAAAACCCTTTTTAAGGGTTTATGTAAATCTTGAAGATATATTTGATACTATTAAAAAGCACATAGAATTAAAAAATGATATAACAACCTTTGAGGCTGCAAGTTTAGGAGACCCTATAGCCTTAGAGCACATTACGGGCTGCATTGCAGATACAATCCGGTTTTTTTCAACGCTGGACAAAGGCAGGCTCAGGATAGTCACAAAATATGATAATGTGGATTCACTGCTTTCCATAAATCATAAAAAACATACCCGGTTCAGGGTCAGCGTTAATTCCAGGTATGTAATAAAAAACTTTGAACATAACACATCGGGCTTTGATGAAAGAATTGATGCCGCAGCAAAAATAGCCTCCGCCGGTTACCCTATCGGCTTTATTATAGCCCCTATAATGCATTATGACAAATGGGAAAACGAATATACAGAGCTTTTAGACCTTTTAAACAGAAAAGTCAGGCTAAAGGGATATTCTCCCGATATAACCTTTGAGCTTATACAGCACAGGTTCACCGAGACAGCCAAAAGCTTCATATTGGAAAGATTTCCTAATACAAAGCTGGATATGGATGAGAACAAAAGAAAGCTGAAATGGGGCAAATTTGGAAGGTTTAAATATGTTTACACCAAAGATATATCCGATAATATAAAAGCTTTTATCCAAAAACTAATATATGACAGGTTCAGCAATGCAAAAATTGAGTATTACACCTGATGCTTCCCCTTGCTTCTCTTGACAATTTCCTCCAGGGCTTTTGTTGTTACGGGAGCGCCTTTTTCTGCATCATCCTTGAAGTCCATTTTACCCGGGTCCCCCATACCAACTATGGTCATACTTTTCATGCCTCTCAGAACACTTAAGGTATCCCCGCAAATACTGTTAGAGCTAAGCTCAGTACCGCTCTTGTCCACACTGCTTTCTATTATATCCCCGTCACTTGTAACCGAGCAGCTTACATCAATGCCTCTACAATCCTTTCCGTTGGATGATACCGCAACAACCCCCAGCAAATCAACCTTATCGGAACGGGCAATATGTGCAAGAGCCTTTTCACCGCTGCCTGCCCCTTTTTCTCCTCTGTCGTCAACCATTATAACAACCGGGTCATATGGAGCCTGGAGAATCCTTTCGACAATTTCAGCTCCGGTAAGCCCGGTAGGATTTCCTGCAGAAGCGGAAATGCATCTTCCTCCTATATTGGCAGCGGCTGCTTCGACAGCCTTTTTTGCCATACTGTCCCCATCTGTTACAAGAATTACTCCGGGCTTATTCACCGATTCAGCTCCTCCCATACAAATATACCTTTGGCAGGTACACCGCTTCCCTTGCTTTCGCTGAGCAAATAAAGCAAAGACAGGATTGTCAAAGTGAAAAGTATTGCCATTATAATTATAAATGAGGTTTTTTTTGCGGGCATAATCATATAAAAGCACTCCATTCAGATTAATATCAAATCTTATTATCTGAAGGTATTGCAAATTATATTCCTTTTTCCATATTGTTTTTCAAATTGAGAAAAAGCTTGTAAGGAATTTCCAGGTTGCCAAATCCCACACCTATTTCAATACCTTTTTTGAAGCTTCCATGAAAATCGCTGCCGCCGGTAATTAAAAGCCTATGCTTTTTTGCAAGGGACAGATGCCGCTTTGTCTCTTCCGGGCTATTTTCAGAATAGATTGCTTCAATTCCTTTTAAGCCGCATTCCTTCAATTTCAAAATCTGTTGTTCCAATTGGCCAATATCCAATCCTAGAAAAACGGGATGGGCCAATACCGGCACGCCGCCGCATTTGATTATATGTGCTATTCCGTCCTCAGGCGTAAGCTTTTCTCTGGGCATAAAAGCCGGTTTGCCCTCTGCCAGCAATGATTTGAAAGCTTCATTGATGCCGGAAACATAGCCCTTTTTCCAGAGGGTGCTTGCTATATGCAATCGACCAACCACTTTTCCATTAGATTCCCTTTTAACATCATCCATTGTAATGTCCATTCCCAATTCCCTTAAACGGTTGACAATCTGGGGATTCCTTTGGTTTCGTTTAATCCGGATGTATTTGAGTATAGCTTCAATATCCTGATAAGTGTTTTTAGAAAAATATCCTAAAATATGCATCTCCGGCTTAAAATCAGTACTTATCTCAACCCCGGGCATAACCTCAACACCTATACGGCTGCCTTCCCTTAATGCTTCGTCTATACCGTCCACAGTGTCATGATCTGTTAATGCAATGCCTTTCAATCCCTTATCCTTGGCATATCTTACCAACTGGGCAGGTGTCAGGCTGCCGTCGGATTTATCCGAATGAACATGTAGGTCCACAAACTGTGCCATATTACCTCCACTAATATATTTTTATATTTAATATAATAATCCATACAATATTCAATTATGAAAATAATTTTTCTCACCGTGGGCAATATATTCATTTATTTCCTATTTTTTTACATAGAATTATAAGGATGTTATAATAATATTAACAGCAGAATAAAAAAAACACAAGCATATGTATATTTTTCGCTTCTGACATTGGTAAATATACTTTTATGGGGGTTCTTTCTAATGAAAATAAAAAAATCCTGTAAAAACTGTGCAATAGGCATCAGGATGGTTGTAAATAACGATATTTTGTGTAAAATAAATGGAGCGGTATCCGGTGATTATATATGTAGCAAATACAAAGCCATTCGAAACACAGCACCTGCTTTTTATAAAAAATTCAGATGTATTGAATGTGATCATTTTATTGTGAAGAAGGATAACAGAAGCCTTCCGTCAAGCATCGGCATATGCAGGATGTTTTCCGTAAGATATTTTAACGGCCGGCGTAAAAATGCATGCTCCAAATTCGAGCACAGAAAAGAGCGTGGAGTAGGCTAATTCTTATATTCGTTGTAGTATTGCATTACTTTTTTGATAAAATCCTTTGTTTCGTTAAAGGGAGGGACACCTCCGTATTTTTCAACATTGCCCGGTCCTGCATTATAGGCGGCAAGAGCAAGCTCCAAATTGCTGTCATACGCATAAAGCATGTCCCTTAAGTACATGGCTCCCCCATCTATATTCTGCCGGATGTCCCAAATATCCTCAACGCCCAGGATTTTAGCAGTTCCGGGCATTAGCTGCATCAAACCCCGGGCACCTGCCTTTGACAAAGCATTTGGATTAAATGCCGATTCCTGTTTCATAACTGCTTTTATCAAAGCTGCTTCCAGATCATATTTTTTAGATGCATCTGCTATATTTTTATCAATTGCCTTCATAATATCATCCTGGTTTTTGCCAACAGGCTGTTTGCTTATGTCATTTACAGCATTCATCATAACCTGCTTAAAATTTCTTGAATTATTAAATGCCTTCATTCTAACAGGCAACCTGCTTTGTATTTCCTGTATTTTTTGCTGTAATATGTCAGATACCTTCAACATCTTTCTATCCTTTCTGTGTTTAATTTCGAAATTCATCCACAATATCCACAAGTTATCCACATCTGGAACATGCTATTTTTCAGTACTCAAATATGTTTTCCACAGAATTAACATATCATAATTATACAATTACCGGCAAAAAAACTCAACATTTTTCCCTATTTTTGTATGGTTTTTGCTTGCCCTTGCAAAAAAAGCAAAGCGGCCGCGGCAATCTCATGCCTGTTACCAATTCCGTATCATTTCCCGTAATTTCTTATCACTTTCATTTTTTGGCCAAAATTTCTCTATATCTGTTCGATAAAACACATATAAGGCTTCTTCATTGCTGTCAATTAACTTAAAAGCGCTTACCTTTAACGTGTTTTCGTTCGTATCATTTCTTAGCACCACACTACAAAGCTTGACAGCCAAGTCCTCCAACGTATCCTTGTCTATATGGTCTTTGGATTTATTAATAAATATATAAATAGCAGCATCGGCCTTTTCCTCGCCTTCTACCTTAAAACCATAATCATCTCCAACAGCTTGCCTAAGGTAACTCTCCAGGGCATCAGCACTAAAACCTGTTTTGCCGCCAGTGTCATTAGTAGCATCAGTTTTTGTAATCATGTTAGAAAGAATTTGAAACAGCATGTCTTCAGTCATGCCTTGAGAATACCACTTATTGTATTGGTCCCGGGACAGTGCAAATGATTCTCCTTCCGGCTGCTTTAGGTGGACCTTGAGGTAATTTGTTTTAAAGCCTGTTTCTTCTTCAAATACGGTGTAGATAAACTTGCAAAGCTTGAATGCTGCATTTTTTTTGATCTCATAGTCAGCACTTTCACCACCTAAGAAGTATAAAATTATAATTCCATCTTCAATATGATATTCATCTTTTTTTAGAGACAGTCCTAAAGGTTCTAGCTCCTTCTTGCAAAAATCAGACATGAACTCCTGCATTTGTCCAGTATCTAGCGGGGTATCAGGCTTGACAATCTCATCAAATTCAACAATGTCAACATCATTTTCAAGAGGTTTCTCCTCTGGAATGTTGATTTGCAGCTCCTCTTTTTCATCACTATAAACAGCATGGGTTACAGTATACCCACTTATCTTATCTAAACCTCTTCTATCATTGATCCATACTCTAAGAAAAGAAAGAGATATTATAACAAAAATAAAAGCCAGCAGCACAGCACCTATTTTTAAAAACACTTTTAGTTTAAACATAAACGCACCACCCAAAATTATAATTTCCAGTTTCATTATATCATAAACATGACCAATAAACACAATTTTTAGTAATTTAACGCGTTGTGCTATGATTTGAGCACAACGGCTGCATATCATTACCTGATTAAAATCGGTAATTAATACATTTATTGAACTATTATAATTATTTTGTTACTATATAAAATGTAAAAAACTAAATGGGTTGAGTTTGTTTTATGCACCCATTTAAGTATAAAACAGGAGAGAATAAATGGTTAAAAAAATTTTTATAATATTAATATTGCTTTTGTTTAGTATATATACTGTACTTTCCATAAACCAATATTATGAAATAAAAAGTTACCTTGAAAAAAAATACAATGAAAATTTTAAGATTAAATATAGTCCTATAACATATTTGTATTTTACTACAGATAATGTACTGGAACTTAATAAGGTTAAGGTTCAAAGTTTGGAAAAAGATGTTACTTTTTTTGTTTATGGATGTAGCTTTGAATGTAAGACTTCTACTCACGGCAGCAGATTTCATGATTCTTACGAATACGAAAAATATAGAAAAGAATTATATGACAATGTAAATGAAGTATTGTCTGCAAAAAGTGATAAAATCAAAAAAATATCCATTGGAACACCTTATGATAGAGATCCAGATTTCCACACAACAGTTGTTCCTATAAATACTGAACAATATGGATATAAAATGAGAGGTTTAGCCGTTGAATTAAATGAAAATGACAAAAACCGCTATGTTGATATTTTATTTGAAATACATAGCTTGTTAAATGATGCATATATGAATAAAAGCTACATAGAAAGTAATAGAGTTTCTTATAGGATAAAAGTTGATGATACAAGAAAAATCATACGTTTAGAATTTGGTGATGAAAAAAATTTATATAAAAATATACAAGAACAAATAGATCAATGGCAATAAGATATTAGGAATGTTTCTAAATGAGCTGCATCTCCAATTAAGAATATGTAATTGTGGTGCAGGTATATTTAGATATCGGCATAAACAGCGTAAAACCTTACCGGCCAATAAACAATATCAGCAATGCCATTGAGCCGATGATTAACCAGGGCAGCTACAGGTGTAAAATTCTAAATGACGGGTGGACAACAATTACCACAGATGGAGGGCTGTTGGCACAGTGGGAGCATACTGTACTGGTAACTGAAACTGGAGCCGAGATATTGACTTCCTAAGCAAATCCTCAGCATGTGCTCAAAAAATTAATTAAATTACGGTTTTCAGGTAAGTTACCGGTTCAATTGTATCCTGTCCAACCCATTGCAGGGCACCCTGCTCAGCTGCATGTTTTAAGCGTGGCAGCACGATTTGACCCCAGGCTCGAGTGAAATAGCGCCTGGCCTTCTGCCAGGATTCACTCCGGCCATAACCTGAATTAACAAAGCGAACTGAGCAGCCATTCTCAGTGGGGGCTAAGTAAATATGGACAACAGACATCTGCTGGCGGATATCGGGCAGAGTCGGTGGGGCATTCCAGGTAAAAGAAAGCATATGCTCTGGCTCAATATTGAGAATGATCATGCCTTCTGACCCTCGCAAACCTGGGGGCTGGCTCATATCAAATAAAATCTCAAATGCTCCTCCTACTCGAAAATCCACTTTAACATTCGGCGCAAAGAAACGCTCTAGTCCTGCTTTAGTACTCAGCAGATTCCATACATTGCTGCAGCTGCTTTTTATTTCAAACTCAAAATAAATATAGTTTTTAGCGTCCATTATAATCCTCCTTTGATTCAGAAAAAAACTAATTATATTATATACATTTTTTGCACTAAAATTAAACGATTTGTTGATAAAAATCTAATATGGGTGAGATATTTCTGAAATCTAAATAATTGCCTGACAATTGATACAACAGTTGATATAATATCTATAGAAAAAAATATGGAGATTTAGATAGTGGAAAATATCGAGTTATAAAAAAGCTAAGTGAAGTCAACATTCCGAAAGATATAAATATAGTTGTTTCTGAGTTTATTATTAAATAACTGTAATTATATAATGACAATTATATACTTGAATTTATATTTAAATAGGATAAAATATAATTAAAATTATTAAAAAACCGGAGTATTTTATGGAAAATGGTAATAAGATATTTGGCATAAGTAAAGATGACATTCTATTCAATTTGAAAAAGCTAGACAGGATTATGAGCATGGACAATTATACTCTTGATATATGCCTTATAGGTGGAACTGCATGTATAATGACTGGTCTTATAAACAGAGTTACAATAGACTATGATTTGCTTAACCTGGACTATCCTCCTCAAGTTCGTAATTATCTGAATTTTTTTCAACCATATGATTTGGTTGACTTTGAAGCTACAACCATACCAAGAAGTTTTAAAAAAAGAACCCGGCAAATATACGAGGGTAATTGTTTAAGTTCCAGTATATTAGGCATTGAAGATATAATCCTATCCAAATTGTGCAGAGACATGGAGAAAGATTTTAATGATATAGATGTTTTGATAAATAATGTAAATATGGATATAATTAAAGAATTAATACATGAAGTTTTCCTTGATATTAAGACCAGATACCCAAGAATTCGGGAAAACTTTGTTAAAAGCATTGCTACTTTCAATAAACGATATGATATTAATGCATAGGAGTAAATAAATGTATAAGGTTTTTATAAAAAACATTGACGGTTTTGAAAAACTGTTTGCGAATGATGAAGAAAGGTTAAAGCTTGCCGAACCCTTGTATCTTCTCAAGGATATTGACACTTTCAATGAGCACAAAAGAAAAGGGTCCAGGCTTTTTAACAATTTGATACTAATTCTAAACAAAGCATCAGTATTAAAAAATGAAACAAAGTATCATTTTTTAGGAATGTTTCTAAATGAGCTGCATCTCCAGTACTTTGATTTTACAACTATACAAAAACCTATCAGTATTAAAAAAGAAATTTTAGATAGTCAATTTGACTTGCTTTTCCAGTTTATGTTCCCAGCGTATTATGAAAAGTGATGAAGGCTTTAATTGTATTGCCATACTTATTTACAAACTCATCTGAAAATTCACAGAATAGGCTAAAAGCTTTTAAAAAAATTGCCAGAAATTGTTGCAATTTTCCTAGATTTTTTATAAAATAATGTATGGAGAAAATTAAATAAGGTTACCATGATTCCCTGGTGCGGAGAACACCAGAGAATTCATGCAGGTAGACAAGACCTACCACACAAGCAGCATATATGCTGCCACAGTAACCTTGAATGTTCATTATAAAACATTTTGCCCACTTTTTCAACAGGGGGCAAAACTTAAAAGGCATTCTTAAAAGGTACCATGTGTGGGTAGAGATAATCCTTGCGTGTGTGCCTTTTTAATTTTCTCCTTCAATAATAAAATTGGAGGGGAAATATATGGACGGTAAAACAGAAGCTATGGGATTTGAAAAGTTTGCTGCGGCATGTGAAGTGGAAAGGCTGCAGCAGTTTGACCATGTTCTTGAGGAATGCGAGGAATTTACCCGATGCGTAAAAAAGATGGAGGAGCTTTACGAAAAGATAAAAAGCGCCCTTCCTCAGGATATGGTGGTTAATTTAATGAAGTATTCCGATGCCTGCGTGTGGCAGAGGACTTTAACCAGGACTTTCTTTTACAGGAGCGGTTTAAAGGACGGAGCGCTCCTTTCAAGGATGCTGGCACCAAGCAGTGAATTTATAAGGCTGGATATAAACGTAGTATAATATCCTGCAGCTATGCGGTTTGAGTGTTTTAATCATGGGAGCCTCTTTAAGGCTCCCGTGGGGATTAAATTTTAAGTGACGGAGCCGCATTTAAATCAAGCTGTTCAAAATCTCCTGCCAAAAAGCGATAATAACCCGCACATCCTATCATAGCGGCATTGTCCGTACATAAGGAAGGCTTGGGACAGACAACCTCTAAACCCTCTTTGCACGCCCTTTTATGCATTTCATTCCTTAAAAGGGAATTTGATGCCACGCCTCCTGCCATTGCAATCTTATTTACATTAAAAGCACAGGCAGCTTTTACGGTATTATCCACAAGGACATCTACAACTGCTTTTTGAAAACTGGCGGCTATATTTTCTAAATTCACATCTTCATTCGCCATTTTCTTCTTGTTAATATGGTTAAGTACTGCTGTTTTAAGGCCGCTGAAACTAAAATCCAGACTGCCGTCGCCAAAATAGACCCTGGGAAATTTTATTGAACTGAAGTCCCCATATTTTGAAGCCTTGTCTATAAGCGGACCGCCCGGATACCCCAGGCCCAAAGCCCTCGCTACCTTGTCAAAGGCTTCTCCTGCGGCATCGTCTCTCGTTTGTCCGAGAACAGTAAAATCATGATAGCTTTTTATGCCGATAATATGGCTGTGCCCCCCTGAAACCACAAGGCATATAAATGGCGGTTTGAGGCTTGTATCCTGCAAATAGTTGGCGGCTATATGCCCTTCAATATGATTGACCCCTATAAGAGGTATATCCAGAGTATAGGCAAGTGCTTTTGCCGCAGATATCCCGACAAGAAGTGCGCCAACAAGTCCCGGTCCATATGTAACGGAGATTGCGTTAATATCTCCAATTCTGACGGATGCTTCCTCCAGGCTTTGATGGATTACTGGTATAACCGATTCAACATGCTTCCTGGAAGCAACCTCAGGAACAACTCCTCCAAATTTCTTGTGAAGCTCAACCTGGGAAGATATGACATTTGATAAAACCTGCCTGCCATTTTCAACTACCGCTGCGGAAGTTTCGTCGCAGCTTGTTTCAATTGAAAGTATAATAATATTCCTGCCCATTTGCCTCTCCTTAAACATATAATTATATATTATACATTATTCATAAAGTATATCAAAATTATAAGCAAATTGAGTTTTAAGTCGATATTTGTATAAATTTAGACAAAAAAAAGGAGGGGCGCCGACACCCCAGTCCCAATAGGAGAAATGCTAATGTTCACATTTATAATATCAGATAATTTTTCCAATTAATATAGTATTATGTACCTGATTTCCTAGTCCTATGGTACTATTTTTTTATAGTACCATAGTCCCGGCATTGAAAAAAACGTAGCAAATTCAGGTGTTATAGGGCTTTTTAGAAAAAAATGCCGAAGAAAATCTGATCCAGCAATACAAGTCCTCCAAGTGTAAATACATAATATGAAAATACCTTGAGATTTCCTTCGAGAACCAGCTTTCTTACAAACATTAGGGCAAAGTAGCCCGATACGGCGGCAGCAGCCATTCCAACCAGGATTGGAATTGCTGAAACCGAATTTGAAGCGGCATTTTCACCAATAAAATCCAGCGTGCCTTTTAATGCGGCACCGGTTATTGCAGGTATTGCCATCAGAAACGAAAATTTAAAGGCAAATTCCCTGTCCATACCCCTAAAAAGCGAACCTGCCAAGGTTGAACCGGAGCGGGAAACCGCGGGAAGGATGGCAATGCCCTGTACAATCCCGACAAATGCTGCATCTTTGTATTTTGTGGAAGCAATATCCTTTCCCTTGTTTTTAATACCTTGAGAATATAATAATATAAGTCCGGTTATTATAAAGCCTAATCCAAGAGAAGACCCGGTTTTGAAGGTTCCTTCAAAAAAATCCTTAAAAACCAGGGCAATGATAACCGTCGGAACAGTTCCAATTATTACAAGCCCTGTAAGCCTTGAAAAGGGCTTTTTAATCATTTGGAAGATTTCCTGCCTTAATAAATAAATAACCGGAAGCAATGTGGCAAAATGAACAGCCGTGTTAAATGTCAATGCGCCTTCTTCCATTCCAAATATCTTCTGCAGCAGTACCAGGTGCCCCGAGCTGCTGACAGGAAGAAATTCTGTAAGCCCCTGCACAACACCAAGTATAAAAGCTTCAAATACATTCAAACCAATACCCCCATACCTATATGGAATGTCTTTTTATTTTCTATATGTAAGCGTCATAATCCTAAGCAATATGACCTTTTAAATCCACCGTAAGCCCTCTCGTGTATTTGAAAGTCCATGTTGCAGGAATTAAAGCCGTTTCCTCTACCATTATATATTATACTATTCATTTGTAAATACTTTTAAGTGCTATTGTGCTGGTTGCAGACGGGATCAATTTTTGCCCGGACTGTATTTTTGGGCTGTTTAACCTGTCGAATCCGTCCTTGAAAACAATTTCATATACCTTCAGAATATTTTCCACGGGTATTACTTCTATGTCCATATCCTCAAATATTTCCTGCCAGTTTTCCTGGGGTATCAAGATTTTTTTTATACCTGCAAGCCTTGCTGCTTCAACTTTGGCTACAACACCTCCCACAGCTTTTATCTTTCCCCTTATGGACACTTCACCCGTCATTGCCAGGTCACCATCTATAGGTATCTCCATTACGGCGGAGTAAATGGCGGCAGCTATGGCTATTCCTGCCGAAGGACCGTCCACAGGACAGCTGGCGGGAAAGTTAATATGTATATCATGCTTTTTACAGTTGATTCCAATATATTTTTTTAAAACGGTTAGAACATTGTCAACGGAAGCCCTGGCAGAACTCGTTTTTTTGAGCCTGTGCCCTCTCCCGTCCATTTCTTCCTCTTCAACTATTCCGGTTATTTTAATGCTTCCCTTTTCTTCTTCTGCCGGAATTGCCGTTACCTCTATATCCGTAACAATACCTATGTAGTTGCCAAATACGGCAAGGCCATTTATACAGCCTATTTGTTTTTCCGGGCAAACCTTTTTAATCATTCGCGGACTGTAATGTCCGAATTCAATAACCCATTCTATGTCTTTTCTTGTTATTTTCCGCCTTCCCTCCACTAGAGCTATACCGCCGGATATCTGTATAATGTTAACAGCGTCCCTGCCGTTGGCAGCATATTTGGATATAAGCCTGCCGCACCCGTCTTCCATGAAAAAACCGCCCTTCACTGCGGCGCCGCATGCAATTTTGCCTATCTCATCAGGCAGCAGGGGCTTGAAATAAATCTCAACGCACCTTGACCTGATTGCGGCGGGAATGTCGTCGGCAGTCCTCGTTGTTGCTCCAACAAGCCTGAAATCTGCCGGAAGGCCATTTTGGAATATATCATGGATATGTGAGGGAATATTTTTATCTTCCGAACTGTAATAAGCACTTTCAAGGAAAACCTTCCTGTCCTCAAGTACCTTTAGGAGCTTGTTCATCTGGACGGGGTGCAGCTCCCCTATTTCATCAATAAACAGCATTCCTCCATGGGCTTTGGTAACCGCTCCCTGTTTGGGCTGGGGAACACCTGCCACTCCATATGCTCCTGCTCCTTGATATATGGGATCGTGCACAGAACCTATAAGGGGGTCTGCTATTCCCCTTTCATCAAACCTTAAAGCCGTAGCGTCAACTTCAACAAATTTGGAAAAATCATCAAAGGGACATATGGGAAGCTTCTTTGCTTCTTCCAGTATAACTCTCGCAGCCGCAGTTTTTCCTACTCCGGGTGGTCCATATATTATGACGTGCTGGGGATTAGGTCCGCAAAGTGCGGCCCTTAAAGCTTTCAAGCCCTGTTCCTGTCCCACTATTTCATCAAGGGACGCAGGCCTTGTTTTTTCCGACAAAGGTTGGGTAAGCTTTATGCTTTTAAGCTTTTGAAGCTTTTCCATTTCTTTTCTTGATTCCCTGTCCATAGCATTCTTGTTAGTCTGCTGGGACCTTAACAAGTTCAAAAAATACAGGCCTATAATCACTGAAAAGAAAAATTGGACTATCATAAAAAATGAGCTATTAAACATTAAAATCCTCCTGTAAAAAGCATAGTACCGGTATTACTTAATACTATTATGTTATTATTAACAACAAAAGGATTTTTTATTTAGTACCGAAGCTAAAACTTTCATTAATTGCTCCGGGTTTTAAAAAAATTGTTTCAGGCATGCGAAGAGCGCCCAGGCTTAAAAATTTATCCCTTTTCAACCTCCGACACTATCTTCCTGGATGCTTCTACAAATATACCCACATCCACAGAATATGATATATACTGCACACCCCTTGCCTTCCATTTTAATGCATTATCAATATTGTCCACAAAGGTTCCCACATATTTACCTGCATCTTTTGCATGACGGACTATTTCCATCATTTTTTCCTCCACAGCAGGATGGTCTACTTGGCCTGGAAACCCTACGGACTGTGACAGGTCATAGGGTCCGATAAATATCACGTCAACACCTTCTATTTTAAGTATCTCGTTCACATTTGCCACTGCTTCCAAGCCTTCCAGCTGTATAATTATAATATTTTGGTTTGCATTTTCAAAATATTTAAAACGGTCCATTGAGGAATAGGCTGCGGCCCTTACAAACCTGCAAACACCCCTATCTCCCGCAGGATAAAATCTGGAAGCCTTAACTACCTTTATAACATCTTCCGGGCAGGTTATTTGAGGCACCTGTACTCCCATGGCACCTATATCCAGGCTTTTTGATATTATTGTCTCGTCTGTGCCGGGTATTCTTACTATGGGCAAAACTCCGGCACACTGGGCAGCTCTAACAAGATTTTGCATCAGGTGGATATTCCCGGGACCATGCTCCAAATCAAGTATAACAAAATTAAAACCTGCATACCCGGCTGCTTCCACAAATGCAGGGTCGGACGTTTTCATAAACGGTCCTGTTACACATTGGCCTTTGGAAAGCTTTTCCTTAAAACCGTCAACTAATTTAATCAAAGTTATCTCCCCTGTTTTTTACAAATTTGTTAGATAAAATAATTACTCCTGTCTATATTATATTTAAAACAAAAATCCCTGTCAACATTTCAAAAATTTTGAGTTTCCCCATTTTTAATATTGAGAAGATTTATGTGTATAATGAAACAGTT
>JANQLN010000104.1 GCA_028280575.1 Clostridia bacterium
TATTGTCAACGCATTTTCAAGAATAACGGAGATTTTTGTTCTCCACTTCTTTTAAATATAACTCTTTTAGCTAAATGTCAACGATACAGTACACTAGTACCTTGCGTCATTTTCTGTTTTTTGCAGCAAATTGACTTGGTGAAATACCAACATGTTTTTTAAACATTTTGGAAAAATGATACGGGTCGTTATATCCGACAGATTTTGATATTTGAGAAACCAAAAATCCGTTTAAAAGTAATTCACATGCTTTCTGCATCCGTATATGAATAAGCATCTGGTACATAGTCATATTGGTAATTTGCTTAAAAACAGCTCCAAGATAACTTTGGTTGAAGCCTATATAATCTGCGACTTCCTTCATGTCGACTATATTTGCGTAATTTGACACCAGATAATCTTTAATTTTATACACATAATACTCATTTCGCTGCTTACTAGTTTGAAACAGGGGTTCTTGGCTTTTTTCTTCTATCAGTTGGGACAACAGTATCTCAAGCCATCCATGCAGTCGAAGTTCACGTCCGTATTTAAGATTTTGCGTACCAATCATTTGAGAAAAGCACATTTGAATAAAATCAGGATTACTAGAGTGAATGATAGGATTTGACATTGTAAGTTCTGCCTGGTTAATATAACTGTCTGCTTTAAGACCGTTAAAGCCTACCCAAAAATATTTCCATGGGTTCTTGTTATCTGCCTGGTAGAATGTAACAATATTTGGTTTAATAAAAAAACCCGATCCCTTACCAAGATGGTATTTATTATCTCCAACCTGATATACACCTTTGCCGCCTGTAATATAGTGGATGACGAAAACATCCCTTACAGCAGGTCCGTATGAGTGACCAGGATCACAGTCCTCAGTACCACAGAAGTGAACTTTGAGATCAACCAGACCTTGTTCGCGTATATCCACTTTAAACCTCATTCCAACACCTCCATAACGTGTATGTTTTATTTTAATATAGAGTTTTTAAATAAGTCAACACAGTTTCATATTCATCGGCAAATAGCATTAAATGATGTCCCTGGTTTGTTTCCTGAAGTTTAAAGGGGACAGGCTGGTTTTTTTCTTAAATATGTTTGAAAAATAATATGGATCGGCAAAAGATAGAGTGAATGCTATTTCTTTAACAGATGCTGATGAATTATGAAGCAGGTTTTTAGCGATGTCTATCTTTTTATGTAATATATAGTTATATGGTGAAATGTTTAAATCGCTTCTAAATGCATTTGTAATATGGTGGACGGGAATTCCGGTTTTTTTGTTGATAATAGACAGTGAGAGCTTTTTGTGGATATTATTATCAATAAACCTCTTTATTGTTAAGGTAGTTTGACTTATTTTATTTAAAATATTTTGTTGACTATGCGCAAGTCTTAATAATATTTCATGCAGATAAAGCATTAATTGTATGTGCTTTTCTTCAAAAGTATTATCTGAATTTAAGCAAAAATCCAATGATATGCTAAATAGCTTTAGCATATCGTTGCCTTCGTATAGGCATCTGTCTATTAAAGCATATGAAGATATCAGTTCAAGAAAAAAATCACCCATAATGTTAAACCAAAAGAACTCCCAATTGCAATGTTTTTTAGTATAATAAAGATGCTTTGTATTTTTTGGAAGAATAAAAAGATCACCTGCTGATGTGAGTATTGTGCCGCTTTTAGTTTCCAAATATCCGTTTCCTGACTTAACATAACCAATAACGCTAATTGAGCGGCATTGGTTTTCGATTTTAAATTGGCTATCGCATTTTGAAAACCCAACACTTAAAATAGCCATCGAGCTTAATCTTTTATAGCTGTTTGGAAACGTGAAAGCAGTAGCATTTTCACCTTTTAGAATCCTCATTATTTTATAGTCAAACCTCATTTCATTTTATATTAATGCATTGTAATATTAATATATATTACAATAAACGGTTTTGTCAAATCCTCATTTATTTATAATTTTGACAAGACATTAAATGATGGTGCTGATGTCATTTATATAGGTATGATGAACCAGCATTTAAGAAAGGGTGGATAAAATGAATTTATTGGAAAACGAAATTCCAAGGCCGGAACATCCAAAACCTCAAATGGTAAGAGAAGAATGGATGAATCTTAACGGGAAATGGGAATTTGAAATTGATAACTCGGTTTCAGGGGAAGATAGAGAGTTTTATAAAAGGGAGAAACTAAATGATGAGATTATTGTTCCGTTCTGTCCGGAAAGCAATCTGTCAGGTATTGGCAATATCGATTTTATGAACTCAGTTTGGTATAAAAAAGACATTGAAATACCAGAAAAATGGGCCGATAAAAATATACTGCTCCATTTTGGTGCAGTTGACTATACTGCGAAAGTTTGGATTAATGGTGCGTTTGCCGGGAAGCATAATGGAGGATATACCGGCTTTTATTTTAATATTACCAAGCTGCTGAAAAAAGGCAGAAACACAATAGTATTAAATGCTTTTGATAATGTAAGATCATTTAAGCAGCCTGCAGGTAAACAAAGAGATACTTACATGACAACAAAAGGATGCAAATATACAAGGACTACGGGAATATGGCAGACAGTTTGGCTTGAAGCTGTTAATAAGGACTATATTGATCATTTAAAAATGACTCCTGATCCTAAGAATAAAAAGCTGGTTGTAGAAGCTCATCTAAAAGGTGATGTTCATCATTGTGAAGTAATAGTCAAAGCGCTTTATAAGAATAGAGAGGTGGGAGTTGGAAAAGGAATTGTATCATGGAAAACATCAATGATGGAAGTTCCTATATCTGAAGTAATACTTTGGGAACCTGGCAAACCTGAATTGTATGACCTGGAGATATCTTTAAGGAAAAATGGCCAAGAGGTAGATTATATTAAAAGCTATTTTGGAATGCGTTCAATTTCAGTTACACCTGGGTACACCATTTTAATAAATGATAAGCCTGTCTTTCAAAGGTTGGTTTTGGATCAAGGATTTTACCCGGATGGTATTTATACCGCACCTACCGATGAAGCCTTAAAAAATGATATTGAAATATCCATGGGACTTGGTTTTAATGGAGCAAGGTTGCATGAGAAAATCTTTGAACCAAGATTTCTTTATTGGGCTGACAAGCTTGGTTATATTGTTTGGGGAGAACATGCAAACTGGGGACTTGACGTAAGTGAAGCCCATTCAATAGGCTATTTCTTGCCGGAGTGGATGGAGTCTGTAAAGAGGGATTACAATCATCCTTCAATAGTAGGATGGTGCCCGTTTAATGAAACTCAGGAGAATACTTGCCTTGATGTATTAAATATCGTCTATGAAACGACAAAACAATATGACACAACAAGACCTGTCATCGATACAAGCGGATATGTCAGAAGTCAAAAATCAGACATATATGATTGCCATAATTATTGCCAGGACCCTGTCTTAGTCGAGGAATGGTATGCACCATTGAAGGAGGGAAAGCCTCCTTTAAAAGAGCTTGGCAGAAATGTACCTGATGCGAGACTGACTTTTGTAAGTGAATATGGAGGAATAAAATGGGCTCCGGGAAATGAGACGGGATGGGGATACGGCGATGCACCAACATCAGAGGAGGAATTTATTGAAAGATATAGAGGGCTTACTACAGCATTATTAAAAAACTCAAAAATGACTGCTTTTTGCTATACGCAGCTTTACGATGTAGAACAGGAGGTTAACGGTCTGTATACATATAACAGGAAACCGAAATTTAATCCTGAGATATTTAAAAAGATAAATAAGCAAAAGGCGGCAATAGAAGAATTGTGACAAGGGAAAGAGAGTTTGTAATAGTGGGACAGGATGGATTGTATGGATAATATTTATAAAGCGGATAGATGGGATGGTACATATAAAAACCCAATAATATATGGTAATTTTGCTGATCCTTCAATTATCAGGGATGGGGATAACTACTATATGGTACATGGCGGGACCGGGTATAGATCCATGTTAATGTGGCATTCGAGAGATTTAGTCAATTGGAGACCTCTATATTATGTACTGGAGGGTTATGAAGGAAATGTATGGGCTCCTGAGTTGATAAAGTATAAAGATACATACTATATATATAATTATGGCCCGGATACAAAAGGGGGCAATACCTGGGTTACTGTGACAAAAGATATTAAAAATGGACCCTGGAGTGAACCGGCTTCAATAGGAAATGTTGAAGGTATTGATCCGGGACATGTTATTGGTGAAGATGGTAAAAGGTATGTATTTATGTCTAAAAATATTGTTTATCCATTATCTGATGATGGGTTAAAGGTAACAGGACAAGGTAAAAAAGTATGTGATGATTGGCCTATACCTGATGATTGGGACATCGAAGGCGTGTGCACCGAATCTCCAAAACTGCTATGGAAAGCTGGATGGTGTTATTTAACTGTTGCTGAGGGAGGAACATTTGGTCCTCCTACAAGCCATTCTATCATAAGCTTCAGGTCAAAGAGTATATTCGGACCTTGGGAGCCTTCTCCATATAATCCTGTAAGCCATACAAAAAGCCGTGAAGAAACATGGTGGTCAAAAGGGCATGGTACACTTATTGATACTCCTTTAGGTGATTGGTATATTGTATATCATGGCATATTGAACAATAAACGGTATCATGGAAGAATGACTTTGATGGAACCTGTAAAATGGTCCTCGGATGATTGGTTCTACATACCAGGAAACTTGAAAACAGATAGTAATATAAAAAAACCTGCAAGCGGCGAAGCTGTTACTTGTAATATAAAATTAAGCGATGACTTCAAATCAGGTAAATTAGGTCTGCAATGGAATTTAATAAATAATGAGGCGGCGGAGCGTATTTCTTTTTCAGATGAAGGTTTGGTAATGAAATGCTATGGGTTAAGTTTACATGATACAAGTCCTCTATTGTGCTGGAACCAGCATGATTCAGTAGAAGTTGTTACGGAATTGACTGTGCAGGAAGGTTCCGGCGGAGGAATGACTTTTTATTATGGAAATATACAATCATGTGGTATTGCATTGGCGGATGGTTTAATAAAAGTATATAATATGGGAAAGCCATGGATGCAGAAACCAGTGAATTGTTGTGAATATAATGATAAACATATATTTTTTAAATTAAAGAACATTAGCGGCATAGTAAGTCCATGGTATAGTAGGGAGGGTGTTCATTGGACAAAAATAAATATTTGCTTTGATGTTACAAATTGGAATAAAAATTCAAACTCAGGTATTGGTTACGGCTGGGTTCGTCCGGGCTTGTTTGCTTTTGGAAAAGGCAGCATCACGTTCCATCAATTTATATATCATTCATTACATGGGGTTAAATAACAAGATATAACAGTTAGTCCCAAAATTTGGATCAATAAATAAAAGGAGTGTTTACATTTGAACGAAGAAAAGAGACCTAATATATTATTAATACAAGCGGATCAGCTGTCTCCCTTTTCACTTGGTTTATACGGTAATCCGGTAGTGAAGACACCTTCAATTGAAGCTCTTGCAGTTGAAAGTGTTGTTTTTAATAAGGCATACTGTAACTATCCTTTGTGCGTACCCTCAAGAACGAGCATGATGACCGGCCAGTTCCCTTCAACAATAGGATCCTATGAAAATGCTTTACATATGAATCCTGCGGAAGTATCGTTACCTCTTGTATTAAGGCAAGCAGGATACCGTACTGCAATGGTCGGTAAGAATCATGCATTTACAGATGGTAGCTCGCCTGATGTTCATGGCGGTAACAGATTTTTTGACCATCCTGAAGCTACGGAGAAAAAACGCTGCGATGAACTTCATCGTATTTTTGATATAGTATGTGAAGCTGACCATGGAGCTGGTGTTGAAGGCTGTATGTATAATGAGGAAGTGCTTGATTACTGGAGATGGGTATGTAAAAAGGTATGGCTTAAAGGAGATATGACACATGGCGTCAATCCATATGATTCAAAATGTTCAAGTTCCTACCTCCTTGGAGAAAAAGCTTGTCAGGTTTTACAGGAACTCTCGGCAGGAAATCAGCCGTTTTTCATGTGGTTATCCTATCCTGATCCTCATACCCCCTATCAGGTATCAGAGCCCTATGCTTCTATGTATAAGCCGGAAGAAGTTCCAAAACCCCTGGAAGATACACTGGATAATAAACCGGAAAGGCATAGAATACAGGTTGAAATGACAAATAAAAAATATTCGAAAGAAGCAATCCAGGAAATCAGGGCGTTACACTATGGTATGATCAGCCAGATGGATGATTCAATTGGCCGTGTCATAGATTCATTAAAATCGACCGGACTTTGGGAGAATACAATTGTAGTTTTTACTGCAGACCATGGAGATAGCATGGGAGATCATGGTGTTATGCAAAAGCACAACTTTTTTTATGATTCTTTTACACGTGTACCGTTAACCATAAGAATACCGGGGACTAAATCAAGATACACCAATTCATTGGTGTCATTAATCGATTTATTGCCGACTATTCTTTCATTGGTGAAACTTCCGCCGCTACCGCAGGCACAAGGTATAAACCTTTCATCCTTCCTTAAGGGGGACAGTGAAGATACTCAGCCGTATATTATGATGGAATGCGGCGACATGGGTGATGAGAAAGAATTGGTAAATGACCGGGGGTTTGAAATAAATAGAGTTGGAGGTTTAGGACGTGGTATAAGTCTTAGAACAAAAAAATACAAGCTTAATGCATATGAAAATGATCTTTGGGAAATCTACAACATGGAAGATGATCCAGAGGAACTTAACAATCTATATGGGACAAAGGAAGGCAATCAATGTATTAATCAGCTTAGTAAAACACTAATACAAAATATGTTAAGAATAAAAGACCGAAACCCGGTGAATAGAAAAATACGCCCTAATAATACAAATAGAAGAATTTTTCGTTGGAGCCCAATAAATCCCATCAGCATGGACAACTAGTACTTTGCATCGATTTGATATTATACACTAAAATTAAATAATAGAAAATGTTTTCACTAAATTTTGGTTAACGCATTCCTTATATCTTATCTATGAGTTTTTTTAGTAATATTTTCTATAGGGCAGCTGATTAAATGTGAAGTCGAATAAAGAAAGTAAAGCGTAGCTATTATTGATATTATTACAGCCGGAAAAGCTGTTACCGGCAGGGCAATCAAGTCCATTTTTCCAAGTTCTTTTAAAAATTGATCGCTGCCCGGGGGGCTTTTCATTACCAGGAATGTTAACACGAAATTCAATACAGCACTAATTGTAAAAGTACCAACAAAAAATAAATTCGTATTAAAAATTATTCGATTAAACTCAGCATGCAGGGATTTGTCATTTAGTTTCTCCTCAATTAAATCCAAATTCATATTATTTAGGAATAAAGCTGTTATTAAAGGGTTGTCTGTCTTTAAACTAAAGAAAAACGAAATCGCCATGATTAGAGGAAGCAAAGATTCTTTTATTGCAAACCACAATACGTTTGCTTTTAATAAACCCAGGACACCCGTCAATATGACACTCAAAAAACCAATTGCTGCAAAAAGATCAATTTTCCTTTCTATTATATATTTGTATATACCGAGGCTTAATGGAAATGAAATTGATATGAGCAAAACTGATCCATGTCCCAATATGCCTTCTTTTGAGAATTTCATCAAAATAATAGACGGAATAAGCACTGCTATCAGTATCACAATCAATGGGTTGTTTATCCCTCTATTTCCTTTCTTTGACCTATTTTTCAATGAAATCCTGTCAATGGCTTTATTCATTTTCTAACCCCTTTCAAAGTAATACTCTAATAATCTATTCCGTGCCGTTATTCTTCAAGACGGATATGTTTTTATGGTCCCGATTAAGGCTATAATGCCAAGAATAATAAATATTGATTGATACGCCCAATACTGAGAGGCCTTTGAAATATTTCTGATGCCTTTTTCTAAAATCAACCAAGCAGCTATGGCGTCCACAAGGCTTTTAAAAACGAAGGATATCCAAAAATATAGATATAAATTCTCCTGAACCGCTATAATTATTAACACACAACAAAATACATGAATGAATAATGTAAAAATTCTTTCTACAATTCCAACGGGTATCATCAATATGTTATTCATGTTAAGTGAGAATCTATTACCTGTATCATCTTCTACATTTTTGCGCTTAACAAGATAGATTACGCTACTTATTCCCAGGGCCAATGCTTCAAACGCACCAAACCCGATTCCATAGCCAAGAATGTTCACCCGTTCCGCCTGGTTTAATACAGGTAAAAAATAAACAAAAGCCAAAACAAAACCACATTCAAATATTCCTGTAAGAAGTCCCATATAAGACCATGACAGTGCTTTGGATATTGTATTTCCCAGTTTATCCTTGAGAATCTTTAATATTTGTTTATTCATAGAATCTGACCACATAAATTTGAGAAAAACCGATATGATCCATGATATTCCACCCAGTAAAAATATACCCATTGAGATGTCATTTATTACAGCATATATCATAGAAAAAACTGCCACTGAAATCATACCGGTACCGGTTAAATAAAATATTGGATGTATTTTTTTCACTGCCCTGACCTCCCTCACAAATACCAAGTCATTCCGTATATCTCTTTTCCCAAAAATATAAAATAGTTTTATATAAAATGTAAATAAAAAGAGTACAAAGATATCCTTTTCCAAACGCATTTGACAAATGGCCAAAGTCCCTAACCTGTTTGAAAAAGAGCAAAATCACAGCAGTCGCAAATCCTGAAAACAAAGGAACTAAAAAAACAAAATACAACTGCTCTTTTTTATTCATTGAAACAGGATATGCAACCGGTACACCTTTGGCTGCAAGGATAAAAAACTGGGCCAACGAGGCAATAATCCAAACTACAAAGATATCCAGAGTGCTCATAAAAGTTTCATTCAGATAAAACCACCTGTATAAAAGCAATACAAAAATACCAAACCAAAATATTGTGTAACCAATACTTTTAGCTGCATTAACATCTATATTTACTCTTTCATCATTTTTCATCTTCATCCCCCTCTAGCCAGAATAGTTGATCAATAGATTTGTTTAAAACCTGGGACATTTTAAGGCACAAAGCTATTGTAGGGTTATATTTTTCCTTCTCTATAAGCCCTATGGTCTGCCTGGTTACTCCTACCACATCAGCGAGTTCCTCTTGAGTCAGCTTAACTTCAATACGGCTTTGCCGCACACTGTTTTTTACTATTTGGACCCACCTCAATCCACAATGCTAAAATGCAAAATATATATTACATTTTAAATGTAATATATATTTTGCATTTTGTCAAGCGTCAACTTATCACTTATAAAAAAGTGATTTGACTTTATGATAACCCTTTAATATAATCTATTCTAACTAATGCAAATAATAAAATTTGGGAGAGGATCAAATGTCAAATGAGATGGTTGTTATAATTTCAATTGTTTTTATTGCTGTGAGCTTGTTTATGCTAAGAAAGAAAGTAAATGTAGGCCTGGTAATGTTGTTTGCATCTCTGGGCTTGATAATTATTAACGGAATATCGCTTGAGGATTCATTCAGATATGCATTAACAGGAGTGACTTCTTATAAAACAATTAAACTCATTTTGATTATTTGCCTTATTATGATGCTGGAAAATATAATGAGGAATTCGGGTATGATAAAATCCATGGTGAAAAATCTTAAGGATCTTCTGGGAAGCAGGAGGCTATCGGTAGCTTTGCTGCCATTGGTAATAGGACTTTTGCCTTCCCCGGGAGGAGCAAGGTTTTCATGTCCTATGATTGAAGAGGTGGCAGGAAAATCTGTGGATTCAGATGATAAAAGCTTTGTTAATTACTGGTTCAGGCATGTCTGGATGGACGGCTTTATACTTTATCCCGGAATAATCCTGGCAGCAGAACTATCAGATATTCCCGTAATCAAATTTTTTGTACTGCTGATTCCTTTTTTTATATTGGCTTCCTTTTTAGGCTGGGTTTTTGGCATAAGAAAGATAAAAAATGAAGCACCAAAAAGATTAAACAGCAGGCGGGATAGTTTTAAAGAATTTTTAAAAGCCATGCTTCCCGTTATTCTAGTCATCATATTGTACATAATTCTTATGAATTTATCCAAATATGCGCTGGAAGTGTCCCTGGCTTTCACTGTAGTAATGTTGTTTTTTATAAAAGGATATTCTGTAAAACAGATTATAGATACATTAAAGAAAGCTTTTCCATTGAAATTCATAATTATAATTATTGGCGTTATGATATTCAGGCAGATGCTTTTTGATTCCGGGGCCATGGACAATATTATGCTTCTGGTTGAAAAATATGATATACCCATAAAGGTTTTGTTCCTGATTGTTCCTTTTATTGGAGGCTTTGCTTCAGGTATTATGGTGACAGGGATATCGATTTCGTTCCCTATATTAATCCCCATGGGGCTGGCGGACAATGTTTTATACCCGGTTTTGGCATTTGTCGCCGGATTTGCAGGGGTGATGACAACCCCCCTTCATTTGTGCGCCGTAATGACAGCAGATTTTTTCAAATCTGTTGTTGGAAAGCTGCTGATAAGAGTTGCATATATGGAAGCAGTCATAATGGGTGCGGTTGTTTTATTAATTACATTTTTTTGAATTGACATTGTACATTGGGGAAGAATATGTTATAATACACGGAAAAGTTATATGGTTAAACGCAATGCCGGGAAGAGTAAATGAGTGGTATTTTAAAGAGAGGGAATGTATTGGGCTGAGAGCATTCTTAGAGAAAATTCGTTGAAATTCGTCCCGGCAAGGGATAAATAAAAATTATTTTATCCCATGTGGTGAGCTGAACGTGTTGGTCCACTATTAGGCGGCAACGGTGCAGTACCGTTAATACTGGAAAAGTGTTTGCATAAGTTTCAATTTTGCGAAAAATCGGGTGGTACCGCGAAGATTAGCCTTCGTCCCAATGGGATGAAGGCTTTAATATGAGTATTTTGAAATAGTCGTTATAGAAAATTGCTCAATATGGGAGGTTGTAGTAATGCTGGATAGGATAAAAGCACTTGGTGAAGGTGCAATTAATGAAATCAGAGCCTCTGAAAGCAGGCAAGACCTTGAAAAGCTTAGGGTTGGGCTTTTGGGTAAGAAGGGTGAATTGACGGAAATACTAAAAGGCCTTAAGGAGCTTGACGGCCAGATGAGAAAAGAAGTTGGCAGGGAGGCCAATTTATTAAAGGGCAAGCTGACCCGTATTATATCACAGAAGGCGGAGGAGCTCGGGCAAAAAGAAGTTGGAAAATCATTGGGCATGGATACGGGTTTTGATTTTTCCCTGCCTGGTACGGAGCTTCCGGTGGGTGCTTTGTCACCAATTACAATAGTACAAAGAGAAATAGAAAAAATATTTACAGGTATGGGCTTTAGCATTGTTGACGGCCCTGAAGTAGAGGATGATTTCCATAACTTTGAAGCACTTAACATCCCGGAGCACCATCCTGCCCGTGATATGCAGGATACTTATTGGCTGGAAAACGGACAGCTGCTAAGAACCCATACATCACCATGCCAGGTAAGGGCTATGTTTAAATACGGGGCACCGCTTAAGATAATTGCTCCTGGAAGGTGCTTCAGAAATGAAAACGTAGATGCTTCTCACGAAAATACCTTTTTTCAGCTTGAAGGAATGATGATAGATAAGAATATTTCAATTGCAAACCTTATTTATGTTATGAAGCTCCTTTTAAGTGAGGTTTTTAAAAGGGCAGTCAAAATAAGGCTGAGGCCCGGGTATTTTCCCTTTGTTGAACCAGGGTTTGAACTCGATTTGAATTGTCTTATTTGTAATGGTGCAGGCTGTTCTACATGTAAACGCAGCGGCTGGATTGAATTGCTTCCCTGTGGTATGGTACATCCCAATGTACTTGAATATGCAAATATTGACCCGGAGGTTTATACAGGATTTGCATTTGGTCTTGGTTTGACAAGACTTGCCATGATGAAATACGGTATCCGTGATATAAGAGTACTGAATTCAGGTGATTTACGGTCGTTAAAACAATTTGCTACCGTATAACAAAAATTACTCAAATAGTTTTGAAGGAGATTAAAGCATGAATATTTCATTAAATTGGATTAAGGACTTCGTCAACCTTGATGGTATTGATGTAAAAGATATATGGCATAGGTTTACAATGTCTGCCGCTGAGGTGGAAGATGTGGTTGAAAAGGGAAGGGATATTCAAAATGTTGTAGTTGGGAAAGTGATCGATGTAAAGCCTCATCCTGATTCCAAAAAGCTTTCAATATGCCTTGTTGATACCGGAAAGGAAGTTGTCCAAAGCCTTTGTGGAGCCCCTAATGTTAAAGTGGGGATAAAAGTTCCCTTTGCGCTTGCCGGGGGTTCAATCAAAAAAATCGAAAAAATAGGTAAGGTTAAGGTAGCCGGTGAGGAAAGTAACGGTATTATTTGCTCTGCCATGGAAATCGGTATAAGCGACAGTCATGAAGGGGTTATGATTCTTCCCGGTGAATTTGAAGCAGGCAAAAGTATCAAAGAGTATCTGAATATTGATGATATTATTATTGAGGTTGATAACAAGTCAATTACTCACAGGCCGGATTTGTGGGGTCATTATGGAATAGCGAGAGAAATGGCAGCAATATTCGGAAGGAGGCTTAAAAAGCCGGAAATTGATGAATTGCCAGGAACATCAGAGCTTCCCGGGCTTGACATAGAGATTAGAGACAGTAATAAATGCAGCAGGTATTGCGGTATTGAGATAAGGGATGTAAAAGGTGGGACAACTCCCCTGGATATGCAGATCCGCCTTTATTACTGTGGTATGAGACCAATTGAACCCATAGTTGACCTTACAAACTATATTATGCTCGAGACAGGGCAGCCAATGCATGCTTTTGATAGGAGATTTATAGAAAAGCTTGTTGTAGATTCCACAAAAGAAGATATTGTCTTCAACACTCTTGACGGTGTGGAAAGAAAAATACCTCCGGACACGCTGATGATTTATAATAACGACACACCTGTTGCTGTTGCAGGCATAATGGGTGGGGAAAATTCTGAAATATCGGAAAACACTATGGATTTATTCCTTGAATCCGCCAGCTTTAATGGTTATTCAACCAGAAAATCTAGCATGCTTCTAGGATTAAGGACGGAAGCAAGTGCCAGATTTGAAAAATCGCTTGATCCATTGCTTCCTGAAATTTCTATTAAAAGATTTGTCAAACTGTTAAAAGAGATTAAAAGCGATATAAATATTACATCCAGGCTGACTGATATTTTTCCCGTAAAACCTGCACATATTGAGATAAAAATTGACAAGCCCTATATTGATAAATATATCGGACATTCCATTGAAGATAAAAAAATAGTTGATATTTTGAACTCACTTGAGTTTTCAGTTACACAAAACGGCGATGAATTCAATGTCAAGGTTCCGGGCTTCAGGGCAACCAGAGATATATCAATCAAAGCTGACCTTGTAGAGGAAATTACACGCATATACGGGTATGACAACATTGAACCTGAAACGGTTGATGTTATTCTTAAACCCCTTGATTTTAACAATGTGAGATTGACGGAGCACAAAATCAGGGACATACTTGCTATAAATCATAATATTAATGAAATCCATTCGTATGTATGGTATGATAATGATTTTAATAAAAGGGCAGGGATAATCCATGATGCAAGGCTTAAGCTCATTAACCCCCACGCTAAAAACATGGACATACTTAGAAACAGCATGGTTCCTTCAATGCTCCAGGCAGCGGAAGGTAACGCAAGATTTTTTGATGAATATTCAATATTTGAAATAGGCAGTATTTTTAATATTGATAAAAAGGGAGGGGAATGCAAGGAGAATAAAAGCCTGTGTGTACTTTTGGCGAGCCGCACTCTTAATGAAGACAGCCTTTTTTACAAGTTAAAAAGCATTGTATCACATATGATCAAGGTACTTAAAAAAATTGAGATCGATTTTAGTGAAAAAAAACCTGAATATGTGTGGATGCACCCTGCAAAATCAATTAATATTAAATGGGAGGATAATATACTGGGATATATATCTGTTGTCCATCCGCAAATTTGTAAGAACATAGATAGAAAGATGAAATTTGCTGTCATGGAAATTGATATGAGGAAAATACATGCTTTATCAGAAAATGAGATTTTATATGAAGAGCCTTCCAGGTATCCTGAGGTTTACCTTGATTTCAGTTTTTTGGTAAACAGTGATATACCGTATGATAAAGTAAATGAAGATATTGAAGGGTTTAAGGATGAAATATTGAAATCCTTAAAATTTATTGACATTTACACCGGCAAGGGTCTTCCTCAGAATAAAAAGAGTATGACATTCAGATTTACCATCGGTTCGTCGGAAAGAACCCTGTCAAGCGGAGAAATTGATGAATTTACCAATAAGCTTTTGGATTATATGGACAAACTGGGGTATACTTTAAGATAAAATTGATATCCTGTTAAAAAGGCAGCCTTATTCAAAAGAAAAGGATGCCTTTTTTATTCAGTTCATCATCTGGCGTTCAGCAAATGCAATCATCTTTTTTACCATTTGACCTCCTATAGGACCGCCTTCCTTACCGTTTTGATAAGAAGAAAGGTTTCCTTTGTAATGGTCGTTGTTCTCTTTGCAGTATTGAAGTGCACCAATTTCTCTTGCACATTCCAATTTAAACCTGGTTAACGCTTCCCTGCTTTTGGGAACTAATGGTTCTTTTGGACGTGACATTTATAATTCACCTGCCTCTCTAAAGCTATCTTTTGTTATTTTATGCAGTATTAAAATAAATAAAAGATTAATATATGCCTGGGAGGGCAAATTCTGGCGTAAAAATTTAAAATTTTGTTATGCAGGTATTAATAGCTTATTCAAAGAAAAAACGGTATCCTTAAAATATTTTTATAGAGCATTTTTTGTAGAAAATACTTGTTTATTAATTTTAAATGCTAGAAAATAAGCATATTTTGCTTTTTTAGATCAAAACTATTATAATATAAAACAGGGGGGAGTGCATGGATAAAATTAGAACCTATTTTGAAAAAGATTACAAGGGATTTTATATCTGCCATAATAGAAGAAGTAACGAATTTGATATGAAGCTTAATCACTTTCATAATAATTATGAAATATATTATCTGATATCAGGTGAAAGGAATTATTTTATCAAAGACAGGATTTACAGGGTGGAAAAGGGTGACGTGGTGCTAATTAACGCATTTGACCTTCATAAAACTGTTTCTGCATCATCTGTTATGCATGAAAGGCTGCTCATAAATTTAACAAAAGATTTTATGGATTTTTCATCATATATATGTGAAATAGATTTGTTTTCAGTGTTTGAAAGAGAAGACAATATTATCAAGCTGGAAAAAAATGAACAAACATATATAGAAGGTTTATTTTTTAAAATAATAAATGAATGGCGTGAAGAATCTGAAGGGTATATGGCTGTTGTTAAAAGTACAATACTTGAACTGCTTGTTTTTTTAAATAGGAAAAGAATAAATTCAATAACCCAAAAATATGAATATAAAAACCCCACTTATGAAAAAATATTGGACATTACCAAATATATAAATAATAATTATATGTATGACATTACACTTGATTTGCTATCGGGGAAATTTTATATAAGTACGAGTTATCTGTGCAGGGTATTTAAGAAGGTAACAGGATTTTCATTTGTGGAATATTTAAACAGCGTAAGAATAAAGCGTGCCCAAAAGCTTTTGACAGAAACCGTATATAATATTACGGATATAGCGCAAAAGGTTGGCTATGAAGGGCCTACTCATTTTGGCAGGGTATTTAAAGCAATTACAGGGATTTCACCATTAAAATTCAGAAAAATGAATAAAATGCAATAAGAAATTTTGTCAATTTATACTTTGAAAAAAAATGACTAAATGATATACTATTACAGTTGTTAATTTAAACAATGTTTAATGGGTATTTAACTCTTAATTTGGAAACATTAAACAGGGAGGATTAAACAATGGATAAAATTATACTGGACTATTCCAAAACAATTGGAATGATTGATGAAGCTGAAATGGAACAGATGGCAGAAAAAGTTAAATCTGCCCATAAAATGCTTCATGAGAAGACCGGACCGGGAAATGAATACTTGGGCTGGGTAGATTTGCCCGTAAAATATGATAAAGAAGAGTTTGATAATGTTGTTTCGGCTGCCCAGGAGATCAAATCAAGCTCGGACGCACTGGTAGTTATAGGTATCGGCGGCTCTTACCTGGGAGCAAGGGCTGCGGTAGATGCTTTAAATCATTCATTTCATAATATGCAAAAATGTATGGATAGAAAATCACCGCTGATTTTTTTTGCAGGCAATAATATAAGCCCCAAATATATCAAGGACATGATGGTTTTGCTTGAAAACAAGGATGTTTCAATCAATGTGATTTCCAAATCGGGTACTACTACGGAACCGGCTATTGCTTTTAGGTATTTTAAGGAATTTATGGAAAAAAAGTATGGCAAAAAGAAAGCGAAAAAGAGGATTTATGTTACAACCGACAGGGAAAAAGGAGCACTGAAAAAGCTTGCGGATGATGAAGGGTATGACAATTTTATAATACCTGATGATGTGGGTGGAAGGTATTCCATGCTGACTCCCGTAGGACTTTTGCCCATAGCCTGTACAAATGCTGATGTTGAAGATATGATGAGGGGTGCGGGGGATGCATATGGATTATATAACAATGTTGATCTCATTGACAATGATTGCTATAAATATGCTGCAGCAAGAAATATACTTTACGGCAAGGGTAAAGGCATTGAAATAATGGTTAATTATGAGCCTTCCCTACACTTTTTTACAGAGTGGTGGAAGCAGCTTTATGGTGAAAGTGAAGGCAAGGACAGCAAGGGAATCTTTCCGGCAGGTGCTGATTTTACCACCGACCTTCATTCAATGGGGCAGTATATTCAGGACGGGGTAAGGAACCTTTTTGAAACTGTATTAAATATTCAAAGTGTACGGGAAGATATGGTTGTTGAAAGCGATGAGGAAAACCTTGACGGTCTTAACTACCTTGCCGGCAAAACAATGCACTATGTTAATTCCAAAGCAATGGAGGGCACCATACTTGCCCATAATGACGGAGGAGTGCCAAACCTTATTTTCAACATACCTGAAATGAATTCTTATTATTTTGGTAAGCTTGTTTACCTTTTTGAAAAGGCTTGCGGCATCAGTGGATATATCCTGGGTGTTAATCCTTTTGACCAGCCGGGTGTGGAAGCGTATAAGAAAAACATGTTTGCCCTTTTGGGGAAACCTTGATTTAATGGTATAAAGATATTAAAAAGAAAGAGAGATTCCCTTTCTTTTCAATATTATGTTGTAAAATTATACCTTATAATATCTTATCAAAGAAAGCAGGAAATACCACAGATAAAAATGTAATTATTGTGGCCGATATGATACCCCCAATAGCTATATAAATAAATGATTTTTTAAAATCAAGTTTTAAGAATGCGGCAACTGCGCTTCCGGTCCAAAGGCCTGTAGTTGGAAGAGGTATTGCTACAAACAGAATAAGACCTATTTTTTCATATTTTTGTACTTTTTTTGAACCCTTGTCCAGTTTGCGTTCAATATATTTATTTATTGCACTAAAAAACTTAAACCTTTTCATCCATTCAAATATCACATTGAATAATAAAAGTATAAACGGGACAGGTATCAGGCTGCCCAAAAAGCTTGCTGCAAAAACTGCATATGGATTTAACCCGTATACGATAATGCCAATAGGAATTGCGCCTCTTTGTTCAATTAAAGGTACTGCTGATATAATCATTACTTCTAATAGTTTCCACATTCTCAAAATGCTCCTTATATCCAATTTACAATATTATATATATATTATTTGAAACTGTCCATATATATGTTTTATTTTTTTACCTTTATGCACCTTAAGCACTACAGCGGAAAAACCTTGTAAAGCCGGGTTTTGAATCAACCCGCAGTGCTTTTAGAGCTTATAACATTTTTTAGTATTAGGGAAAATTAAATAATGTCATCTCCGGCCTTGATAAAAACCTGAGAGGAACTACAACATTACCCAGTCCTCTGTTTATGTATACAGTTATACCGTTTATTCTGTGGAACCCTCTGGTTTTACCCTCTTTACAGAGCCTGTCACCCCTTAATATTTTAAATTCCAGGCCGAAAGGCGTCCAAATCTGGCCTCCGTGGAAATGGCCGCACAGCATATAATCAACCTTATCTTCAGCAAGAATAAATACGGTATCGGGATTATGGGCAAGTGTTATATTCATATATGAATCGGAACCTGATGAATAAGCTTTCAATATATCGGGTTTACCGCGCCTTATATCGTCAATACCTGTTATGCAATATTGTTTTTTATTCTTTTCTATAATGACAGACTCGTTTATAAGAAGCTCGGTTCCTGTTGACCTTATCATTTGAAAATAATCGTACACCTTATTTTTATCACCGTTAAATGCTTCATAGTCATGATTGCCCGGACACATAATTACCCTGCAATATTTTGTAAGGTTGCTTAAAAAATCAATAGACAGGCATGTTTGCTTTTCCGTGTCTAAAAGGTCACCGGTTATAACTACGGCATCAGGATTCAATAACCTGACTTTATTAAAAATTTTTTTCCGGGATACCTTTAATTTTCCTATATGTATATCCGACATATGGATTAGCTTTAGCCCGGTTTGACTTTTGCTTATATTTACTGTTTTTAAATTAAGAATACTTGCCTCAAAACGCATATATAAAAAAATTGTTACCATAAATATGCTTATATACAAAAAAGCCATTCAAACACCCCGGTATTTATAATTGATACTCAAAAACCAATAACTTATACTTCCTATATTTATACACTGCCATCCAATTCATATTTTTATGCAGTTTAAATCAATGCAATTATTTACTATCATAATCCATATTTGTATAATAATCAATATTGCCTTAGAAATTTTTATTTTGTAATTTACTCATAATTTAAAATACTTGATAATATGGAAACCAAGTACTATAATGGAATAGAGGGGGTGTAAATTGTTGTTTAAGAAAGAATCAGATTTAATGCCGAGGACCTATACAATAAAAGGTTATTCGAAAAAAGAATCCGCTTTTTGGAGGGTTTTGAAGCTTTCTGCTTTTGCCCTTGTTATCACGGCAGCCCTTGCTTTAGTTATATTATTTATCGTATATACTATATAAACATTACCATGTAATAGGATTCTTCTCTTTTCATTTACAGTATATGACTCAAGCATTAAATCAGCCATGTTTTATAAACCCAATATTGCAAAAAGTATTTTTTACCTATAAATATATCATGGGGTCCAATTCCAATTTGTAATGGTTCAATTCAAAATGCCCAAATATTGAAAATTAACCTTCTCTTTGATATACTAAAAACAAAAAATCTTATCTTTACTATAGTTTAAACGTAGCATGTGAAATCCTATTTTGATAGGATACATATATTAAGTGTACGGTTTATAATAAGAGGGGGGAAATTTTGTGAAATCTGTTTTATGCAAATCACATCTATTCTATAAATATTTATTCTATCATTTTTTTATACTGATTATTCCTTTGATATTTATTATATTTTTAGTTTTTAATTATTTTAGCGGAATATTAAAAGAGTCAATTATCCAAAGCAGTCAGGATACGCTGATTAAAGTAAAAAATGTTATAGAAATGCAGCTGAAGGAAATTAATAATATTTCATTTCAGATATCCTACAACTCTGAGTTGACTCCCTATATGATAACGAAAAACTCTTTTAAGACAAAGAAAGGAATGGATGAGTTAAGAGACTATATTTCAACCAATAATTTTATCCATAATATGTTTCTTTACATCCGCGGAAGCAAATATCTGTATTCTCCCTACAGCACATATACAATACCTAACTTCATAAACACAATATACAACTACAAGGAATGGAATATACAGGATTTTACAGACACTATTAATTCTAGTAAAGGACCGGTATTGAGGCCTGCTGAAGAAGTTTATGTTAATACATATGTCAATAACAGGAGCAGCAGAAAATTGATAACATATGTTGTTCCAATTCCTTCTTACTCTTCAAACTGTTACGGTACGGTTTTGTTCCAAATAAAAAACGAATCTTTTAGGAAGCTCATAGAGAACACATTAAATGGCTATGACGGCAATACTATTATTTTAGACAATGCAGACAAAGTAGTAACAAGTTTTAAAGATGAAGACTATATTTATTCAACTGAATTTGAAAATTTAATAAAATTCCCTCATAAAATAGACAGCAAAACGGTGTCAATTGAGGGAAAAGAGTATTTGTTTTCATATGTAAAATCTAAAAGTTCAGGATGGTGTTATGTTACATTAATACCTATCAAAATCATAATGAAAAAAGTTTCTGCCATTAGAACAACAACTATTATAGGATTGGTTATATTGCTGCTGGTCAGCAGTATTATTATTTATCATGTATCATATATACAATATAACCCCATACGCAAGCTGAAAAATTATACTGAAAAAACTTGGGGGGAACCCATTGACAGCAAGAATGAAATTAATGCTATTCACCTTGCAATAGACCATATAGCCAATGCAAATGTAGATTTAATCAATATAGTAGAAAGCAGCAAGTCCGCTTTAAAGGACTATCTCCTGCTTAAGCTCTTAAAGGGCCATGTATATGATATTGGCGGGTTTAACGCAAAGGGAAAGGATATAGGTATCACATTGACAAAACCATACTTTATGGTAGCTATTATGCATATGCACAATATTGATAAAATTAAAAGCTTTGACAAGAACAAAATAATTTCATATATAGAAGAAAAATTGCCTGCTGACTTTGAGGGATATGTTAAAGAAACTGTAGACGAACACTTGATCCTTCTATTAATGGCAACCTCGGAAGAAAAAAATGAAATTATAAAAGGGCATATGGATGCTTTGCGCAAGTCAATTAATAAACTGTGGGGGATGCAAATTACAATGGGACTCGGAAAGCAATATTGCCGGCCTGATGAAGTTGGAAAATCATATCTTGAGGCTTTGATGTCAATATCCTACAGATTTATAAAGGGAAACAACAAAATAATATGTTCAAGAGAGCTTTCAGATCAAATTAACAACTTCGATATATTCCCTAACAGTAAAACTAATTTACTGGAATTATCAATTAAACAGGGCAGCACTGAGAAGATCAGTGAAATTATTATCAATATTGTCGAATCCATTCAAAATAACAACATGTCGATTTTTGCCGCCAGGTGCCTGTGCTACGATGTCATCAATACGGCTTTAAAAACAACAGGTGAATTAAACATGAAGTATTGCTTGAACAAAAATGAATACCCCGATGTCATTTCTTTGATGAAGCTTGACACGGTTGAAGAATTAAAAGAGGTGGTACAGAGAATATGTTTTGATATTTGTAAATACGTAAAACAAAACAAAGAAAACGGAAGCTTTGATTTGAAGAATAGAATTACCTCCTATATTAAAAATAATTATCATGATTCAATGCTTTCAATACAGGCAATGGCCGAATATTTTGGAATTTCATCTTCATATTTAAGCCATTCCTTTAAAAAGCAGACAGGACAGACAATACTAAATTATGTAAATTATATAAGAATTGAAAAAGCCAAGGAGCTGCTTGCAGAAAATAATGATTCTATAAAAAATGTAACATTCAAAATAGGATATCATGATGTTTCCAGTTTTATCAGAAAATTTAAAAAAGCAGCCGGGATAACTCCCGGGGAATTTCGTGAAATAAATGGAAAGAAGTATGTTTAAAACAAACTTCTTTCCATATTATATTAACTCAATCTGTACAGCAATTAGAAACAGCATCAAGCAGCTTTTTATAATTCAGATTGAAATTGCATATATCAGTGTTTACTTCTTCAAAGCTGCTCATGCAGGAGTTCAATATTCTATCGGCTAAAGGCTTATTCTTTTTCGACAGCATAAGCAAAAGCTCATAATCCTCGGCTCCGGATCTCATAGCTTCAAGCCTTATACTAAGGCAAGGTCCGCTGTTGCCGGGATACACAATGTGGGTGTCGCCGGAAGGCACCCTTTTATCATGAATATCGGGACACAGCATGGGACAGGTCAGTTCAAACGGATTTTGATCGCGCAAATACTGGTTGAAACCCCAGTGCAAATATCCTGTAAGCCCGTGTTTATAGTTTCCCCAGTGCAGATATCTGGTTTTAATCAAAGGAATATCCATAAATCGATTCAAATAATTGCCTCCGGGATTCCAGCATGTATAAAACCATATTATATCCCCTAATTCTTTAAGCAAATCAAAGCAGTCACGATTATTTTTATAGTCCTTGTTTGTAGGAACCCATATGTCAACAGCTCCTTGCAATCCCGTATATATCATTGCATCTATTATTTTGACACCGGGCATGAATTTTCTGACTGTTCCTGAAAGTATTCTATAGTCATTTGCAGAAGCTTCTATAGGCTCGTCTCCCACATGCTGTACAATTTTATCAAGCCAGTCGTTTCTCTTAAGAAGATCATACCAGGCAGAAAGGTACTGGGATAGGAAAGCATATCCTTCCACCGAAGCAGCGTCAATGGTTTTATCATATTCCAGTACAAAATTGGGAGCATCCCAATCTGTACGGGTTGCCACATGTGCACCTTCTATACAGGAAAAACCCAGCTCAAGGAAAAGCTTTATCATTTTTTCTGTTCGGCTGAAATCAAACTCATACTTATTGCCGCAAAGCTTATTAACTTTTGTTAAAAAAAACGGCACCATAAAATGCGTCTGCCTGGAACGCCGCATTGCTTTTGCATATTTAGCCGTCATTTCCCAGAATTCATCTGACCACATATCGATATTATGCATTTTGGCAATGTTTTCAAGAGAAAACCAGTTGGTAACGGACAGTGTTTCTTTTTGAGGTACGGTGGCACAAAACACCTCCAAAGTCACAGGAATAGTAATGGTTTCACCGTCAAACTCAAATGTCAGATTTCCGTTATAGGTGTGAGGCTTTATATTTTTTGGTATTTTCCAGCATACATAAACAGCCTCTGTTCCAGACGTTGATAAATAGCTCTTATCAACAGGCTTAAGCACATCATATACCCTGAATGGCGCCTGCCTTACAGCATAACCGGCCAAAGTCCCGACAGGGACAGTTGACCCTTCAACACCGGTGTTTTCATTCACCAGTACGTCCATCATTTGATAAACCTCAGGGGTATCAATTAAATGGGAGCTGCTGTCATAATTCCAAATAACCTTAGTATTTTTTTTAACATGCTTGAATAAAATCTGGCATGCCGCGTAGGAATTACGTGCAGAGGAAATTATAATATTGTCGGAACCGGTATTTTTTATTTGGCTGTCCGGATAAAGCCATTGATTCGGACTGAAAACCTGGTATTTCATCATAATCCCACCCTCATAAACATAATATATTCAATTATAAACTACTAGTGGTCTGCTCGGAAAGTCCTAAATTTCTAGCAAAATAGATATATGCTATTTTGCAATTATTTATTACTAAAATAACTATCAACTGCTTCCTGTTGAATCTCTATCCACCTGGGCAATCCCATCTTATTTAATTCACTTATATATTTGTCCCAGTCATCATCAATTGAAGAATCTCCTGCAATCCATCTGGCCTGGTTATCACCAACATATTTAGAAATGTCTGTCCAAAGAATATCTGCTTCCTGCTGCTGCTCCGGAGTAAGCCATATCTGTGGAAATTTCTCCTTTATAATAAATTCCTCATATACCTTATCAACATTTTCCTTCACAATACCCCCCACATTTTTTTCTATTTTGTCCCGCATCTCTTTTGTTATTAAATACGGGAATGAGCTTATTGTTTCACTGTTGCGAAATTCATCAAAAGACATCCCTTCCGGCGTAGGAAGGTTTGTTATTGTTCCGTCTGATTGTTTCTCAATGGTAACACCAAAAGGTCCGCGTGCTACTTCAACAGACGTATCCGGATCAAAGAATTGGTCAACCCATCTGACAACAACTTCCGGATTTTTTGCTTCGGAAGTAACGGCAAATTGTGTCCTGAATATACTGGGATCTCCTTGAGGCCACATTTGGTGCCCCTTCTCTCCTTTTAGCGGAGGCAGCAGCAAAAAATTTTCTTCTGCTATTCTAGCGGTACACAAAGCGTGTGACTCCCAGGCGAAAAAGCTTCCCAATACCGCAGGTTCCTGTCGGGCTTTTGCAACATACTGCTGGTAATCCTGGGTAATGGCTTCAGGATCAAGCAACCCTTCCGAATAGAGCTTATTCAAGTATTTTATTGCATTTTTGTATTCCTGGTGAACCGCAGTAAATACTACCTTCCCATTTTCCAGAACTTTGCGGCCCCAGTTATCAACCCTGCCGAAGGACCCAAATAAACCATAAGGCTCATCGTTGCCTCCTAATCTGTAGCTCAAAGGAATCTCATCCGGTTTTCCGTTCCCATTTGGGTCATTTTCCTTAAAGGCTTTTAAAACCTGATAATATTCTTCTGTTGTCGTTGGCATGGGAAGATTCAGTTTTTCAAGCCACTTTTTATTAATATACATGACACCTTTTGTCAAGGGCTGCTTTGCGGCAATGGGCAGTGAATAAATATGACCGTCAGGTGTAGTTAGTACATCTCTGACCTCCGGCCAAATGCCAAATGCCTTATTAATGTTTTCCCCATAAGAATCAATCAACTTCTCCAGTGGAATCAACACGCCCTGGGACCCGTATGTCATAATATCCTTATCGCTTAAAAACCATCCCCCCATAGCGTCTGGATACGGCCCGGTTGCAAACATTAGATTTTTCTTTTCATTCGCCTGGGCGTAAGGGAAAACCTCCCATTCCACAGATACATTCGTTTTTTCCTCAAGCCGTTTAAAAAATACCATTTCAGCCGGATCTTTTTCCGGCCCGGGAACCATAATTTTTATTGTAGTCTTCTCTTTTACAATGGGAAGACCTTTTAAATACATGTTACCCTCCATTTTCCTGCCGTCCGGTGACGTAGAGACATCACCCACAGTCTCCTTTTCCTGATTACCCTTTTGTTCTTCTTTAGTACACCCAAACAGTGTGCCGTAAAAAACAAATACCAGCACCATAAAAAAGAACAATCCCTTACTAAGCTTCATACTAAACTCCTCCTTGTTATTTATTGATAGGGCCATTTTATTTAATAAACAAACAGTGATATCAAATAAAACAATCCCTTTTAACACACATTAGCCTTTCAATGAACCAATCATTACCCCCTTAACAAAATACTTTTGCAGGAATGGATACAACACGAGCAAGGGTAAACTTGCAATGATTATTAATGAATATTTTATTATTTCTGCAATATTCTGTCGCTCTGCAAGTAAATCCTGATCTTTTACCATGGATAATTCCATTTGATTTTGGATTAAAATTCCCCTTAAAACCAGTTGAAGCGGAAATAATTTTGTATCCCTGAGATATATTAAAGCATTGAAAAAAGAGTTCCAGTGCCCTACTCCGTAAAATAGGATTAAAATTGCTATCAAGGCTTTGGACAAAGGCAGTACTATTGAAGTGAAAAATTTTGTATGTGAGCATCCGTCAATAGTTGCCGATTCATACAACTCACGGGGAATACTGGTTTGTAAAAATGTACGGGCGATTATTATATTCCATACACCAACTGCATTTGGAATTATCATAGCCCAGATTTTATTTACCATACCCAGATTATTAACTATTAAAAAAGTTGGGATCATTCCTCCTGAAAAAAACATGGTAAAGGCCAGAAAAAAAGAAATGACATTTCTTCCTATTAAATTCTTTCTGGAAAGGGCATATGCAGCGGTAAGCGTCATTGCAAGATTTATGGAAGTTCCCGATATTGCATAGACCAGCGAATTTTTATATCCTGATATAATATTAGGATCATTAAAAACTCTCCCGTAGCCTTCAAATGTTACTTTTCTGGGCACAAACCAAACTTCTCCGCCGCTTACCAGAACAGGATCACTTATTGACGCAATAGCAACGAAATATAGAGGATATAGAACCAATAACAGTATAATAGTAAGAATTATATTGTTAACCCAGTCAAATACAATATCTGATTTTGTGCGGCTTAGCAAGCTCAAAACAAACACCCCCTTTCTACCAGAGACTGACATCTGACATTTTTTGCGCAATTTTATTTACTATGGCTAAAAGTATAAAATTTATAACGGAATTAAATAAGCCTACCGCTGCTGAAAAGCTGAATTGTGCACCAAGCATACCTGTTTTATAAACATATGTGGAAATTATTTCAGAGGTTTGAGAATTCAAAGAATTCTGCATTAAATACACCTTTTCAAATCCAACGGACATTACGGATCCCAGATTCAGAATTAAAATTATAACTACAGTAGGTATTATCCCCGGAATATCTATATGAATTATTCTATCAATTTTTGTAGCACCATCCATAATAGCTGCTTCATGTAGAGTAGGATCTATTTTAGATAGTGATGCAATATATATAATAGCACCCCAGCCGGTATTTTGCCATATATTGGACAGAATATACAATGGCCTGAACCATTCGGGTTTGGACATAAAGAATACTGCTTCCCCCCCAAAAAATCTTATTAAATGATTTACCAAACCGGTTCTCGGTGAAAGAAATATTATTATCATTCCCACTATTACAACTGTTGATATAAAATAGGGCGCGTAAGTTACGGTTTGTATTATTTTCTTATACCTGATGTTAGTTAACTGGTTTAAAAGCAAAGCAAATATAATTGGGACCGGAAAGCCTGCGGCAAGTGAAGTAATACTTAGAGTTAAAGTATTTCTTATTAATTCCCCAAAATAATAGGAATTAAAAAATCTCTGAAAATGAGCAAATCCGACCCATTCACTACCACTTATTCCTTTGGTAGCTATAAAATTTCTAAATGCTATCTGTACGCCATACATGGGAACATAATGAAATATAATAATATAAATTATAGTTGGCAACAAAAAAAGATAAAGCTCATAATTGTGGCTAAGATATGAAATAGCACTTTTTTTGCTTGACAGATTCAACTTAAATCATCTCCTTTTGTTTATACGCAGCATATTTTTATAAAGTTACTTATACTTTAACCGTTACTGTGTTAAATTAGCTATTTCCATTTGGTTTTCGAATTCGACTAATATATATAATTGTACACTATAACTGATTTTTGTAATATATGTGATTTCTGTTTTTCATATGTTAAATTGATTTTTTATTGTTTTATTATAAAAATTATAATGTTATAATATATAGTAATAAAGGATAGGCTTGATATAAGTGAAATGACAGGAATAATAAAAAGCAGGATTGGGTTTGAATTCTTTTTTTAGGAGAGTAACGTGAAAACCTACACAACCAACCAAATTGCCAAAATAGTCGGTGTTCACCCAAATACCGTCAGGCTATATGAAGAGCTGGGACATATTTCTCCAGTTCAAAGAAAACAGAATGGATATAGAATTTTTACTGAAAAGCACCTGGAAGAGATGAGAATTGCCAGGCTTGCTTTTCCAGGCCCATATCCTGTAAGCAGCAAGGCTTTATTCGATATGATGAGTGCATTCATCAACGAATCATATGCTCAAGCACTTAATGATGTAAAACATTATAAAGATTTAGTCATAGAAGAAGAAAAAAGAAGTAAAGAATCTCTAAGAACGCTTGACCAATGGCATAAAGGACAATACGGAACAGATAGAATCATAGCCGTAGGCAGAAAGGCATTTGCTGGCTTAAATAGAATAAGTGTAGAAACAATTCGTAATTGGGAGAGAAACAGCTTATATGAACCTGCAATAAACTCAAGGAGGTATAAACAATATAGTGAACTGGATTATGAAAAAGTTCAAATTATCAGGCTGCTCAGAAAGACTGGTTTTTCAATAGCATCTCTGGCAAAAATGTTTCATTCGAATGAAAAAGAGCAATTGCCTTCTTATTTTTTAGAAAAGGTTTATAAGAATTATGAGTCGGACTATGAGGCAGACGAATGGCTAAAACATATAAAGGACCATATAAAAAGAGCGGATGGCATTATTGAAAGAATTGAGTTGAAAATAAAATAACTAACCCTCCATTATAACCCCACTTAACATTTTCCAAGTAAAATACGACAGGAGGTGTTTTTATGTCAAAAAATATTAAAATCAGGAATGCATACGCAAACAATTTAAAACACATTGACGTTGAAATTCCAAAAAACCGGATGGTTGTCATAACAGGACTTTCAGGTTCGGGTAAATCGAGTATAGCCTTTGATATAATTGATAATGAATCTAGGAGGCAATACATGGAATCTCTCGGGTTAATTACTGACAATGTATCAAAAGCAAAATGTGACTGGGTAAAATATTTGCCTCCATCTATCAGCATTAAGCAGCATTTAAATAACAAAAATCCAAGGTCAACAGTAGGAACGGTTACAGAACTCTATACCTATATCAGGCTTCTCTTTGCCAAATTGGGCAAAAAGAATGGAGAGAATAAAGGCTGGTCTATGTCCGAGTTTTCTTTTAATAAACCAAATGGCGCATGTGAATGCTGCACCGGTGTTGGTGTGATTAACGAAGTTGATATTCATAAGCTTATCGATTTTAGGAGAAGCATAAAGGAAAATGCTGTAAAAGAATGGGATATTCATTATATACAAAGAAATTCAGAGGTTCTTCAAAGTGCGGCAAAACACTATGGCTACAATTTCAGCATTCATGACAAAATTGAGGATTATAACGAAGCTGCAAAAACTTTGTTCTTGGAGGGTTCAGACAGTGTTTCTATAAAAGCCCTTTATCCTGATATAAGACCGCCTAAAACTTCAAAAGAAGGAAAATTTGAAGGTATTATCACAAATATTAAAAGGCGCTATTCGGAAAAAGCAAACAATAAAACAGCCAGGGAAAAACTGGAGCAATACTTTCATGAAATGACATGTCCAAAATGCCGGGGTATGAGACTTAAAGAAGCTGTTAGAGATGTTCAATTAGTTAAAAAGACAATTATAGAAGTCCAGTCTATGTCCATTAAAGAGCTGAATAATTGGCTGGATGAATTAGAAGCGGGTATTACAAAGGAAGAATGGATGGTAGCAGAACCTATGGTATCAGATATGCAAAGCCGTATTCAAAAGTTTTTAAAAGTAAAAGTAGGCTACCTTAGTTTGATCAGGTCCATGCCGACCCTTTCAAACGGAGAAGCCCAGAGGTTGAAAATTGCTAATTTATTATCATCCGGGTTAAGCGGAGTCCTGTATATATTGGATGAACCAACCAAGGGCTTGCATGGAAAAGACGTGGATAATCTTCTGGAAATACTATGGGAGCTAAAAAACCAGGGTAACCATTTGCTTATGATAGAACACCATATGAGTGCAATTAAAAAAGCAGATTACATTATTGATATGGGGCCCGGCTCGGGACGTATGGGCGGCGAAATTGTTGCAAAAGGAACAATAGAAGATATTTGCAGCAATAATGAGTCTATAACGGGACAATTTCTGAGTAAGCCCTTAGCTGTTGAAGCATATACCACAAAAGCAGAAGAAAAATATCTGATTATAGAAGACATTGAACTGCATAATGTACACCGTGAAACCTTAAATGTTCCATTGAATAAAATGATAGGTGTAGCAGGTGTTTCAGGTTCAGGGAAGTCCACTATGTTCATTGATGTGCTGGCTGAAGAATTGAACCGGTATTATAAGGATGGTTACTTTACCCATAAGCATTGTAAAATCATCAAAGGAATAGAGCATATCAGGGGAATAAAAGTGGTCAATCAAAAAACAGCCGGGCGTTCTTCAAGATCAAATCCTGCCACTTATACAAAGGTTTATGATGACATTAGAAAAGCATTTGCAAAAACAACAAGAGCCGTTATATCAGGATGGGAAGCCGGCAGTTTTTCATTTAACTCACCTTCAGGCCAGTGCGGGGTTTGCAGGGGAACAGGCCAAATTGTTACCAGAATGCACTTTTTGCCAGATGTTAAAATAATGTGTCCAAATTGCAAAGGAAAACGATTTAAAGAGAATATTCTAGACGTTACCATAAATGGGCTTAACATCTATGACGTTCTCAATTTAACCATTCAAGAAGCTGCCGATGTGTTTAAATCACATAAAAAAATATATCAAAAACTAGGCATGCTAATAGAAGTCGGCGTTGGCTATCTGCAATTGGGGCAGGAATTTTCGACACTTTCCGGTGGTGAAATGCAAAGAACGAAACTGGCTAAAGATTTGATTGACGACAACACAAAAGGTTACCTGTACATTTTTGATGAACCGAGTTCAGGACTTCATTTTGAAGACACAAAAAGGCTGGTAGATTTGTTTAAAAAAATTGTAGGCAAGGGTAATACAGTAATTGTTATTGAGCATAATCCAAAGTTTTTGGCAGCATGCAATCACATTATAGAAATAGGACCGGAAAGCGGTGTCCAAGGCGGACAGGTTATCTTCGAGGGAACACCAGGCACATTAATGAATAAAGCATCATCGCCTACAGGCACTTATTTATCTACTCTATTATAAATGAAAACCGTGCTGCATTGCAGATTGCTCTATACTTACAGAGCTGAAGCATGAAAAATATACAGACCCGCTAGCATCAATTGCCGGAAATCTACGCCAGGATGCTTAAATTGTTAAATTTTTTCCTTCATCATCGCGTATCTGGGAAAGTGGGTTTGCAATCCGTTGAAACGCAAAAAGCCCCGTTATCTGCTACAGCTTAAGCAGATAGGGGCTTTATATAAAACGTGTAAATGTTTGATGCAACTTAGTGCACCAGCTCCCCATTCAATATAACAGGTGTATTGTAAGGCACTTTGACCACCAGACCCTGTATATCGGACTGGGACTGAAACCATTTTGATATCTCATGCCGGAATTGACTGAATATATCTAAAGCCAGCCATTTATCCGCTTGATAGAAAAACCTGAGGGATGCGGTGGTTTTTTAAAGAATAATATTTGCAATAACTATTGAATAATGTTATAATGCATACGAAAATGATAATCATTATCATATACATTGCAGGAGGATAAACAGTATGCCGGAAGAGAAAAAAAAATTCATTTTAAAAAGGTTTACCCCTTACATGGGCAAGAAAAAAGTATTATTGCCTTTGTCATTAGTATTGTCAGGAATTTCAGCAGTTCTTAACATTTTGCCGTTTGTGCTTGTATGGTACATAACACGTGATATATTATCAGCTCCGCAATCCATTGATGTTTCAAATGTCAGTTTTTATGCGTGGCTTGCCTTTGCAAGTGCAATAGGAGGAATAGTCATATATTTTTGTGCACTTTTGAGTTCACATCTTGCAGCTTTTAGAGTAGAAGTAGGGATGCAAAAGGTTGGCATGGAAAAAATAATATCTATGCCCCTTGGCTTTTTTGACAGGTATTCAAGCGGAAAAATGCGAAAGATTGTAAACGACGGAGCGGGAACAACCCATACGTTTTTAGCACACCAGCTCCCTGATATGGCGGGCAGCATCGTCTCTCCCATTATTCTGGTAGCTCTGATTTTCATTGTAGACTTGAGAATGGGTATTGCTTCTCTTTTTCCAATTATTTTGGGCTTTATGACAATGAGGTTCATGGTGAGCTCTCAAGGCAAAAAATTTCAAAAAATGTATTATGATTCTTTAGAGGAAATGAGCTCTGAATCCGTGGAGTATGTCCGTGGCATTCCGGTTGTAAAAACATTCGGTCAAACCATATTTTCCTTTAAGCGATTCTATGACAGCATAATCAAATATAAAGAGATGGTTTATGCGTATACTGTTCTTTGGCGAAAACCAATGTCATTTTATACCACAATTATGCAATCAGCCGCGTTCTTTTTGATTCCTACGGCAATATTTTTAATAGGAAGAGGGGAAAACCTTCCTCTTGTGCTTGCGGACTTTATCTTTTACATTCTTATATCTCCGATTTTCACTATGCTTTTGATGAAATCGATGTATTTTCGGCAAAATACTTTAATTGCAGAGCAAGCTATCGGCAGGCTGGATAACCTTTTAGACTATCAGAGCATGAGCTTTGTTGAGAACACAAGAAACATTAAAAATCACAGCCTGGAGTTTAAAGACGTAGTGTTTTCATATGAAGGAAGCAGCGAACTAGCTATAGATAAAATCAGCTTTAAAATAAACGAAGGGGAAACTATTGCACTTGTCGGAGCTTCGGGAGGAGGAAAAACGACAATTGCCCGTCTGGCAGCCCGCTTTTGGGACGCAGATGAAGGTGAAGTATTAGTGGGAGGAATAAATGTAAAGGATATTCCTAAAAAAGAACTGATGGACAATATTTCTTTTGTTTTCCAAAGTACAAGGCTATTTAAAGGCTCGTTAAGGGAGAATATAGTCTTTGGAAAAGAAAGCGCCGGAGAAGAAGAAGTAAACAAAGCAATTGATTATTCCCAGTCAAGAGAAATTATAGAAAATCTTCATGATGGAGTTGATACGGTAATAGGCTCTAAAGGAACCTATCTTTCCGGGGGCGAACAGCAGAGAATTGCGCTTGCCAGGGCAATTGTAAAAAATGCTCCCATAGTGCTTTTAGATGAAGCCACTGCCTTTGCGGACCCTGAAAATGAGCATTTAATCCAAAAAGCCCTTAAAGAGCTTAGTCGCGGAAAAACAACTCTCATGATTGCCCATCGTCTTACAAGTGTGCAGAATGTTGACAGAATCCTGGTCATAGAAAGCGGGAAAATTGCTGAAACAGGAACCCACGAGGAGCTGCTTAATAGAGGAGGAATATATAAAACTATGTGGGATGAATACCAAAAATCTGTCAATTGGAAAATTGTCACTAAAGATACTGTAAACAAAGGAGAACAAAATGCTTAAATATTTTCAAAATAAATATGCTATGTCTGAAAAAGGTGCAAAAGACCTTTTTCACTCAATTGTTTGGACTATATTAATGAACTTTAGCTTTATCGTTCCTGTAGTCCTCGGCTTTAAATTTTTAGATGAATACATGAGTTTACTTTTAAACCATTCAAATAATCAGAAAAATACGATTCTCTATTACGTTGTTATGTCTGCAGCACTTTTTCTGGTAATATTTGTTATCGTGTATTTTCAGTACAACTCGACCTTCACCAAAATTTACGAAGAAAGCGCACGAAGAAGGATCAGCCTAGCTGAAACATTGAGAAAGCTGCCTTTAGCTTTTTTTGGCAAAAAGGATATTGCCGACTTAAGCTCAACAATAATGGAAGATGCTACCCAGATAGAGACGCTCTTTTCCCATTCGGTTCCTCAAATTTATGCGTCAGTATCAACTATTCTAATCATGGGAGTGATGATGTTTTTTTACAACTGGAAGCTGTCTCTTGCCGTATTTTGGGTAGTTCCGGTTGCAGCCTTAATTTTTTATCTGTCAAGAAAGTTTCAAAAAAATACGCATACAAAACTTTATAATTTAAAAAGGGATATTTCAGATAAAATTCAAGAGGGGCTTGACTCGGCTCATGAAATAAAATCCTATAATCGAGAAGAGGTCTTTTCAAATACTTTAAACTCAAAGCTTGACAATTATGAAAAGTTTATGATTAAAGGAGAGCTTTTGTTAGGCGCATTGATCAATCTGTCTTATGTATTCTTAAAGCTTGGGCTTCCAAGTGTTATATTGTACGGAGCTTATCTCTTGTCAGCAGGTTCCGTAAACATTTTTACTTACCTTGTTTTTCTTGTAGTTACGGCACGTATTTATAATCCGATAATGGATGTAATGAATAATTTTGCACTGCTTATTTATCTGAATGTGCGTATAAAACGCATGAAAGAGATGGATGAAATGCCAAGACAGGATGGGAAATCTGAGTTTTATCCTGAAAACTACGATATTGAATTCAAAAACGTCCACTTCTCATATCAGGACGGTGTGCAAACATTAAAGAATGTAAGCTTTACCGCAAAGCAAGGTGATGTAACAGCGCTTGTAGGACCTTCCGGAGGAGGAAAAAGTACGGTAGCAAAGCTGTCTGCACGATTCTGGGATATAGATAAGGGTGTTATCACCTTGGGCGGGGAAGATATTTCCCTTGTTAATCCTGAAACACTTTTAAATAATTATTCAATCGTTTTTCAGGACGTTACACTTTTTAATTCAAGTATTATGGATAATATACGTCTTGGGAAAAAAGATGCGTCGGATGAAGAAGTAACAAAGGCGGCGCAGCTTGCCCAATGTGATGATTTTGTTAAAAAGCTTCCGCAGGGATACGACACACTGATAGGAGAAAACGGGGAAAGATTGTCAGGAGGCGAAAGGCAGCGTATATCAATAGCTAGAGCAATACTAAAAGACGCTCCGATTATCCTGCTTGACGAAGCTACAGCATCTCTTGATACGGAAAATGAGAGTAAAATCCAAAGTGCACTTAGCGAGCTTATAAAAAACAAGACCGTCTTGATTATTGCTCACCGCATGAGAACAATTTCAGGAGCTGATAAAATTGTTGTTATTAAAGACGGTGCTGTTGCAGAAACAGGCACACCTTTTGAACTAAAAGAAAAACAGGGAATCTTTGCATCAATGTTAAAGACACAATATCAAAATAGTTAATACCTTGTATTAATTACAATTGAGTGCGGCACAGGGAATTCCTGCGCCAAGCGCAGACATTTGCGGCTATGGAGCGCCGCTATACTGTAGATAGGAACAGCAAACAGAGGAAGGAGCTTTTACGCTTCTTCCTCTGTCTTTGCTTTTACAATTTCTTTTCTTGTTGTTTCAAGCAAAAACACAGCAAAATAAAAATTTTTAGATTTCTCTTGACAAGATATATTGACAGGAGATTTGTTAAAAAATTTTAAGCCGTTGACAAGCAAAGCTATTTATTATATATTAAATAATGCTCAGGTGTTCAGAAACTTTTTGTCTTAATCCACTAGTGCTACAGACCGCTAAATGCTTTGACAGTTATGTCCGGTAAGGGGTTTTTGTATGGAAAAAGTCAGTTGTAAAGAATGCAAACAATTTTTTAAGCTGTTCATCCTTATGATTATTTCTGTGGTGGCTCTGGCCGGTTGTTACAGTCACGGAAGGGACGGTAAATTTAACAGTACCGGGAAGCAAATCGAAAAATCGGGTGCAAGCCTTGAAGAATCAGATCCTTATGCACCTGTTGAAGGAAAGAAGTATAAGATTACCATGGTATCGGAGGGAGGACCCTATCCAGAAGATGCTGACATGGTCAAATACTGGAACGAACTTTTCAATGTAGAAATTGTTTTTTGCAAAATAGATGAAAGTAACTGGGATAAAGAGTTGAACACGCTCTTTGCTTCCGGAAAAATCCCGGACAAGATAACGGTAAAAAATCCCGGTTCTCTTTACTCATATTATGTAAGGGGTCTGATTTGTGAAATACCCGAGGATGTTTTTAAGAGACGGGCCCCCAATTACCACAGATTATATGAGGAGGATGTACCGGGGGCTTTAATATACGGAAAAATCGGCGGTAAGCTTTACGGCCTGCCCAGATTCCGTGCCCATGCAAATTATAGAGGGCCGCTGATCACGAGAAAAGACTGGCTGGATAATGTGGGATACAAAGTTCCAGACACATTGGATGAGCTTGGGAAAGTGCTCTACAGCTACACATACAATGACCCGGACGGCAACGACAAAAATGATACGTACGGTTTATCAAGCAGCTCCTTAAATGCCGTATATGGTTCCTATGGATACATTCCTGAATTTTGGGCCGAAAGGGACGGATATCTTACTTACGGGGCAATCCAGCCTGAAATGAAGGATGCACTTGCGCTGCTCCGGAAATGGTATGCGGACGGTGTTATTGATCCTGAATTTGTAACAGGCGAAAATAAAGGAGGATATTGGGCACTGTCCCATTCCTTTCTTAACGGCCAGATAGGCCTGACCGGGCATGGAAATTATTATCACTGGTGTGTAAGCCGAAAGTACGACTACCTTGGAGCGAATCCCGCGGAATTTGAAAAAATTAATCCGGAACTGAATGATTTGCTCATAAACCTAAAGCCTCCCACAGGTCCGGAAGGTAAGCATGGAACCGTACAGGAGAATATCATTATGGGAAGTTTTCTGACAATGGGAAAGCATCTTGCGGACCAGCCGGATAAAATGGGTAAAATATTGCAAATATTCGATTACGTATATGATAGCTATGAGCACTACATTACGGCGAGAAGAGGGATAGAGGGCTTGCATTGGAAAAGGGATGAATACGGCAAAGCTGAAAAGCTTTTCAGGGGAGAGAGCAATGTGATTGGTGCATTTACTTCCATTGCCGAATGTGAACCTCTGAAGTTTTGGGATACCCCGTATTACAAGGAATTTGCTGAGGAAAACGGCTATGATTCGGGAGGCATAAGAGATGCCCTTCTAGCGCCCCTGCCTTCTATGTCAATGTACTGGAGCGAGCTTGAGAAGCTAAGGGAAAAGACTTACCTGGCTATTATAACAGGCAATAGGCCGTTGGATTATTTTGATGAGTTTATCGGTATATGGAGAGCCTCAGGCGGAGATGTTTTAACCGGGGAAGCAAATAAATGGCATACCGGCATAAAAAATGTCCACATCAGGAGATAGAAACGGATAATTCATGTGCAGGTTTTGTCTGTTCAGGTGTAATCCCATGGGTTAATAATAGTGTATTTTGGATTGTTTATTATTCAATATGCTGAAAAAAGGCTGGTGTATTTATGAGGAGAGTGCCAAACTCAATTTTTTTCAAATTCTTGATATCATCCACATTGGCAATTATCATCACTGCAATTTCCGTTGGAATTATCAGTTATTACAGCTATTCATCAAGATACAGGACAGAAATTAAAAATAAGAACAAAATAATCATAGGAAATATCAGCGATTTAATGGAGAAGAAAATATTTATGAATATAGAGAACATAAGACTTACCTGCCTGGCCGGCCAGATGGAGCCCCAATTCTACTATTTTTTCAAATTTTTCAATTCCGAAATCAATGCCGATGCATTTACGGGTTATGAGGTTTATTTGTACTTAAAGGAACTGGCTGCCCAAAACGGTGAAATAATTGACGGGATTTCTGTGTATTATGTTATGGAAAATATTTTAATATCTTCTTCAAAAGGAATAAATTATTTGGATAGAGATATGAACAGTAAAATTATTGATACAGGATGGATTAAGGATATATTTATCAGGTTCAATAAATACCATGTGAAGAATAGGGATAAATTTAAGGCTATGGATGTGCATGAGGACAGGGTTACATTCTATTTCAGCTATTCCAATAAAAATAATGAGGTTGCCCCTATGGGATTTATTAAAATTGATATCAAAAAACGTGCTTTTTACGATATTATAAAAGGCTATTCATCAAATGATTTAACCATTGTTGCGGATAAGGAAGGAAAGGTTGTCACTTTTGAAAACAGCACGGATATACCTGTCAATGTTGATAAAATCGTCAAAGATATTAAAATTCCCGAAAACGGCGCTTCCTTTACCTTGAAAATGAAAGACTTTGAATATGTTGAGTGCGTTGTATTATATGATGTTATGAACTATAATGACTATAGGATAATAAGGCTGGTCCCTGACAATATTTTTTTCAAGCATTGGCGGATAATTACCAGGAACATATTAATTTTATGCCTGATACTTACTACAGCGGTGTGCGTGTATCTTTTTGCTGCTTTTTCCAGAATATACTATCCTTTGAAGATGGTCATCCGCAAATTGAAAGGTACGTCCGGCAATATGAAATCTTTTGATAATGAGTGTTCGATTATCAATAATTCCTTTGAACAGCTGACTGCAAAGGTTGAGGATCTGCAATCCGTTCTGGAAGCAAACCATCCCATTTTAGAAAACCACTTTGTTTTCAATATCATAAATCGCAGCATAGCTACTGAAGAACAGGTAAATCAGCACATAAAAATCCTCAATTTCAAACTTGAATTCAATGGCTTGACGGCGATATACATGGATATTCATCCGGAAGATAAAAAACGTATGTCAGGCCGGGTAAAGCACTTTATAAGAATTGACATAGGGAATTATATTAAAGCTCTGGGCGACTTCAACATGTTTTATATGTCAACAATTTTATCGGATTACGATATGGCAATTGTGTATGGAGCAAAAGAAAAAAATATAATTGGGCTTGACAGGAGCTTAGAACAGGTTTGCACCCATTTCATGAAGAAATATAGAGTAAGGGTGTTATTTTCAATCGGAGACCGGGTATCGGACTGGCTTGAGCTTTATAAATCATATGAAATGGCCCGCCACACCATAAAATATGAATACTTTTTCCCTGAAATCAGTGTTTTTAAGCATGATGATTTTAAAGGAAGAAAAAAAAACAGTGACAAAAAAATTGCCTCCATGCTTGACAAATTCGAAAAAAGCCTCAAAGGCACACATGAACAAAAAGGCCTTCAACTCATTTCAAATATTATGGATACATTGAGGAGCGGTTCGTTTACTGCCGATTACTGTTATAAAGTCAGGGATGAAATAAATGGAATATTCATAAAATACCTGGAGGATGTTGAAGTCAGCATGTCGAAAATAACGGGGGTATCGGATGAGCCGGATATGGATATTTTTGCCTTTGAAAAGAACATTATATGCAAGATAAAGAAAGCTTTTCACTTGATAAACGAAAAAAAGGAAAATCAAGCACAGGACATCATCTTCAAGGTGAAGAAGTATATCAGGCAAAACCCCGGAGAAGATTTATCCCTGAACAATGTGGCCCAAAAGGTTTATTTGAGCTCATTTTATTTAAGCAAGCTTTTCAAGAGAGAAACAGGTAAAAACTTCACCGAATATGTTACCGAGCAGAGGATGAATTATGCCAGAAAATTATTAATGGAGACCGATATTAAAATAAATGACATAGCTGAAAAAGCCGGTTACAGCAATACATCATATTTTATCAAGGTCTTCAAGGAAACATACGGTTTCCCACCTGGAGCCCTCCAGAAAAACATGCCAGGCACAGGCCTGGATGCTGAATAACAGTGGATTTCCCCCAACAGGACCAATATTTTATATTATGACAATTTTTTTTTATTGTGTACCCCATATGCAGATGCTATAATTGCATTGCAAGCCAATAATTTTTATACAGATGTTTATCAATCAGTTGTCTGTTTCTTGAAAGGAGGAATAATATGCAAAATAGTCTGTCATTAAATAAAAATACCCGAAAACCTTTTTTAAATAAAGAAATAAAAACAAGGATAAAGCTGATGAGAGGCATTTACCTGCTGGCACTTTTACCTGTCCTGCATACGATAATTTTCAAGTATGGAGCCATGTATGGCATTATAATTGCTTTTAAGGATTACAATCCGGTTGCCGGCATACTGAAAAGCCCCTGGAACGGTTTTGAGCATTTCCAGTTTTTATTCAACACTCCAAGCCTGTGGCAGCTTGTTAGAAATTCATTAAGATTGAGTTTTCTCGGGTTGATTTTCGGATTCCCTTCTGCGGTGGTATTTGCCATACTAATCAATGAATTAAGAAACATATCCTACAAAAAGGTTGTACAGACCATATCGTACCTTCCGCACTTCTTATCCTGGGTTGTTATAGGGGCTATGGTAAAAATGCTGCTTTCGACGGATAAAGGTCCCATAAATATGCTGATAGCATCACTGGGATGGGAGAAGATACCTTTTTTGGCTACCCCAAATATATTCATCGGAACTTTGGTTGTATCAGATATATGGAAAAACATGGGGTGGGGAAGTATAGTATATCTTGCTGCACTAACATCAATAAATCAATACCTGTATGACGCATCAGATATTGACGGGGCAACACGGTTCCAAAAAATCAGGTATATAAACATACCCTCCCTGGTGCCTGTAATGACCATATTATTGATTTTAAGAATAGGGAGCATAATGGACCTGAGCTTTGACCAGATTTTTAACCTTTACAACCCGCTCGTCTATGACGTAGCGGATATATTTGATACATATGTATACCGGATAGGCCTGATCAACATGCAGTATGATTATTCGACCGCAATAGGGCTTTTTAAAACCCTGGTAGGTCTGATACTGCTTTTGATTACGAACGGTATTGTCAGAAAAGTCAGTGATTACGCCCTATGGTAATAAATACAGCCGGTCCGGCAGATGAAAGGAGCTTACAATTTTGGCAAAGTTAATCAGAGATAAAAAAGAGAGGATTTTTGATATACTGAATATCGTATTCATGTTTCTTTTTTGCATAACCATTATTTATCCTTTCTGGGATGTGATCCGTCTTTCCATCGAGGATAACGGGGCAATCAAATCAATAGGCTTCAGGCTGTGGAATTCTAAGAATACGCTTGAAGCATATGATTATCTGATTTTTCACGACGGGCTCATATTGCGTGCATATGCAAATACACTTTTCAGAACGGTCGTGGGGACAGGGCTTTCACTGATTGTTACCCTTGCAGGAGCCTATTCCCTGTCAAAAAGGAATTTACCGGGGAGAAACGCACTTACATTCTTCTACCTGGTAACCATGTTTTTCAGTGGCGGACTGATACCCTCCTATATTTTAATTAGAAGTGTGGGGTTGTACGATTCGATATGGGTATACATTGTTCCGGGGTTATTGAGTGTATACAATATGATAATCATGAGAAATTTTCTTATGGCTATGGATGCGGGGATAGAAGAGTCTGCACTCATTGAGGGGGCGGGCTATGTGAGAATACTGTTCAGTATTATTGTGCCTCTCAGCACTCCCGTTATAGCAACTATTGCTCTGTGGAATGCTGTCGGGCATTGGAATGCATGGTTTGACAGCATGATTTATACAAAGGGTACCAGGCTGATTGTGCTTCAAATGCTTATACGACGGGCCACGGAGGCGCTTGATAGTGTGGGGAGTGCAATATACAGCTTTAACGACGAGAAATTGGCAGAGTTGGAACGGGAAAATGTCCAGGCTGCCACAATAATATTGACAATAGGTCCCATCGTCCTGACATATCCCTTCCTTCAAAAGTATTTTGTCAAGGGGATCATGATAGGGTCGCTGAAAGGATAAAATTTTAACATTTAAAAGGGGAGATGAAGCATGAAAGCAAGAAGAATTTTTGTTTTGGTACAGGTATTTTTTCTGGCAGCCGCACTTTGCGCATGTGCTAACCGGGAAGACAGCGATGAAAAAGGCAGTACAACCGCCGGCACTGAGAAAACCGATAAAGATTTGGGCGAGCCGGCAGTTGAAAACCCGTTTGCAGAGCATATGGAAATATCGTGGCTGGGTTATACTATGAAGAGTGATTATTACCCGGAGAATGAATACCAGAAATATGTGGAAGAAAAGTATAATGTGACGATCAAGATACCCGATTTTCTTGACTGGAGAAATCCGGAGCAGATCAGCTTGATGGCTGCTACGAATAATTTGCCCGATTTTGTCGCCATAGTCCGCGGCCTCAATATGAAGGATATCAATGAGCAGGGCCTTACCCGGACAATTCCCATATCTGCAGTCAGGGAATATGCTCCTGACCTGGCTGAAGTGATGGACAGGAAAGGGGGATGGATAGTAAGCCAAAAACAGGGAGCGGAAGAATTATATGCTGTTTGCAGGTATTTTGAATTTGGTCCCTATGAGGAAACGGGCCTGTTTTTGCGATTGGACTGGATGGAAAATTTAGGAATAGAACCCAAGGGTGAGTTAACAGACCTTTATAACGGTATATATTATACATCTTCCGAGCCTTATACACTGGACGAGCTCAAGGATATTTTGCACAGGTTCGTAAATGATGACCCGGATAAGGACGGTGAGCACGACACAATCGGATTGGAAAGGCTTTACTATAATTTTGCTTCCGCCTTTGGAATCCAGATGGGGTGGGATCACAGCAGGTTTGAGATAGGCAATATTCTGGAAGACGGAAAGGCGGTGCCCTGGTGGGGAAGCAAAAAACAGAAGGATTTTCTGAAATTTGCCAGAAACCTTTACAAGGAAGGACTGCTTATACAGGATGCCGTGCTTGAAATCAATTCAAGCGGAATGGATACGGAATACTGGGAAGCCGACCAGTGTGGTGCCATCATGCATTATTACTATAAAATTAAACCCGGTAAAAAAGACGGATTTTGTGAAAGCCTGATCAACAATGTAGAAGGGGCTAAATTCCTGATAGCTCCCATGCCCGTCAATCCTGAAACGGGACTATGTACAAGCGGTCCAGAGTTTTTTACAGACTATGGCAGTCCCTGGAACCAGAGGGATATCTCCGTTGTGAATGCCAGTGTGGATGATGCAAAACTGGAAAGAATTCTAAGAATTTACAATGATATTAGCTGCAAAAAAGAGGATTTTGCGCGTATGTGGTTCGGTGTGGAGGGCAAGGATTACATGTGGAACGGAGAGCCGTTTGCCAGCACCGTAGTATATCCCGAAAGCCGTAAAGCCAATGAACAGGGCTCCGGACTGCTGGGCGGGTATTTCTTTATACCGGAATATTATGATATTGTAAATGTCTATGACAAGCCAATGGAAAAAATTTATAAATCATGGGGTACAACACAGGGACTGCTCGGCGGAAATCTGTATCCGTACAAAATGGACTTTTTAAATGAAACAAATATTGTAGATGTCCGGAAGAGATATATTTCCGATTTGATGACAAAGACCCAGAAGTATTATGTAGAGGCTATCCTGGGAAATATAGATATTGATTCCACCTTTGACGGCCATTTGAATAATCTTATGAAATCAGGTCTGAAGGAGTGGGTGGAAGAGTTGAACAAAGGCCTGGTGACCAGTGAATTCAAGAAAGGCAAGATTGTACATTAAAAATTTACACAGCATTTGTTAAGTTAATGTATTAATGAATTAAGTATTGGGAGGCATATTATGGAACAATATCCAATCGGTCTATGGAACTCGCTTGACCTGGATTCGCTGGATCCCGGGGATGTGGACGACTGGAAGGACCTGGGAATGACCTTAGCCATAAGTCCGAAATACGACTTTGAAAGGCATGACGGGAAAAAGATGAGGGAAATACTGGACAGGGCACATGTAAAGGGCATGAAGGTTTTTGTCAGGGATAAAAAGAGTGAATGGGGAGGCGTCCGTAAAGGCGAAGAAGCATATAGGAGAGGTTTTGAAGGGGCGCTTGAGGAATTCGGCAGCCATCCAGGGGTAATGGGATTTTATATCGGAGATGAACCGGACCGGCACACCATGGAGGATGCCTGCATGGCATACCGCATCCAGAGGGAAATGGCCCCGGAGCTTGCTCCATTTTTGAATCTTCTTCCCTGGTATGTGAAAATAGGTGAACTGTTTGGAATTGCAGAGGGTGAAGAGGACAGGTTTGTACCCGTATCGGGCATAGAGGAGAGGACGGGCTATCCTGATTTTAGACAGTACCTTGAAGGCTATATCAGTCAGGCAGGACCGGCTTTCCTCATGTATGACTGCTATTCTCAAATGCTGCCCGGGGAAAAGGGATTGGATATGTATTTCAACAACCTGAGGGAATACGGAAGCGCAGCCCTAAGGCATGGGATTCCATTCTGGACCGCACTTTTGTCCATAGGCCATTTTATGTATGAATGTCCCTGTGAAGACGACTTAAGGTGGCAGCTGAACACTGCTGCCGCCCATGGGGCGGCGGGGATCGTATGGTATTATATCTACCAGCAGAAGACAAGGAGCAATTACAGGATTGCGCCCATAGACGAGCACTGTGAAAAGACAGAAACATACGGATGGATGAGGAGGGTGAACAAAAGCTTTCTTAAGGGTAACGGACCCACGGTAAAGAGGCTCCGTTTGAAAAAGGTAATGCACGCGGGGAAGGCATACGGCGGGAACAGTGTCTTCAGTGAAGACGGATTGGTGCTGGATGTCAAATCTTTTTTGAAAACTCCCATGATTGTGTCTGAATTCAAGGACGAAAAAGAAAACGATTATGTGATGGTTGTTAACAACAGCAGGAAGGATTCCACCCTTGCAGCTCTAGTGCTGCGCCGGCCCACAGGGCGAGTGGAACTGATTGGCTGGGAGAACAGGGCCCTGCCGGCAGAGCAGGAATGTTATTCCTGTGTGAAGGAAGAAGGATATGTGTCGCTGGTGGAGTGGTTTGCACCCGGACAGATGTATCTGTATAAGATAGACAGGAGGAAGATATGAAAAGATTTGTTGAATACGCATCACCCTTTCTTGGGAATGGAGAAACAGAGCTTGGTGAGGTTGAAGGCATTGCGGCATCTTGGTTTTTCATAAAGGCGCAGACTGGAAACACTAATCCTGGGGCCTGCCTGCCTTTTGGGATGGTATCGGTGTGCCCTTATTCGGGAGCATATGTATCGGGATACGGTAAACACCTGCCCAGTTACTATGGAGCTGTGGGAAAGATATCCAATGAATACCGTGCTACAGGCTTCACCCATTTCCATCAGAGCGGGACAGGTGGAATAGGGAAGTATTATAATTATATAAAGGTGACGCCTTTATCGGAGGGGATAGAAAATTATGGGAAAGCATGGCCCCTGATAAGGGAAAGGGCACATCCCGGCTACTATAGTGCGGAGCTTGACGGCACAGGCATCAAAGCTGAACTCACAGTATCGAAAAAGGCGGCTTTTCACAGGTATTCATTTGCAAAAAGCGGGAAAAGGCATATTATGGTGGATTTTTCCGCAGGCGGACTTATGTTTGAGGGAATGGAATCAATTCCCCAGGAAGTTGAGCTGCAGGTTATGGATAAAAATACCGCAAGGGGCCGCATACTGGTAGAAGGCATAACCGTATATGCATACATCAGCCTTGAAGGCCTGTCAGAAGGGTGCCGCATAATGAAAAGCGGGAGAATAATTGAATTGACCCGTATTGATATGAAAAGGCAGGAGGTTGAAATGTCCGGTATCGTATTCTGCTTGAAGGATAAAGGTGTGAAAGAATATAACATGAGAATAGGGTTTTCCCTCAAGAGCTTTGAAAAAGCGGAAGAGAATATTGGAGATATAGCAGGCAAAAGGTTTGAAGAGGCATGTGAAAACAGCATGAGCATATGGAATGAATATCTTGGCAGGATATGTGTGGAGGGGGGAAGCGAGGATCAGAAGGAAATATTCTATTCACTGCTTTATCACAGCATAAAAAAGCCGGCCGACTTTGGAGGGGAAAACCCATTCACAAAAAGTGAAGAGGCGTTTTATGTCGATTTTGCGACCCTGTGGGACCAGTATAAAACCCACACACCTCTGATGCTGACCTTTTATCCTGAGCACGGGAGAGATGCAATAAATTCATGCCTTTGTATTGGAAAGCGCCTTGGAGAATTTCCGAATGCAATACTCTTATGTGATGATTTTACAATATGTAACCGTCAGGGGATGGCTTTGCTGCACTACTCAATAACAGACGGGTATTTCAGGGGCATTGGAGGTATAGAATGGGAAACTGCCGTGAAATTAATGATGGCAGACATATTCAATGAAAAGAACAGAAGCTTTCTGGAGGGAGGAAAAACAGAGAGGAGAACCCATGTACTTGACCTGTCGGGTGCATGCTTTAGTAGCCTTTATTTATTGAAGCAGGCAGGAGACGTTGAGAATATGGAAAAGATGCTGAAGCTGTCGGGCTACTGGATCAATGTATATGACAGGGAAACAGGGAGGCTTGAAGAAGAAGGGTCCTATTATGAAGGAGGTCTATGGAATTATTCCTTTCGCCTGCTGCATGACATGAAAGAGCGCATATCCCTTTATAAGAGAGAAGAGGATTTTGTAAGAGATCTTGACAGCTTTTTCGGCTACGGGAAAGCTGCTGTCAGACAACCGGAAGACCCGACGGATGCTGATTACATCAAATGGGGGATTTCCCTGAACCGTTTTGAAGGATACAACAATGAACCGGATATGGAGGTCCCCTATGCATACATATATGCGGGAAGGCATGACAGAACCTGTGAAATAGTGAGGTCAGGAATGAAATATATGTTTGCAGCGGGAAGGGGAGGACTTCCCGGAAATGATGATTCGGGAGGGCTGTCGTCCTGTTATGTCTGGAATGCCATAGGATTATTTCCGGTAGCAGGACAGCCTGTGGTACTGATAGGAAGCCCGGTTTTCGACAGGATTACACTCAATATGGGGGGGAAAAGGTTTGTCATAAAAGCGAGGAACAACTCGGAGAAAAACATCTACATACAGGAAGCGTTTCTGGACGGCAAGGAAATCAGGAGGGCATACCTGTGGATAGAAGAGCTGTATTCAAGAGGAGAACTGGAGTTGGTCATGGGGAGTGAGTATAACGGCTGGGCAAAGGATGAGCTCCCTCCTTCAAGGGATGATTACCTGTCAAAGCTTGGCCTGGAGGATTTGAAAAGATAGTCCTACGGTAGACATGACCCGTATTTTTATATGGATACAATGTGCAGTGCACTGTAAAATAATACATACAATGGGGGAGGAAAGAGCAGATGGAATTTAATAAAGGGCAAAAGCATGTATTTATTGACTGGTTTGGTGTAGAACCGGGATATGGTACTCCATGGCACAATAAAGTTGCAATGAACCATCTTTTTATACCCTATGGAATCAGGATAAAAATACACAGGCCCGTATTGGAAACCGAACCTGCCATATTGCCGGACAGACAGTGGGAAGGTATGTGCCTGGGTGCATATGCGACATTCATCAGGGAAGACGGGATATATAGGGCATGGTATGAATGTATTGGCGCGGACGAAACAAGTGATATGAAGAGTTATCTTGCCTATGCCGAGTCGGAAGATGGAATGGAATGGAAAAAACCTGTACTCGGAGCATATGAATATAAGGGTTCAACGGAAAACAACATTATCTGCAGGTCCCATGGGAGCTCAGTGCTGAAAGACGATGCTTTAATGATTGGCGGAAAGTATAAAAAATTAAGGGTGGAATATAATTCAGGCAAAACCTTTGATACACATAGGATTTACTTTGCACAGTCAGAAGATGGCATAATATGGAATGAATGGCCCGGAGAGGTATGCAAAAATCCTGCTGATACACAGAATATTCTTGTTTACAACAATATGGAAAGAAGATATGAAATATATACAAGACAGTGCATTGAATGGGAAAGCTTTTTGAGAAAGGAAGCTGAAAATCCTCCCAGGAGGGCGGTATGCAGGCTGGCAACTACGGATTTCAAAAACTGGGAGAAGCCGGAAATGTTAATAACAGTGAATCCCAATGACCCGCCTGACTGGGACATCTATACAAACAGCTACCATTCATGGCCGGGTACGCCAAATGCATACCTGATGTTTCTCGGCATGTACCGCAGAACCGATGACTGTATTGACATACACCTTGCTTTAAGCAGGAACGGTACCGAATGGTACAGGCCCACGGGCAGGGAAGCCTTGATTCCTAACGGGCCTTACGGTTCATTCAATTCATGCTCCATATATGCCACATGTGGAATACTGCCGGTAAGGAAGGGGCAGTGGTGTATCTATGTAAGGGCAGACCCATACGGACATAATATTCCTTACGGCAAGCTGAGAATGCCTTATTCGGCATACTACAGAGCGGTTATCAGGGAAGACGGCTTCTGCTCTGTACGGGCCGACTCAAAGGGAAGGTTCTGGACAGGCACAATTGAAAAATTTGAAGGTGAACATCTTTATATCAATGCCGTTGTTCCCTATTCCGGATATATAAGGGCAGGCCTTTATGATGACGCTACAGGTGAAGAAATCAAAGGCTTCGGGCTTGATTCATGCAGGGAGCTCAATGGAGATGTACTCTGGGAGAAGCTTGCCTGGAGCGAAGGTGACAATTTGGGGAAGCTTCATGGCAGGAAGTTCAGAATATGCTTTGATTTGTTTAAGTCCGATATCTATGGATTCAAGTTTGAGTGATACAATCAATGATAAAGTGGTTCTGCAGTAACGATATTTAAATGGCGATTTTCCCCCGTTTTTTTACTTTGTAAAGATTTATGCATATTATATACACTAATATTTTCTAAATTCATTCCCAATGATAACTGTTTCATTATACACATAAATCTTCTCAATGTTAAAAATGAACAAACTCTTGACAAGATATATTGACAGGAGAGTTGTTATGTGTTATTCTAAACACTGTTAGCTAACACTGTTTACATTAAGGGGGTAATGAAATGCCGAAGGATAAGAGTGAAACTCTGGAAAAAATAATTCCCTGTGCGAAAAAAGAATTTTTAGATAAGGGCTTTGAAAGAGCTTCCATGCGGAAGATTGCCGCTGACGCCAATATGTCTGCAGCCGGCTTGTACCGGCATTTTGAAAGTAAGGAGGCTATGTTCGAGGCGTTAGTGCTTCCCGCCGTCAAGGGGATAAAGGAACTGCTTTTATCCATGCGGGACACTTTTTCCGAATTGCCGGGGGATATACAAAAGAAAGCTGTAAGCGACTATTCAAATGATAAGTTTCCTCTATTCATTGAGTACATCTATGACCATCTCGACGTTTTCAAGTTATTGACTACATGTGCGGACGGAACCCCCTATGCAAACTTCATTCACGACCTTGTTGAGGTCGACGTGGAATACAACTTAAAATTCATTGAGGCCACGGGTAACGACGCGTTAGCATCAGGACGGTGCACACCTGAGCTTATGCACATTTTATCCAGCGCTTTCTATTCCGGTATCTTTGAAGTCGTGATTCACGATATGACAAGGAAAGACGCGGATGATCACATTGAGAGATTACGGCGCTTTTTTGCAGCCGGATGGAATGCTCTTTTGAGGTTTTAACTTAACTATTTAATGGCTCTTTACGGGCCATTAAAAAATCTTATATTGTTAGCTGTTTCTAACTTAAAAGGAGGAGTTTTTATGCACGACAGGCAAAAGAAAAATCCGCTTTCCCGCTTGGCGGATTTCGCAAAACCCCATAAAGGAAAATATGCCTCATCCGTTATTTTTGCTATTGCAGGCGTGGCGGGGGGATTCATTCCCTATTTCGCTGCAGCAAGAATGATTATCAGTTTGATCGAAGGCAACGAAGAGCTTTCGTTCTATCTGACATGGTGCGGTGCGGCGGCTTTGGGATTTGCAGTGAAGGTTCTTTGTATGAATATTTCCACCCACTTTTCTCACAAAGCGACTTTTGCGGTTATTTCGGAGGTGCGGTACCGGATGGCTTCCAAGCTGACACGAGTGCCCATGGGCTATCTGCTGGATACGCCGTCAGGCAAGCTGAAAACCACGATGGTAGAACGGGTGGACAGTATAGAAAGTCCGCTTGCCCATGTGCTGCCTGAGATGACCGCCAACCTGCTTGTGCCGCTTGGCATAATTGTTTATCTGTTTACGCTGGACTGGCGTATGGCGTTGGTATCGCTGATTACCCTGCCTCTCGGATTCATCGCCTATATGGGTATGATGAAGGATTACGCTGTCAGATACACCGCTGCCACCAATGCGGGAAAACATATGAGCGCCACTGTGGTGGAATACATCAACGGCATTGAAGTTATTAAGGCATTTAACCAGTCGGCAAACTCTTACGCCAAGTTTACCGATGCCGTGCGGAAAAACACACGGCTTGTACTGGATTGGATGAAGGCCACGCAGGTTTATTCTGCAATTGCCCAAAGTATATGGCCCGCCGTACTTTTGGGAGTACTTCCTGCGGGCTGCCTGTTTTACCTGAACGGCTCCCTCTCCGGGCCGGATTTTATTACTATCATAATTTTGTCTTTTGGCGTTATTGGACCGCTTATTGCCGCTGTGCGCTTTACCGATGATATTTCCAAAATAAGCACCATCATTGGAGATATTGGTGCGATTTTGGATGAGCCTGAACTGGAAAGGCCGGCGGACTCAAAGAAGATAACCGGTTATGGTATTGAGCTTCAAAACGTCACTTTTTCCTATGGGGAAGAACAGGTTCTAAAAGGAATAAACCTGGTGATCCCGGCAGGCGGAGTGACCGCTCTTGTAGGCCCCTCCGGCAGCGGAAAATCTACCGTTGCCAAGCTTATCGCTTCCTTTTGGGAGGTAAGCGGCGGAGAAATTACTTTAGACGGCGTGAATATTAAGGATATTCCAACGGGCCAGCTCATGGATATCATTGCGTATGTGCCCCAGAATGGCTACCTATTTGACGATACGGTCCGCAATAATATCCGTATGGGAAAGCAGGGCGCAACAGACGCCGAGGTGGAGGCTGCGGCTAAAGCTTCCGGATGCCATGATTTTATTATGAAGCTGGAACACGGCTATGACACGGTTGCAGGCGGGGCAGGAGGCCATCTGTCCGGCGGGGAGCGGCAGCGGATTGCCATTGCGCGCGCTATGCTGAAAAATGCGCCCATTGTTATTTTGGACGAGGCCAGTGCCTATATAGACCCGGAAAATGAAGCGGTCATACTGGAAGCGGTGGCAAAGCTGGTAGAGGGCAAGACATTGATCATCATTGCTCACCGGCTGTCTACCATCATTGATTCTGATCAAATTGCTGTTATCCGGAATGGAAGAATCGCAGCGCAGGGCAAACATGAGGACTTGCTGGAAAGCTGTGCGCTGTACCGCGATATGTGGCAGGCGCATACCGGTGCGAAGGACCGGATTTAGGGAGGGATGAAAATGTTCGGCATATTTAATAAATTCTTTGCCTTTGCGGGCAAACAGAAGGGCAAATGGTATAAGGGCATTGGCTTTGCCATTTTACACTCAGTATTTGAGGCATTTCAATTGTTGGCGATGGCCGTTGCAATCCGTGGGATTGTCGGGAATAACATGACCGGCCAAACCGTATGGATAACCCTGGGGATTATGCTGGTGAGCGTCATTGGAATGATGCTGACAAGGCATATTTCCGATCAAAGTGAAATTATAGGCAGCTATAAAATGTGCGAGGAAAAACGGATCCAGATTGGCGACCGTATGAAGTATATGCCTATGGGCTACTTCAACAGCCACAGCCTGGGGAACATTACCGCCGCCGCCACAACAACTATGGAGGATATTGAGAAGATCTCGCCTCCGGCATTATCAAAGACGCTTCTCGGACTTATCCGCACATTGATTATCACCATTGGCCTGATAATTTTTGACTGGCGCATCGGTCTTATTACCCTTGCCGGAGCGTTATTGTTTTTCCTTATCAATGCGGTATTGCAGCACAAATCCCGTACGCTTTCCCCGGAACGTCAAAAAGCGCAGACGAAGGTTGTGGAAACCGTGTTGGAATATATACAGGGGATGAGCGTGGTCAGGGCCTTCAAACTGGATCAGGATGCGAACAAAGCGATGAACCGGGCCATAGCTGAGGCGGAAAAAAGAAATTTCGAGATGGAAATTAGTCTTACCCCCTATGTTGGGGTGCAGCAGCTGGTGTTACGTTTGACCAGTGTTGTCATTGTGGCCGTTTCCATCGCTTTATATTTATCCGGTGCAATGGAACTGGTTTTGTGCCTGTTAATGATTGTTTCCAGCTTTTTCGTGTACGGCGGGCTGGAAGCATCCGGGCTTATGGCCGCATTCCTGCGGCTGGTGGATGCGTCCATTGAACGTGTGGAGGAAATCAACAAAACGCCGGTTATGGATGTGGATGGAAGCGTACACCGTCCAAAGAATTGCGATATCGCCTTCCGGAATGTAAGCTTTTCCTATGAAAGCAGGAAGATTATCGACAATGTGAGCTTTGCCATACCTGCCAAGACCTCGACAGCCATTGTCGGTCCCTCGGGGGGAGGGAAAACAACCCTCTGCAATCTGATAGCGCGCTTTTGGGATGCAGACGAGGGCAGCGTCATGCTGGGGGCTAGGGATGTTAAGGAATACACGCTGGACAGCCTGCTTTCCAACATCAGCATGGTATTCCAGAAAGTCTACCTGTTTAACGACACGATTGCCAACAACATCAGATTTGGAAAACCGGATGCCACGATGGAGGAAATGGTAGAAGCGTCGAAAAAGGCTTGCTGCCATGAATTTATTTCTGCGCTGCCCGATGGTTACGACACAATGCTGGGCGAGGGCGGAGCCACAATTTCAGGCGGTGAAAAGCAGCGAATCGCTGTTGCCCGGGCCATGCTTAAGGGTGCGCCTATTATCATTCTGGACGAAGCTACCGCCAATGTAGATCCGGAGAATGAGCTTGAACTGCAAACCGCCATAGCCGCTCTAACAAAGGACAAGACCGTTATTATGATCGCCCACCGGCTGAAAACGGTGCGCCATGCCGACCAAATCCTGGTGATCGACGGCGGCAAGATCATTCAAAGGGGAACCCATGACGAGCTTGCAGGGCAAAAGGGCATCTACGCCGACTTTATAGACGTCCGTAAAAAAGCTATCGGCTGGAAACTAAGCGGCAATAAAGTTCTGTGATGTTCAAGAAAAACTTACGGAAAAAATAAAAAAATTTTTCGTGTACCCCCCTCATTTAATATGCATGCAAATGAGGGGGGTTATTCTCCCTCTTTAATGCGACATTTTCTATGCCCCGAATTTATCCGCAAGCGCAGGGTACAGATTTTTTTGTGGAAGGATTTTTTAAATAAGCTTTATATCATATCCGTTTGAAAATGTTAACTCCGGCAGGGTAAAAAAGACAGATAGCTTTATAGAGATCAATGTGCTGGCGACCCTGCATACGTTAAACTTCAAAATTTTGTCTAAGTTTATTATGAACTGTGTTATAATGAAATCAGAAATGTAAAAAGTGAATTAAATAAACAGGTGTCTGGTTATAAATATCAGAATCCATAAACTGGGGGCTTTTAGCAGTGCAGCAGGACTATAAATTAACAACTTTTTCATGCTTTGTGGGAATCTTTATTCAAGCCATTGTCACTAACATAACTGCCATATTGTTTATTCCATTAATGAAGCTGTATGGTTTTTCGTATATACACCTGGGTTTGCTTGTTGGGATAAATTTTACGGCACAAGTTATTTCGGATATTGTTTTCAGTGGATTAATAGACAAATACGGATTCAAAAGATTTACTCTGTCCGCTAGTATCTGCGCATTTTTTGGACTTTTGCTATTTGCTTTTACCCCTTTCATATTTGAAGATGTTTTTACAGGATTTGTGATATCAACTGTCATTTTTTCTGCTGCAAGCGGACTTTTAGAGGTTATTTTAAGTCCGATTATAAATGCAATACCAAATAAGGACAAAGGTCCTGCAATGACACTTATGCATTCTTTTTATGCGTGGGGACAGGTTGCTGCAATTATCATCACAACACTGTTCATACACCTGTTTGGAAACAGCAGATGGCAGATTATCGTATTGCTATGGACACTTATACCTGTAATCAATTTCTTTATGTTCCTGTTTGCATTATTTCCCGATACTGTTCCGGAAGAGCACCGGCTTAATATGCGGGATCTTATTTTCAAGCCTTTTTATGTTATTGCTTTATTGGCAATATTCTTTGGTGCAGCAACAGAAGTTGTTATGAATCAATGGTCATCAACTTTTATGGAAAAAGCTTTAATGATGCCCAAATTAACAGGGGATTTGTTAGGAATGTGTGGATTTGCATTTATGCTTGGATTGGCAAGAGTCTTGTATGGAATATATGGAGCTAAATTTAACGTGAATAAAATTCTTATTTTAAGCTCAGCAATCGCAATTATATGTTATATTATCGTTGGTGTATCACCGGTTAACGGGATAAACTTATTTGCTTGTGCGGTGTGCGGTTTTGTAGCAAGTATGCTCTGGCCGGGAACCTTAGTGATAAGCGCAGGAAAATATCCCATGGCAGGTGCATGGATGTTCGCAATTCTTGCAGCGGCAGGGGATATTGGTGCTGCAGTTGGCCCCTGGGTTACAGGGGTTATAGCGGATAAATCTATGGCCGCACAGGGTGTGGTAAACCTTTCCGCTAAGCTTGGCATTACTTCCGAACAGCTTGGAATAAGAATAGGAATATTAGCTGCTGTGATTTTCCCGATATTTGCGCTGCTTTGCCATATGTCTTTGAAAAAGCGTCAAAAAGCAGGCTAACAAGTATAAACTTAACAGACCACTAGTACCTTGCGTCATTTAAAATATTGGATTTGCGGCGAGGATGATTTTTGCAAGACGAGGCGGAGGATTGAGGAATCCGGCACTTACTCGCTTGCA
>JANQLN010000135.1 GCA_028280575.1 Clostridia bacterium
CATCTGAACTACGGATGGTGAATATGCCGGGTAGCCTTTTTCAAGGTTCTAGACACTTACATTTTCTTAATGATTGGACTGATAAATGTTTCATTGTACGCATAAATTTATACCTATTTTTAAAAATGGGGAATCTCAAAATTTTAATAGAGGCAAAAGCAAAATCTTTATTTAACCGTCAATACTGTTTTTATAAAGTCCCGGGAATTACCCCCCATCATAATCTCAAATTCCCCCGGCTCAAGCACAGGATTTTTGTCACGGCCCAGAAAACAAAGCATATTTTTATCTATTTCAAAGCATATACGCTTTTTCATGCCTGCATCCAGAAAGATCCTCCGGAAGCCTTTGAGCTGTTTATCAGGTGTTGAAACAGAGCTTACGACGTCATTTATATAAAGCTGTACAACCTCATGGCCACCTCTGTCTCCCCTGTTGACTACGTCCACCTCGACCAAGGCTGTCTGGTCGCTGTTAATCTCGACAGGGTCAACAGATAAATTTTCGTATTGGAAATATGTGTAGCTGAGCCCGTATCCAAAGGGGTATAATGGCATTGCATCCATATCAACATAGTGTCTTTGCCCAAAGTGCAGCATATTGTAATACAGAGGGACCTGTCCTACATACTTTGGAAAGGTAATGGGAAGGCGGCCTGCAGGGTTATAATCACCAAACAAGATTTCAGCTACGGCCTGTCCTCCTTTTTCTCCCGGATACCATGCCTCTACAATTGCATTAACATTGTCTGCTTCCCATGGAATAGCCATAGGCCTTCCATTGAGAAGTACCATAACAACCGGTGTGCCTGAAGCAAGTACGGCCCTGACCAGTTCTCCCTGTTTTCCAGGCAATCCCAGATCGGCTTTGTCTTTTGATTCCCCGCACGTTTGATCGGAATCTCCCACTACTACAATAGCTACATCCTTACCCCTTGCAATTTCGGCAGCTTCACTTATGCTCTCCTCGTCAAAGCTCCATCCCAGCTTGACTATAGATCCCCCGCCGCTTTTCTTGCGGCACTCAATCTTTAACCTGTAAACTTCACCGGCCAAAAACTCATAATCCTGATATTGAAAAGCCGGTTGATCATTATGCCATTTATCCACAATCAGTTTCCCGTTTATCCAAAGCCTTATATCATCAAAGCAGACTGTACCTATTCGGCCTTTTGCCGTTTCAGCCGGCTTTAGGTAACCTGTCCAGCGAACACAAAACTCATCGCTTGGAATACCTGGGTGGGGTTTAGCCATAATCCAGTTAAAATTGACCGTACTGTCCGTACGAACCAGGACAGGCTGTCCGGAAAAATCCGAACCAGGGTAATATTCGGCCTGTAAACCGTTAGTGCTTCTATCGGGCGTCCATAGACAGCTATTAGGAATGGTTTTCAGTTCTCCCGATATAACTTCCGTTCCCTTTTCGTATGTGACTTGTGTTTTTGGGGAAACAGCAGACATTATGCCCTCCAGTACCGTTACAGGGCGAAATCCGGACGGTACGGCACTATAATCACCCAGGCGCGCTTGTGCAGCATTAGGTCCGATTACCGCAATAGAGGAAATATCTTTTTTTAACGGAAGGAGGTTATCCTTGTTTTTCAAAAGGCATATGCCCTGTCTTCCCGATTCTAAAGCTAAATTCTGATGCTTTTCTGAACGGTTTACCACTGCTGCAAGTCCGGGGTCAATATAAGGGTTCTCAAATAAACCCAATTTGAACTTGACACGAAGAATACTGCTGACGGCCCTGTCCACTGCCTGTATTGCCAGCACTCCGTCTTGCACCATCCGGATAAGGGAGGATTGAAAAAAGTCATGCTCAAAATCATAAAACTGCATATCCAATCCGGCTTCCACAGCTTGTTTGATGGCATCCTCCGGTGAAGCTGCCGTATGATGCGTTGTGTACAGCCTATTAACGGCGCCCAGGTCGGAGCAGACAAACCCCTTAAAGCCCCATTCATTACGCAGCACCTCGGTTAGCAGCCATTTATCCGCGGCACATGGAATGCCGTCATTGGAATGATATGCACACATTATTGACATAACGCTGCCCTTCATGACAGCTTCCCGGAATGGAGCTAAGAAACCCTGCCTTAATTCCCTTTTCCCCAATGAGACGGCATGCGTGTTAAGCCCGCCCTGGGAAACAGAATGAGCGCCAAAGTGCTTGGGCTCGGCTACAATACCGCAGTCCGTATCAAGACCGTTGCCATGCATTCCTTTGACCATCGCTACCCCCATTCGGGCAACCAGATAATTGTCCTCTCCGTAGGTCTCTTCTACTCTGCCCCAGCGGGGATCTCTCCCAACATCCAATACGGGTGCAAATACCAGATGTATTCCCCTGGAACGGGTCTCAGCAGCTATGGCCTCACCAATATCCCTTACCAGCTCCGTATTCCACGTACCGGCCATAGCTATGGATTGAGGGAATATTGTACTGCCCAGGGCACATATACCATGTAATGCTTCTTCCGATAAAAGGACAGGTATACCTAATCTGGTTTGTTCCAGGCAGTATTTCTGAATCCCATTCGGTATGGCGGCATCATTGGGATACAAGTCGTGTATACAGCCTATACCATGTTCACCTATGATCTGGTCAAGCTTATCCCTTTCCAGCTTTCCATCCTCTGCAACGCAGCCTCCGGCAACGGGAGACATTTTATCCACAAAAGCAGAGCCTGCATACATATCCATTTGACGTACCTTTTCTTCCAGGGTCATACGGCCAAGCAAATCCAATACCCTGGTTTCCAAGGATTTTTCCGGATTTTTGTAATCCGGTTTTTTATTATGTGTCATATTAAATCTCCTCTAAGTTTGATTTGGCCCGTTTCAAAAATGAATTCGAAAACTCGCTACCCTTTTACAGCTCCAATCATAAAACCTTTCACAAAATATCTCTGGATAAAAGGATAAACACACACGATGGGAGCGGTTGCAACTATAATGGTAGCCATCTTAAGAGACTCACCCGTCACCTGACGTTTAAAGATATAACCGCTTGCTCCTCCCGATTCCTTTATAATCCTGTCCAGGGCCTCTTGAGACATCAGCATCTGCTGAAGCAGTGTCTGAATGGGGACAAGATTTTGCTTGCGGACAAAAAATGCCCCGGAAAACCAGTCATTCCAGTGTCCTACCGCGACAAAAAGTCCCACAACCGCAAGTACCGGCTTACTTAACGGCAGTATTATCCTGAATAAAAGAGAGAACTCATTGCAGCCGTCAATTTTCCCACTCTCTTCTATCCCCACATCTATATTGTTGAAAAACGTTCTCATAATAATAATATTCCACGTACTGTATATACTTGGTATAATGAAAACCCAGACTGTATCCAAAAGCTCAAGGGACCTAAGCAGGATATAAAAGGGTATCAATCCGCCGCTAAAAAGGCTGGTAAAAAAAATCATCATTGTAATCCCATTTTTACCGGGCAGGGTCTTGCTTTTTAGGGCAAAAGCCGCCATTGAGGAAAAAAACAGTGAAAGCAGCGTACCCGTAACGGTTCTGAATATTGTAATCCCGTAGGCATTTATAACATTGCTGTTGGTAAATACCTCATTGTAGTTGCTGAATGTAAAAGCTCTGGGAACAAAATATATTCCCCCTCTTATGGCATCAATTCCATTATTTAATGAAAGGGCAAGGATATGGAGAAATGGCATAACAACTGACATGATCAACAATACCATTACCACATTATTCACTATTTGAAAAATCCACTCTACCTTGCTTGTTCTTATTATTCTTCCAGCCATAATATCTACTCCGTTAAGTATCATTTAACAATTGATACATGCTTTTATATAAGTTTTTATAAATGCAATACCGGAGGGCTGGTGAAATCCCTCCGGCATAAATTGCTTCTCACCACAACCGTTCTTTCAGGAGGACAGATAGAAAATAATAATCCCCGGCTCTTTTTCATCCTGTTTTTGGAGTAATTCACAAAAATCGTCTATTCCCGCTTTTTTTAGCTGGCTCTTATAGGTTTCCATAATGTCTCTTGCTTCATCCATGGAACCTGCGAATACGGCCTTGACAAAAGCGTCGTCAAATGCATCGATTACAGGCTTGAGAGTCATTTCGTTTTCATAGCCCTGAAGGACTCCCTCAGGGGCATAGCCTGAGACATATTTGACTTCAGGTGCAATAATTTTAAGAAGGCTTTCCCCAAAGGCCCATTTAGTGTTGTCTACCAGTTCTCCGAACCAGTACTGTCCAAAATCTTCCACCGGAGCATAATCAGTACCCCCAATATTACCCCATATACCGCCTGCTGCTATGAAGCCTTCATCAATAAGGGTTTTTGGAGCTTCAACAAGATCGTTCATTACCCATTCCTTCGGGTATATCTTGCTGTCCTTTTCTTCATAATGCTTCCCCTCCAGCCCATACTGCCAGAGCAGCTTGCCTTCGCGGGATGCCATAAAGTCTATAAATTTTATAACCTCTTCAGGATTTTTTGTTGTCTTGGGAATCATAAGGCAGTCGTTGGCTTCAATCTTGGCCGTCCTTGCAACCTCTCCCTTGTAATTGAGCATGGGACCAACCGGAATATAGCGCTTGCCGGGGTTTTCTTTGGCCCACTGCTCAGCCCCGGTATCCCAGGTCTGGGAATGGACGTGCATGGATGTCATGGCATAGGAGCCGTTTGCAATATCTTCCTGTGTCCTGGTACTGGCAATGGAGAACGCCTCCCTGTGAAGAAGCCCTTCGGCAAGAAGCTTTCTTACAAAGCCAATCCTCTTGTACACATAGTCGGTAAAAGCCACATGTTTTACCACATTGCCGTCATAGTCAAAACCCGACCTGTTGCCGAAGTCCCAGTTTCTCCACAGATATGACATTCTTTCGGGATCCGAATCCGAATTCCCAAACAAGTGAGCTCCAATGGGATATAACGGGTTCCCGTTTTTGTCTTTGAAATTCCCGTCTTTTATTTTTTTTGCAAATTCATAGAGCTGGTCCTGTGTTTTAATCTGTGAGATATCCACATCAAGTGCTTTTGCTATGTCTTCACGTACATAGGTATCAATACCGGCAATCCATGCCGCCCTTTGCGAACCGGGCCTCTCTACTCCCAGCTGCAGAATATACGCTTTATCGCCAAACTCTTCCCTGAATATAATGTCATCCCTGGCCTGTATCGGAAGATAGCCTTTTTCAAGGTATTTGCCCAGTATGGCAGTGTCCTTGATTAAAGGAACAATATCCGTAAACATCCCCTCTCTTGCCGCTTTAATAACAATAGGAAACATAGGACTGGTAGTATGAAGCGTGCCTGTAAGCATGAGATCGTGAAAATCACCTGAAGCAAGATATAGTGTCATTTCCTGATCTTCATCCGTTGTTTTTATGGTATCATAAACCATGGTTATACCCGTACGCTTTTTTATTTCCTGTGCCACCGGATTATTTACCTGGTCGGAAGGCAGAACATTTTCCGCCATCATAAATACCTTCACACTCAACTGCCTGTCTGCAATCCATGTATCGGGCCTCTTTTCATCGCCTTCTTCCGTATCGGAAACACTGCTTTTCGTACCGTCCGGTTCTTTATCCTCCCTGTTTCTGCAGCTTGAGAAAACAAAGGATACTGCAAGAACCAGAACCATTAACAAAGCTGGCAACCTTTTCATAAAATACCTCCTTTTTTATTTTAATGCTCCAAAAAACTGCGCAGTTTTTTTATGCATATGCTTAAAGGCCTGAGCATTTTCCCATACCTTAAACATCCTTTGGACAGCCCTTCATTATCTGTTTTTATACCTGGCTACCATATATAAACCTCAAAATATTTTTTACATACCTTATTCGTAAAAATAACCATAAACAGAGCCACCAGGCCTGTTAAAAGGCCTATAGCAGTAGCATATCCGTATTCACCCTGCTGGATTCCCACCCTTATGACATAAGTATCCAGTATATCCGCCACCCTCATGTTCCCCGGAGTCCTTAAAAGATAAACCTGTTCGAAGCCGGTTTTTATTATATTTCCTATGGACATGATGAGTATTATTCCCATGGTAAACTTGATTGACGGAATGGTAATATGCCAGACCTGCTTCAGCTTTTTGGCCCCGTCAATTATAGCTGCTTCATATAACTCTGGATTTATTCCTGATATTGCAGCTAAATATATAATTGAATCCCATCCTATAGTTTTCCATAAATGGCTAAAAAACATAATAGAGTAGAAGTATTTTTCCTCCATCAGGTAAAAGGTACTTTTATCAAGGCCCCATATCCCCTTAACCTGGTTAATCAAACCGGTATCCGGAGCCAGCAGCCTCATGAGAAGTGCCGCTACTACGGCCCAGGATATAAAGTGAGGCAGGTAAGATACCGTCTGGGTAAGCTTTTTAAAGCCCGAACTCCGGACTTCATTCAGCATCAGGGCAAAAACAACAGGGAAGGGAAAAGCCACAACAGTCTTAAAAAAGCCGATAACCAGTGTATTCCTGATTAAAATATCCCTCTCAAAATAGTTAAAAAAGTTTTCAAAATATTTGAACCCAACCCATGGACTCTCCAAAATGCCCTTTGTAAAATGAAACTCCTTAAAAGCCAGCAGCAAGCCGGTCATGGGTACATATGCAAAAATAATAAACCAGACTACACAGGGGACCAGCATTATATACAGCATCCAATGCCTCAAAATCTCCCTATGCAGTTTTCTCCGGTCGTCAAAAACTTTCATCACGAAAACTCCTAAGCGTTAAACTTAAAACTCATATTAATATTCTATCCTTTTTCATCTGCTCTTGTATATGTAAAATACTACAACAATCTATGGAATAATCTCTTTTTTCCTGTATACCGACGGGGTCATTCCCTTAAGCTTTTTAAATACCTTGTGAAAATAGAGTACATCATTAAAGCCCACCGTATCCGAAATGGTATTAATACTGATTGTGGTATTTTTTAACAGTTCACACGCTTCCCCTATTCTCCTGCTGTTTAAATAGCTGGAAAAACTCACTCCTGCTTGTTTTTTGAAAATGGAAGACAGGTAGTTCGGGCTGAGGGAATATATCTGTGAAATATCCTTTACCTTTAATTCCTTGTTATAATTATTGTCAATATACCTGATGATGTTGGATACCATTGTCTTGCAGTCCGTTTCATTTACTGCGCTTAAATTTTTTTCATTTAACTGGACAACGAGGGAGTAAATATACTCAAAGGCTTCATCCCTGTTATCCAGGTAATCCAGCATATTTTCAAAAAGCTTTGGTGAATCCGTACCGCACCCTGGCTTATCCCCCTCAACCTCTTTTCCGATAACCTCCAGAACACTGTCAAAAATATTTTCAAAAGTAAAGGGCGTAATCCTGCTGTCTTTAAGAGCACTAAACAGAGCTTTAAGGCTTTTCCCCGCATCCTTTAAATCTCCCGTACGCAGACTTGTGGTAAACATATGGATGTATGATTCATACTCCCGGGACATATTTGACCGGCATACAGGGTCAAAATAGTAAACCCGGTTGTTACCGCTTATAAATCTCATGTTTGAGGTAATCCTGAGCTGCTTGTAAACGGTATGGGATATATTACTTGTTATATCACTGACGGCAATCGTAAGAGATATATTGAATTCCTGCCTTATTATCCTGTGGATTTTTTGGGGAATCAGCTCCCTGCTGCTCTCAAAGCTTTTCAAGCTGTCGTTTTTAATCATTATGACTATTTCAAAGGTATTGAGCAAATTTTCAAAGATAAATGTATTTTTTCCGAGTACAATTTGAACAGCTGATTGTATACTATTTTTACATTCTTCCATGTTATGGAATTGAAAATTATTGTTAAAAACATTGCAGTTGTCAACATGCAAAAGAATAAAATATGCCTGTTCACCTTTTTTTAAATATTTAGCAGTTATTCTGTCCAGTACTTCATGCTGTGGTGAAAGGTGCAAAAGGTAATTGAGGCCCTTTTCCAAAATCAACCTGCGGTTTGCTGCTTCAAGATTGTCACTTTTATTTGCAAGGCCTTTAAGGCTCTGTTCATACCTGGTCTCATTTAACATCTTTTGGGTAATATCTAAAAGCTTTTCTATTACAATGGGTTTCAAAAGATAACCGCAGACTCCCAGATTCACTGCTGTCTGTACCATCTCAAAATCTGCCAGGCCGCTTACAATAATAATCCTGCTGGAAACAACACCGTTTTTCAATGCCTTTAAAACCTCTATACCATTCATTAAGGGCATTTTGATATCCAGAAAAACCATGTCCGGATTTTTTTCAAGAATCAATCTCAATGCCTCCCGGCCGTTATCTGTTTCATAAATTACGTCGAAGATAATTCCATTTTTCTTAAGCTTAGCAATAATTCCCGTTCTTATCCATCTTTCATCATCCGCAACCAGCAGCTCCATCAATATTTACCTCCCGGCTTTCAAATTCATCCTTTAACGGAATACGTATTTCTGCCCTAGTTCCAACACCATATTCGCTCTTAAGTCTAAGTCCGTATTTGTCACCGTATGACAGCTTAATCCTGGAATTAACATTGGAAATTCCTATACTCTGCCTGTTCTCAATTATATCGGCTTCAAAGCCCATAAGAATACGGTTTATATAATCAATTCTCTCCGGCTTGATGCCAATTCCGTTATCCTTTATAACTACTAATATGTCCTCATCACACATACCTACCGTAATTTTGACGGCAAATTCCCTATTTGCCCCTTCAAGGCCATGCAAAACAGCATTTTCCACAATGGGCTGGAAAATGAATTTTAATATATAACAGTTTTCCATGCCTTTTTCAATTTCACATTCAAATCCGATCTTATTGTCGAACCTGTAGTTCTGAATGGTAATATAGTTATGAACATGCTCCAATTCATCCTCAATTGTCACAAACTCATTGCTTCCGAGCTTTAAGCTGTATCTCATGATTTGGCCCATTTTTTGACTTATCATGCCTATTTCTTCGCAGTCATAAACAGAAGCAATGGCATTTATGGTTTCTAAGGCATTATATAAAAAGTGAGGGTTGATCTGCATCTGCAAAGCCCTGAATTCAGCTTCGTTTTTTGCTATTTTTTGTACATAATTTTCAAGGATCAGCTTTTTTAGTTTTACAATCATTTCATAAAAATTGCGCTCGGCAACCGCTACCTCGTCGTTTCCCTTAATATCCATTTCAATATCAAGGTTCCCCTCCTTGACACTTTTCATTTTTTTTAGCAGCTGGGAAAACCTGTTTGAAAATCTTTTAGAAAAGATAACGGTAACAATGCTGAGTATTGCTATAATAGCCATGGTCAATGTTACAAGCATCACAACGGTATCCCTTACCTTATAATCAATTATATTTTTCGGAAAAACATAAATAAGCTTCCAGCCCTTTATCTTCAAATCCTTTTGCACGCTGATAAAATTGTCTTTTTTTTGTTGATTGAGAAAAGCTGAATGATCATAAATGCCTCCATACCTCTTCTCAATATGCTCATTGGAAAAATATTGATAAACCGGTTCCTGCAGCTCATTTATAATAAACATGCCATAATCTGCCATGTTGTTACTATGGTTCATCTCAAAAAACCGCAGCTTATCCAATTCAACCTTTAGAAAACCTAGAAGCTCCAGATGCCTGCTGGAATTATACATATCCATGATGGGCTTTAAAATGTAGAGCTTGCTGTCGGAGCTTTCCTGGCTCAGCCAGCGGACGGCCAAGTCCTCCGCCTTGTTGAAAGGCCTGTACAAATCCAGTATTTCTTCTTCCAGTTCACTGATATGGATAAGATATTGGCCGTCGCTAGGGAAATCTTCTTTTATAGGAAATATTTCCACTCTATTTAGCTCCACGCTGTTCGAAAGAGAAAAATAGACAGCCATGATAGCGGATATTGCTTTTGTATTATCAATATCAATGTAAATCGATTTATAGTCCCTGGATAGGCTCTCCTGCACATTTTTATCAGTAATAATGCTTATAGCCATTCTGTTGAAGGTATCAATCTTGGAATTAATTCCGGACACATGCTGATTGGTTATCAGCTCGTAATAGTTTCTCATTTCCAATTCCACATCTTTATTTATGCCCATGTAAAAAGACAGGGTCAGAATACACATGGGTATAACAAAAAGGCATACAAAAATCCCCATTATTTTTTTGAATATATTAAGATTTTTATAGCATAAAACGGCCCTTTTTAATATATTCATGTTCGTCACCTGTCATATCTTTTATTACATTATAACATCCTGAGCACAGCTTAATCAAACTGTCCTTGAAAAATCCAGCTTTTCCCTCCTCTTTTAATCAATATGTCTTATCCTGCTGCTTTATAAATTACTGTTATAGCTGTCTACTATTTTACCAACATACTCAATCCTTTCCAGATTCGCCCTTGATGAAACTTCGTCGGAAATTCCAAGGACAAGCCTGGGTGCAAAAAGTTCTATAGCTTGCTTTGCTTGCTTTTCAAGCGTTTTAATCGGATACATTTCATCAAAAAGAATAGCTGCTATACCGTCAATCAGTATCAGCTTATCTCCGAAAGCCTCCCTGATTTCCTCCAATGTAACATCTCCCTGGGGTTTGGGCGTCGCCGCCTCAATTCCGTCAAGGCCGCAATCCGTGGCAAACTGCAAAAAATCTTTAATATCTCCGTCCCAATGGGAATTGGTAAATCTTCCGGCCCTGTGCAGCAGCTCACTTCTTTTCTGGTAGGCCGGGAGCACATACTTTTTAAAATGGTGTGGGGGTAACATCCTGCAATGGAGATTGTCTCCAAAGTTGACAATTTGAACAGGCGATTTTTTTATGGCATCTATAAGCCTCTCATCGCTTTCTTCAAGGGCGGTGAAAAGCTTTTCAATTTCAGATGTATTGTCATACAGCGCATACATTCCGTTCTGGTACCCCATGAGATCGAGATAAAGATATTGTATATTGACCCTTTGAAAGTAGGTGGTAGGAGCTCCAAGTTCTCCCCACTTATCATCAACCTCTTTATATGCGTCAGGGTCATATTCCCAGGTGGAATGCTCTACAACCCACCTGGCAATTCTTATCTCTTCTTCACTGGCAGCCCACCACTTTTTGGTAATTACACTCCAGCTTGAATCGGTAATTTCTTCAACAAAAGTAATCTTTCCGATTGGGGTTTCCAATACCTCTTCCTTAAGTGTATCACTTAAATTTCTTTTATAATGGTTTATCCTGGAATCATATACCTTTTTAAAGCATTTGGAATACTGGTAAAGCCTTGCCGAGCAGCCCAGGTCTTTGTAGATATCCAATTGTGACATTCCTTTAAACCTGTCCGGAAACAATTCCGGCTTAAATTGCCTGTCCATATACCACGCATCAATTCTTGGCTGCCACAGGATTTTGCCCCCTGACGTTCCTCTGTAAATGTCCAGGTTCAGCCTGCGCAATCTATTATCATCTTTCATTTCAATATTTACCTCCCCGTCTGATACTATATGAAACGTCTTTAATTCTTGCATTATGGTCTTTGAAATACATAAAGGTTTTAGTGGATTTCAAAGTTCATAATGCTTAGAATTATGACGTTACA
>JANQLN010000048.1 GCA_028280575.1 Clostridia bacterium
ACGGCGAATATCTGGATATTTAACGCTTTTTTTGAAGAATTCGGGCGGAAACAATGGACAAAAAGATGTTGTGCAGGAGTTTTGTCCCAGGCTCCTAGGAGCCCTGGCTTTTTTTAAAAGACGTTTTTATTTTTGGTTAACTGTCATGTGAAACTATTGATTGTCATAAATATTAAAGTATATAAATTATTGCGGGGGTGGACATAATTTTAAAAACCAAGCTTTTTGTTGATTATTTGCAATTATCAAAGGAATATAAGAAAATACCTTTTATAAATGACATTGACAGTGCCTGCTTTCGTGGAATTGAAAGGGATCTTATAGCTATTTGCTTTTTAAACGGCCAAAAACAAAATGACAGTTTGAATCTCAATAAAGCTATGATGCTATTTACAGTACAATGCAGGCTGCTGGACAGTTTATGCCATAATTCCAAGACAAAAACCGAAGCAGCTTTCAGGCAGCTGCATATGTCAATGCTTGATGCCGTAGATATAAACAGGGATAAAAATGATTACTTTAAATATATGAAACCCTATCAGTATAATATTAAATACCTAGGCCAGCTTGTTGATGTATGCAGGAATCAAATAAAAAAATTAAATATTTCCGGCAAAAGCATAAACATAATAAAAAACAGAATCCATCTTTATACGGATGTTCAATCTTACAGGTACCTAAGCAGGAAAGATGCCCAGGAATCCCTTAAAACATGGTCGGGTTACCATAACAAAACCGGTAATCAGCTTTTTTGGTGGGAGTTTGCCGCAGCTTCCGCCTCTGTAATGGGTATATGCCATTTGATTTCATTCTATGGCTCAAAAAACCACCGGGCAGAAAACTCCGGCAGTACAAGCTGCTGTTATTTCCCATGGGTGTGCTGTATTTATGGCTTGCTTGAAGGTCTTTTAAAAAAACGCAAGGATATCTTTGAAGGAAAGATAAGTTTTGTCAATTGTTATGAAAACTTGAAAATGCTTGAGCAAAGGCTATTAAAACTGATAAGCATTACAATGGCAAAGCTTGGTACCCCCGACCATTGCCCGAATTATAAAAAAAACCTTGAGAGTATTATATTAATGTACTTGTCCGACAGGGAAGCTTTTTTTGGTTTAAACACATTACTCTCCCAAAATATCGCTAAATCTCTAAAATTTAAAAAATCAATGCCGCTTATAAAATTAATGGATAAAATAGAATGTGTTTAGTACTGCAGCGAAAAATTTTATTCTAAATGTCTTAAATAAACAGCAAATATCGTACCAAACGGATTGTGCTATGCGAAAAGGACCGTGCAAATCCATACGGAAGCTGCCACACTTACAAAATCTGCAATTAAGGCTGCAATTATTGTAAATCCCGTATCACGAATGCTTATGGCGCCAAAGTATATAGTTAAGGTATAAAATGTAGTTTCCGTAGACCCCATCATTGTTGAAGCGATTCTGCCTATCAAGGAATCGGCTCCGTAAGCTTTAATTATATCTGTCGTCATCGCCAGGGACGCACTTCCGGAAATCGGTCTTAAAAGTGCAAGGGGCAGCACTTCAGGTGGAATGCCGATAAATTTCATAACAGGAGACACCGCATATATGATAAGGTCCAGAGCACCGGAAGCCCTGAATACGCTTATAGCAACCATTAAACCGACAAGGGGAGGTATTATTCTGATAATTGTAGAAATGCCCTGTTTTGATCCCTCAAGAAATACATCAAACACTTTCTCCCCTTTGGAAAGACCGCTTGCAAGTATCGTTATAAAAACTATTGGAACAGCGTATACAGATATATTTCCCAATATATCCATTTGATCACCTGCCGTCTTTTTTGCTGCAGAACAGTTTTACAGCAGCAATACCTGCAAGGCACGAACAGATTGAGGCAATCCATATCGGTCCTATTATATCACCGGGGGAATGAGATTTTGCAGAAGCTCTGACAGCAATAATTGTTGCAGGTATTAACTGAACCGCAGAAGTATTCAAAATAATGAACATACTCATGGAACGGTTTGCTTTACGCCTAAAACGGTTCAATTTTTGCATTTCTTCCATGGCTTTAATTCCAAGCGGCGTGGCAGCGTTACCAAGACCCAGGAAATTTGCCGTGAGATTCATGACAACAGCTCCCAGGGCAGGATGTTTATCAGGTATGTCAGGAAATAGGAGTTTTAGTAATGGCAGTAGAATTTTTGCCAGCCCTTTTACCAGCCCGCTTTTTTCAGCTATCTTCATAAGCCCTGTCCACAAGCATATAATCCCTAGTAAACCAATTGCCAGTTCAACGGCCTTACCTGTGGAATCAAATGCGGCTTTGGTAACTTCCTCCATGCGTCCGCTGAACATACCGACAATAAAACCTGAAATAAGCATAACTACCCATACATAATTTAACACCCGCACACCCCGCATCTAGTCATTATAAACAAAACGTCCCTTAATATATATTCCTTACTTTTAACTAACATGACACCCATTACCTTAAAAAAAAAGAAAAATATTGTCGAAATCTGTCACATGTGATATAATATTTCCCAGATATGCGCGCAATATCGAATAGATATTAAAACAACGTATTAAAACAGGCAAATATGTAAATAATATCTATTAATTATGGTAAAAAGTTCAAGTAAAATAACATGTTTTTTAAAATATGGGTTATAATAGTCCAAAAAAACTGTTGACGGATACTGGGATTTATGTTACCATAATATTATAAAAAGTTTGTCGAAAACTGTAATATTTAGGGGAGGCTGTTATTTATGAAATCTACTGGTATAGTAAGGAAGGTTGACGAGCTAGGAAGAGTTGTTCTTCCGATTGAGCTTAGGAGAACGTTGGATATAGCTCAAAAAGATGCGTTGGAGATTTATGTAGACGGTAGTCATATAATATTGAAAAAATATGAGCCTGCATGTATCTTCTGTGGCGATGCAAGAGATGTTAACGTTTATAAGGGTAAAAACATTTGTCCAAAATGTGTTGACGAAATTAAAAACGATTAATGTCGAAACTACGGGCGCCCAGAAGTTTAAAGGGCGCTTTCTTATTTACATAAAATTTATTTGTTTATTTATGTCAAGTTATATTAACTTCCATAATTTTTAACATATGGTTTATATGTTTATGGGTATAATTTCATATAAACCTGATACCCTGTTTCTTTTCAGGTAGTTGAATAGAAATACTTCATTATTTTCAATATTTATAACTTCAAAATGTACCTGTTTAAGAATTTGTTTTGGAGTATAATTGCTAAATTGGGGTATATAATTTGTAATATTTTGCCTGCATGACAAAAAATTAAAACATTTGCTCCTGAATCCGGAAGGTAAAACAGCTTCAATGCCCTTTGGAAGATTCGGGTCATTATGGGCACTCAAATAATCAAGCTTTAAGTATTCATTCACTTTATTTGAATCCACTTCCGGGAGCATATTCAGAAATCCATGCATTATAGTATAGAGTTTTTTGCTTTGTACAGGGGCTTTGAAATAATTATTCAAATGGGTATATTGAGCAAAATTCTTAAAAAAATCCCATGGGCTTTCCAGAATGGAGAAAATATAATCCAGCGTGGATATAAAACGGCCGGAATTATAATATTTATCAATCAGATTTTCTATTCTTTTTAGTCACAATCTCAAAACTGTCCATATATTTATTGGATAACACTTCATAGGGCGGATAATCCCTGAATAAATATCCATGTAAATCTGCCTCTTTCCTGATTTTAGATCCCTTAAGCATTTTCAAAAATCCAAGTTGGATCTGGTGGGCCTTCAAGGAAAATACCCTGTTGAATGCTTCACCGAAAGAATGCATATCTTCAAATGGAAGACCTGCTATAAGACCTGCATGTAAATGTATATTCCCCAGTGAAACAATTTTCCTTATATTTTCAAGGCTTTTATCAACCTCACATCTTCTGTCTACTTCTTTAAGTGTTATGCTTTTTGTCGATTGAATTCCGACCTCAAATTGAATCAGTCCCCTTGGTATTTTTTTTAAGAATACCATGAAATCTCCATCAAAAAGGTGGGCATCGGCTTCAAAGTGAAAATTTATATTGTCCGTGACACTGTATTTATCGGACAAATCAAGCAGCAAATTAATTATTTGTTTTGACCTTTTTTTATGGCAATTAAAAGTCCTGTCAACAAATTTTATTTGACCCACACCTGCCTTGATAAGCTTTTCAAGGTCTTTCTCCACCCTGTCCATGGAAAAATACCTCATACCCTTTATGGTGGAGGATAAACAGTATGAACACTCAAAGGGACACCCCCTGGATGATTCATAATAAGCAATCCTGCCGCCGAGAGAGCTTAACATTTCAGGCAAATAGGGAGAGGGTATATTATCCAGCTTCTTAACAATATTCAAACATTTATCCGGCTTTACCACTCCGTCTTGCCTAAGTATAAGCCCGGGGATTTCCCTCTTAGATACATTCCTTCCATTGAGGCATTCAAGCAGCATCGGAAATGCCTCTTCCCCCTCACCCCTTATTATATAATCAACATCAGGATTTTCATGCATAAACTGCTCACAATCAAATGATACTTCAGGCCCTCCAAGTATTATGCTGCAATCCCTAAAAACTTTTTTTATATTGGCTGCCAGCTTTTTAATATAATCAATATTCCATATATAGCATGAAAAAACAATATTATCAGGCATTTCTTCAATTATATGATAAAGTATTTCATCCAACCGCTCGTTGATTGTATGCTCAAACACACCGACATCACCACAGCTCACGCCACAAGATGCTTTAAGGTACCACACGGCCAGATTTGAATGTATGTATTTTGCATTTATTGCCACTATAATTGTCTTCATACACTATATTATACCACTTATCTTTTACCGGTACCTTGTAACAAATAAAATTGAGGGTTACTTGCAGCATATTTTTCACCGTAGAATCAGCATCTGTTTTATATAATCCCAAAAGCTTTTTCTTCCAACACTGTGCCATGCCTTGATCTTGGTTTGGGCCACAACCTCCCCGTCAAGAGCGTAGCTTACCGTGCCTAAATCCATTCCTGCATAAACAGGTGCATCTACATTTTTAATAATATTTATATTTTTTTTAAGCTTTGCATATTCTTCATCCGAAAGCTGCAAGCTTACATTTTCAGCTGTTTTTGCCTCTACCGCCTTATCCTTGCCCTTTATAACAGGTATATCTGCTACATAAGTTCCCTGTTCTAAAATCTCGAAACCTTTGTAGGTTTCAAATGCATAATCCAATATTTTCTTGCTGCTTAGCATTCTTTGCGTTTTGCTGGAACAGTATAAAACAACGGCTATGTATCTGCTGTTTTCTCTTGTGGCAGATGTGACCAGACACCTTCCTGCTTTGCCTGTATAACCTGTTTTAACCCCATCAGCACCCCTGTACAACTCCAGCATTTCATTTGTGTTTTTTAAATTTTTCCCATGAACTGAAGCATATCTTGTAGATACAATTTCTGAAAACAAAGGGTTTTTAAGAGCGTATCCGGCTATAACGGCCATATCATATGCAGTAGAGTAATGGCCCTTTGCATCCAAACCGTGAGGTGTTTTAAAACAGGTGTTTTTTGCTCCTATCAGCCTGGCCTTCTCATTCATCATATCGGAAAATCCTTCGACAGTTCCGCCAATATGTTCCGCTATAGCTATTGAAGCATCATTGCCTGATACCAGCAATAATCCATACAGCAATTCATTGAGAGTATACTTTTCACCTTCACGTATCTTAAAGCTTGAACCGCCTATGGACGCAGCCCTTTTACTTATGGTAACAAGATCATCCGGCCTGCCTTTTTCGATTGCAATTATACCTGTCATAATTTTTGTCGTGCTGGCCATTGCCCTTTTGGAATGGGCATTTTTATCAAAAAGAACCCTTCCCGACTCCATATCAATAACAACAGCAGCCGCAGCATTTACCTTCGGGGCACTTGTCTTGGCATCATAAGCGAAAACACTAATACCCGTATCCGGTAAAAAGTTTTCATCAACTATATCATAACAAATTAAAGTGTTGCAATTTAACATAAATATCATTATAATAATACATGCTATCGATAAATTCTTACTTCTTATTGTTATCACTCCTTAAAATAATTTATCGAAAAAAATATATGGTTTGTAACAAATACAAATATAAAAGCCATTACAAAATCATATACAGCTTAACTTGCTAATGCTTAACTTTGTACTTAAGCAACTTATGTATACATAAGTTGTAAATAAAAGTAAACTTAATATATAGAAAAATGCTTTTAATAATATATGTATAAATGCTAATGTTTATGTAGTAGATAAAGGTAAAAAAAGAGAGTTATAAAAACAAAAAAAATATTAAAACTATAACTGTATGGAAAATTAAATGCTAACGAATGATTAAATATAAAAAACACAACCGTCAGTGACTTATCCGGCAATATAGGAAAATAACCGTTTGAACAATAGTAATTTAATCTTTCACATACCATTAAAGTATTTATGTTAATTCGCCGATAGTATATATAAGGGGCTTGCTAATGGATGCAAATCTATTTTATGAAAACGAGTATATGAAAATTTATGCTTTAGAGAAAAATCTTTTTGTTCAAACTATAAGAAGAGGCATGGCGCTGGATAAACTTAAAGCTTTTATTGCAAATCATCCGCAGATAAAGATCACCAGCTTTAATACACTGGTCAGTGCAATAAATAACGCTCCGAAGCCCATGCAGAAATTCGCGGAGCTTCTGGATGAAATTGATCTGGAAACAACTGAAGACCATATGTACGCTTACGTAGTTTTCAATCTGCCTTCCGGCGAACTTAAAAAGGATAAACTTCCTGCCCTTAAGAAAAGGGTCGCCAGGCTGCTTAAAGAATTAAATATTACATATGGTATTAAAGCGGACCTTTTTGAAAATGAGCTGATTACCGGAAAGCGGTATGTTGCAGCACAGGGGAATCCTCCCTTGGACGGCATGGATTCGGTTATAAAAATGTACAAATTGAAAAAAGCCAAGCCGGAAATAGACAGCAGCGGAAAAGTTGATTTCCAAAATATGAATCTGATTAATATCGTAAAGCCCGGGGACTGGCTTGGTGAACGGATTGATGCAACCGAGGGCAAAGCCGGGATGACTATAAAAGGTAAAACAGTACCGCCAAAAAAAGGCCGTACCTATCCGATGGTATTTGACAGGAAGACTATTCATGAAGCATTTGAAGAAGGGAAAACTGTTCTTTATTCCAAGATTACAGGTGCTGTAAACTATGAAAACGCTATTCTCAATGTTTCCAATCACCTTGAATTAAAAGGTGATGTAAACCATGCAACGGGCAATATTAATTTTGACGGTTATGTCTCAATAAAGGGAACGGTCAACGACGGTTTTTCAGTGGAAGCAACCCGCGATATTGAAATTAACGGGGAGCTTGGAGTTGGAAACGTAGGCAGTATCATAAGTAAAAAAGGAAGTATCATTATAAAAGGCGGAATAGTATCCAAAGTAAGGTCCAGGGTAAAAGCGGCACAAAATGTTACTCTCAAATATGCGGATAATGCAAATATTCAAGCAGGAGGATCAGTTCATATCGGATACTATAGCAAGGACTGTGATATTGAAGCCAGTGAAATAGTGATAGAATCAATGGGCGGACAGGTAATCGGCGGGCATTTAAAGGCAAGGTACAGTATAAAGATACCAAAGGCAGGCTCAAGAATTGAAAAAAGGACATTGTTGACCATAACAGGTTTTGACAGAAGTGAAATGGAAAAAACGATCAACCAGATGTTAACAAGCCTTAACGAATTAAAAAAAGCTATTGCCGACAAAAAAAATACGGTAAAATATTATGAAGAGCTCCAGACAATGGATAAAAGCACCGTAAGAAAATACAGCGCCGCTTTAGAGGATTTGTTTGAACTAAGGTCAAAAATGTCCAATGTTGAAGAATCTCTGAGAGATATAAAGAAAAACCTTAAAACAAGAGGAGAAGGAGAAATAATCATTTCCAAAAGAATTTATCCGAATTGCCGTATATCACTTAAAAGCCGCAGCCGTGAAATAACAAAGGAGCAGCTTGCAACACGCTTTGTACTGATTGATCAGGATATAAGCATAATTTAAGGAATGAATAATAAATTTATTATTCATTCTTATCAATATTTATATATTTCCTCCAAAAAATACTACTAATAATTAATTGTAATTCCGCCACAATAATTATAGAGGAGGTGATATCATGGCAAATAACAATCCAACCAAGACCCAGTTTGAACAAATGAAATATGAAATTGCTAATGAAGTTGGAGTTAACTTAAAGCAAGGTTATAATGGAGACCTTTCTTCTTACGAAGCAGGTAAGATAGGTGGAAACATTGTAAAAAGGGTATTCCAGTCCTACACTGGCAATCAGTACAATGTAACCCAGAAGTAATGACGCTGATGTATAAATAGAACTTAAAATCCAGCATTACATCAGCCTGAAAACCCGCCGGGGACATTGCGGATTTTTGTAAGGATATGGTGCAGGATTTGACAGGTTCTATAAAGGCAATTAACAAAAATAGCAGGGATATATCCCTGCTATTTTTTATTATCATTTGTTTTACGAATATAAACTTCATAATTGAAAAAACTATTAAATAAAACAGAAGGTGTGAAAGCATATGCTTGTTGTTATTGTCAGAGTAATTGTTTTGTACCTCCTGGTGGTCACTGCTACCAGGGTTATGGGAAAACGCCAGATAGGAGAGCTCCAGCCATATGAGCTTGCAATAGCCGTCATGATATCGGATCTTGCTTCTATTCCCATGCAGGATATTGGTATACCTCTGCTCAACGGTATTATTCCAATACTGATTTTACTGGTTTTACAGGTCCTTTTCTCTTTTATGACCCTTAAAAACGAGAAGCTGAGGGCAATTATTTGTGGAAAACCCAGAATACTAATTGCAAACGGAAAATTAAACGAATCCAATATGAGAAAGGAGCTTTACAATTTAAATGACTTGCTTGAACAGTTAAGAATAAACAATACACCTAATATTTCAGATGTGGAGTTTGCAATACTGGAGACCAGCGGGCAATTAAGCGTTATTCCAAAATCTCAAAAAAGGCCGGTAACTCCCAAAGATCTAAATATACCAACCGAATATGAAGGTCTTCCACTGGATATTATAATTGACGGAATTATTGATATAGGCAATCTTGATATTGCAGGTCTTGACGAAAACTGGCTCAGGCTGGAATTACATAAAAATGGTATCAACACAATTCAAGACGTACTTTTTGCAAGCCTGGATACCAACGGCAACCTTTACGTACAAAGGAAAATATCCGGCAGGAGGAAAAATAAATGAGCAGTCTTTCAAAAATTCTTATTTCAGTGCTTGTAATAATGGCATTGATAATTTTTGCCGGTATACTCATTAATAACAGATTATCAACTACCGCCCAAACAATGGAAAATTATTTGAATATAGTTGAACAGCATACTTCAAACAAAAATTGGAGTCAATCCCAAAACGAATTTACAAGGGTTATGCAGTATTGGGACGAGCTGGAAAAAAGTTGGACCATAATGGCCAACCACACAGATATAGATGAAATCAGTACAAGCCTTAACAGGATAAAAAAGCTTATTGATTTAAAGGAAAGTTCCATGGTACTCTCCGAGCTATATGTACTTAAGGAGCTTGTAAGAAACGTACCACAAAAAGAAAAGTTAACGCTCAACAATATACTTTGACAGCCGGAAAGCATATTTATCCTAAAAGCTTTTTCTTTGCCTTAAAGATTCATAAATCATTATACCGGCTGCAATTGACGCATTAAGGGATTCCGCCCTGCCTTCCATTGGTATCTTTACCAGCATGTCTGCTTCTTCTTTTATAATACGGCTTATACCGTCAGCTTCATTTCCTATTACTATAGCAACATCTTTTTTCATATCAGCATCAAAATATCTGATTTTACCTTTTGCATGTGAAGCGTATATTTTTATCCCCCTTGACTTAAGCCTGAGAATTAAATCCGTAACACTGCTGCAATATGCACTGGGTATGTGGAATATGGAGCCTGCAGTTGCCCTTACAACCTTTGGATTATATATATCAACACACGCCGGGGTTAACAATACACCCGAAAAACCTGCAGCTTCCGCAGTCCTCAATATTGTCCCCATATTCCCCGGGTCCCGTATGGAGTCGGCTATGACAAAAAGATTGGTATTATCGAATAAATCATATAAAACATATTTTTTCATTTTTATAACAGCAAGTATACCCTGCGGGTTATCAGTATCTGAAATGTATGTAAACAGTTTATCAGGAATTTTAAAAAGACTGATATTGTATTTTTTATGGCTTTTAATATGGTTTAACAGTTTGCTTTCTGCAAATGATTCGGAATAAAAAACGCTTTTTATTTTTACCCCCGAAAAAAAGGCATCCATTACAAACTTTAGGCCTTCCACAAAAAAAAGGGATGTTTTCTCCCTGTATTTTTTCTTGTGTAAAGACCTGACTTCTTTGATATTAATATTGCTTTCACTGGTTATATGCTGAAAATCCATAAATCCTCAATCTAAAAAAAAAGCTTTTTGCTTATGCTATTATTTTTTAGTACTACAGCAAAAAAAACCTTATAAAGCTTGTCTTTGCGAGTCCGTCATTGTAGTGCCCGGCACTCAGGGTACGAAGCTTACTGTTGTTTTCAAAACCGATAATAGAATTTTTTGCCGCAGTACTATTTAAACCGATAAAGGTGCAATCAGCTTGACACATAAGCATGTGCCAACACCTTCTGCCTATAATGAAATTTTAACTTTTTCAACAAGCTGTGCAAAACCCTCCGAATCATTAACTGCCATGTCTGCCAGCACTTTCCTATTTAATGATATGCCCGATTTTCTGAGACCGTTCATGAGTTTGCTATATGAAAGACCATTAATCCTTGAAGCCGCATTGATCCTGGTTATCCACAATTTTCTAAACTCTCTTTTCTTATTTCTCCTGTCCCTGTATGCATAAATCAGTGATTTCATTACTGCCTGGTTTGCAGCCCTGTACTGTTTGCTTTTTGCCCCAAAATAACCTTTAGCCAATTTAAGCACTCTTTTATGCCTTTTGCGTGTTTTCATTCCACCTTTAACTCTTGCCATAGTCTTAGGCCCTCCTTCCGTTTATTATTTATAAGGTAGCATTTTTTTTATTGTACCTGCATTCGCACTTGATGCATATGCACCCAGTCTATGGTGTTTTTTTGCCCTTTTAGACTTTGATATTAGCCTGTGGCTTCTAAATGCATGGCTCATTTTAACCTTCCTTTTTGCCGATATTCTAAACCTCTTTTTTGAAGAGCTATGGGTTTTAAGCTTTGGCATCAGATTCTAACCTCCTTTTTCTATCGTTAATTATTTGGCTCTCATTATCAATCCAAGAAGCCTTAATCAGTTTTTAGGATTAAGTATCATCATCATATTTCTGCCTTCCATTTTGGGATTTCTTTCAACCTCGCCCAGCTCACCTACAGCTTCGGCAAATTTAACAAGGATGTTTCTGCCCAAAGAGGTATGCTGCATTTCTCTTCCCCTGAATCTAACGCTGACCTTTACTTTGTTTCCCTCTTTAAGGAATTTCTGTGTATGCCTTAGCTTTGTGTTGAAATCATGCTCCTCAATTTTGGGTCTCATCCAGACTTCCTTGATATTAATGGTCTTTTGGTTCTTTCTAGCTTCCTTTTCCCTTTTTGCCTGCTCAAACATATATTTCCCATAATCCATTATCTTGCAAACAGGCGGATTAGCCTTTGGAGAAACCTTTACAAGGTCCAGGTTTTTTGAATTGGCTATCTTTTGTGCTTCTCTGGCAGATATTACACCGATCATTCCACCGTCTGAGTCAACCAACCTGACTTCTCTGTCCCTAATCTGTTCATTTACCATTAATCCATCTTTGCTAATAATAAAACACCTCCACAAAATTTTATAGCAGAACTACTTAAATATCCTTAAAACCTATAACACTTTTTTTAAATGCAATAAAAAAAGTGGATCTAAAAAAACTATCCACATAAATACCGCATAAATATAACTTTGCAATATTAACCCTGCCGGACATGTCCGCAAGGTGAGAAGTGGAAAGCTTCTTCTTTATTTTTCAACGTTATAATAACAAAAACTTTGCATGGCTGTCAAGTGTTAATTTGTATTTTTGCATTCCCAATGATAACTGTTTCATTATACACATAAATCTTCTCAATTATTAAAAATGGGAAATGCTAAAATTAATTTGAAAAAAAAATTTGTATAATAATACATACTGTCTTTGCACATAATACAAGAAAATAGATTTTGGAAGTGATAATTTGTCCGTTGAAATACACCCGTTTAGAAAAAGAACCACAAACAAATGTCCTGTTTGCGGTTCCGTTATGTATATTGTCCATTGGAGAAATAAAACCCGGAGCCTTAAATGCTTTGCTTGCCATTTTGGCTTTAATTATTCATAAGGTATTTAGTTTTAAACCGACAGCTCACGGGATATTTCCTTAAGTCTTACGGGAATATTAATTTTTTGAGGACATTTATCCAGGCATTTTCCACAATTTACACACTCCTCAGGGCTTGTTCCCATATGCTCAAGCTTTCCGTATTCTTTATATTTCTCCCTCGCATATTCCGTTAATTTATATACCCTGTGATATATCATTGTCTGAAAAACATCGGGAATCTTTATCCCCTTTGGACATGGTATGCAATAAGAACATCCCGTGCAGTAAAGGTTCGCAAGCTCCTTGGTTTCGGCAAGCATTTTATCTATACTATTCCTTTCCGCATCTGCAAGTTTTGAATCCCTTGACGCTGCTTCACAATTTTGCCTTACCATTTCAATGGTTCCCATTCCGGATAAAGCACAGCTTACATTGCTGTTACTTATTACAAACCTGAGTGCAAGCTCTGAAGAACTCTTTGCACTCTCACCTATCTTATCAATAAAAAGCTCCGACGGATATGCAAGCCTGCCGCCCCCAACAGGACCCATTATAACTGTGCCAAGTCCTTTCCGGGCTGCATATGCTATCGATTCTTCATTACTTTTATCCAGTAAATTATACTGGCAAAGAACACTTTCAAAAGCTCCTGTATCAATAATTTCCTTCATGACGCCGGCCTTGTCATGAAAGGAAAATGAAATGTGTTTGATGAGTCCCTCACTTTTGGCTTTTTCAGCTTCATCAATCAGCTTCAGCTTTAAAACAGTATCATTGAAATTCTTTTTATTAAGAGCATGGAAATGATAAAAATCTATATAATCGACATCCAATTTTCTAAGCTGTTCTACAAGCAGCCTGTAATAATCGGAAGTTTCCTTGACATCCCATGTGGGAATCTTGGTAGAGAGATATACCTTATCCCTGTAGCCTTTCAAAGCTTTTCCAACAACTATCTCGCTTTCACCCTTGCAGTAAAAATGGGCAGTATCAATATAGTTTACTCCCAGGTCAAAAGCCTTATGTATCATTGGAATTGCCTTGTCTTCATCAACATGCCATTCTTCACCCTCTCCGCACGTTGGCAAGCGCATTGCTCCAAATCCCAGCACTGAAATGTCAACACCCGTATTGCCGAATTTTCTGTATTTCACAAAAACACCCCTCTAATACAATGATTTAACTTATTTATATATATAAATATATTAACTAATATAAAAACAAATGTCAAGATTATGAAGAATAATTTTCTATTATGTTTTTAAGCTGCTTAATGGTTTGCTCGAAATTTTCAATATCAATCCAATAATAAACATCCCTGCACATCTTGCGGCATTTGACCAGCCCTGCATTCTTTAAAACATTTAGATGGTGAGATACGGTAGGCTGCGGAACATTAAGCTCTTCCGACAGCTCCGTTACATTATATACTTCACGGCATTCATCCGAGTCAGGCAGTAATTCCAATATCTTTAACCGGCCTGGGTCTCCAAGACTCTTTAGCGCCTTTGCTACCTTTTCAAAATCCATATGCAAAACCTCCATATTCAGCTTATATCAATATCATCAAAAACTATTGGTATTAACCTTTTAAATTCTTCAAGTATTGGAATTGCAACCTCTCTCATTTGGGGATGGGCGTCACGGGCGGTCCTTAAAATAAAGAAGTTCCTCCACGACCTTAAATTCATTGTCATAGCAATCTCAGTTTTAAGTGAATTGGGAAGTATGCTGCGGGCTTCCTGCGGTTTTGCACCCATTTCAACCAGTTCCAGATACTTTTTTTCAATGCTTTCCATAACACTTTCCCAAATCTCATATTTCCTTTTGTCTTCTTCATTGTCTGAATCCCAAAAGAACGGCTTAACAAATGTGAGCTGGTTGTCATACTTATCCTTGCTGTAATTACAATACCGGGTGCTTTCCTGGGAGTATGACCCATGCCTGTGCCTTACAATTTCATGGGTAACCCCCCGGTCACATATAATACGCACTGTTACCGAGAAGTGCTCAATTACGGATTCATGTCCCCGCTTTATAAGGCCTGCAACAAACTTTTTTGCAGATTGTGAGGTTATTTTTTCCTCACTTTTATAGCATGTCCTGCCGGCCTTTTCAATATTCCTTAGAATCTTATCCCCGTCTACCTCTGATTCTATTGCAAACGACGGCTTAACTACCTTCATTAAATCACTCCATATTTTATTCTTAATACATTTTAACATTAAAAAAAGACTGCCGCAATGCAAAAGTTCACTTTTGCATTGCGGCAGCCTGTATTTAATTTTTACAACTCTTTTGGAAGCACCTTGTTGGCAATAATGCCCAAAAATGCCGCAATAAATAGTCCTGAAAGATTAAAGGTTTCACTGACCTGGATACCGCTAACTCCAGGTCCGTTCCAGACAGAAATACCAATACCTGTTGTTAAAATTATTGCTACAATGAAAAGATTCCTGCTGTGGGCAAAATCCAATTTGGCTTCTGCCAAAGTCCTTATGCCGATACTGGCTATCATACCGAACAGGATCATTGACACACCACCCATTACAGGAAGGGGTATGGTTTGCAGTATGGCACCGAATTTGCCCACCAGGCTGAGTATAATTGCAAATACGGCCGCTATTCTTAAAACAGATGCTTTGTAGTTCTTTGTTACAGCAAGAACGCCCGTATTTTCACTATATGTGGTATTTGCAGGACCGCCAAGAAAACCTGCAAACATAGTTGCAATACCATCACCGATAACAGTTCTATGAAGCCCCGGGTCTTTGAAGAAATCTTTTTTAACAACCGCACCGTTAGTTGTAATATCCCCAATATGCTCCATAAAGGTTACAATTGCAACAGGCGCAATAAGCCCTATTGCCGACCAGCTAAATTTGGGCAAAGTAAAAAAATCACCTTCAAATATTGCTTTGAAGTTAAACCATTCGGAATTTACAACGGCTGAAGTGTCCACAAGCTTGGAGACACCGTTTATTCCTATACCATCAAGTATAAGGCAGAGGATATAACCGGAAAATATACCGATCAATATAGGAACCAGCTTGAAAAACCCTTTTGTAAAGATCATAATCAGAGCTATTACAAGCACAACAAATAAAGCTATTAACCAGTTAACCAGCAGTTGATTTCCCGTTAAGACCGCACTTAAGTCAGGCTTCATATTTATATTCCTGACAGCAACCGGACCAAGCATAAGACCGATAACAACAATAACAGGACCGGTAACAACAGGCGGAACAAAGCTTTTTACGGTTTCCACACCGGCAAAATAAATAAGCAGCGCTATCAACAAATAGATTACACCGGCAGCCATTATACCACCGCCGGCCTGGGCAATCCCATGCTTTGCAACTACGGTAGAAATACCTGCAATAAAAGCAAAGCTGGAACCTAAAAATACAGGAACCTTACCTTTAGTAACAAAATGGAAAAGCAGTGTACCCACACCTGCCGTAAATAAAGCCACCGCAGGACTCAGCCCTGTAAGCAGAGGTACGAGAACCGTAGCGCCAAACATGGCAAAAAGGTGCTGCAAGCCCAGGACTAAATCCTTTCCCCCTATAGTACTTGAATCTTTTTGCATACAAAAACCCTCCTTGAAAAAATATAAATTATTACATAAGCAGATTGCTCTGCATACAAAAGCTTCCTGCCAAAGGTAGGAAGCTAATAAATGTACAATGCACGGAAGTTACTATCCAAAAAAATCAGTACGTTAAATATTTCCAAACCCCATCAAACTTTCAAAGCCAAATTAAAGGTTATAACCAATTTTCATCTATATTATATCATGTAAAGACCATACTTATATATCGACATTATTATACATTATCGTACGAAATATGTCTACTAAATTTAACAAAAATATTACTTTTATATTACAATTCCCTTTTCTTTATTTCTTCGACAATACTTTCAGTAAATTCTTCCAGAGGCCTGGTTCCCATATCCCCTTCCTTTCTTGACCTTACAGCTACCGCATTGTCCTCGACTTCCTTGTCTCCCAAAACAAGTATATAGGGTACCCTTTCCATTCTGGCCTCCCTGATCCTGTAGCCGATTTTTTCATTCCTCCTGTCTATTTCAGTCCTTACGCCCTTTTCCCTTAAAACACTATTCACCTTTTTTGCGTAATCAATATGCTTTTCAATCAAAGGGAGTATCTTAACCTGCACCGGTGCAAGCCATGCCGGAAATGCTCCGGCATAATGCTCTGTAAGAATGGCAATAAACCTCTCTATACTGCCGAAAACAACCCTGTGTATTGTAACAGGCCTGTGCTTTTCTCCATCTGCTCCAATATAGGAGAGGTCGAATCTTTCGGGCAGCTGGAAATCCAACTGGATGGTTCCGCACTGCCATGTACGGCCGATTGTATCTTCCAGGTGAAAATCTATCTTAGGTCCGTAAAAGGCACCGTCACCTTCATTTATCCTGTACGACATTTTTTTTGTATCAAGTGCATCCTTAAGTGCATTTATTGCCATATTCCACTGCTCGGCAGTCCCCAGGGAATCTTCCGGTTGAGTGGATAATTCTACATGGTATTTGAATCCAAAAACGCTGTAAAATTCATCTATCAAATCTATTACTCCAATGACTTCATCCTTTATATGGTCTTCAGTCATGAAAATATGGGCATCATCCTGGGTAAAGCACCTTACCCTCATAAGTCCATGAAGTGTACCTGATAATTCATGCCTGTGGACAAGACCCAGCTCACCGACCCTTAACGGCAGCTCCCTGTATGAGTGCAGGTCCCTGTTATAAATAAGCATGCCTCCAGGGCAGTTCATAGGCTTTATAGCATAATCCACCTCATCTATTTTTGTCAGGTACATATTTTCCTTATAATGATCCCAATGCCCTGACCTGTGCCACAGCTCTTCATTGAGTATAACCGGTGTTTTCACCTCATGATACCCTCTTTTCTCATGCTCTTTACGCCAGTAGCTTTCCAGTTCATTCCTTATTATCATGCCCTTGGGAAGAAAAAATGGAAAACCCGGACCTTCTTCAAATATGTCAAATAATTGAAGCTCTTTGCCCAATTTCCTGTGATCTCTCTTTTTTGCTTCTTCAAGCCTGTCAAGATACTCCTCAAGCATGCTGTTTTTCGGAAATGAGGTCCCATATATCCTCTGCAGCATCTTGTTGTTTTCGTCGCCCCTCCAGTAGGCTCCTGCTACGGAAAGAAGCTTGAATGCCTTTATCTTTCCTGTAGACGGTATATGAGGCCCTGCACAAAGATCCACAAAGCCGTTTTGCCGGTAAAATGATATTTCTTCTCCTTCAGGCAGGCTCTCTATGAGCTCTACCTTGTATGGTTCATCATTATCCTTCATCAATTTTACCGCATCATCCTTTTTCAAAGTAAACCTCTCCAGCCTGATATCTTCTTTGATAATCTTTTTCATTTCAGCTTCTATGCCTTCAAGCTGTTCAATTGTAAAGGGCTTGTCGATATCAAAATCATAATAAAAACCGTTTTCAATGGCAGGTCCTATTGCAAGCTTTGCTCCGGGATAAAGCCTTTTAACAGCCTGGGCAAGGATGTGGGAGCTTGTATGCCTGTAGGCATCCCTTCCTCCCTCATCTTCAAATTTTAAAAGGTTAAGCTCACAATCCTTATCAATTTTCGTAGATAAATCCGTTACCTTACCGTCAATTTCAGCAGCAACAACTACCCTTGCCAATCCTTTGCTGATATCTTTTGCAACGTCAAAAGCAGTAATCTCCATGCCATATTCCTTTACACTTCCGTCTTTAAGTGTTACCTTTAACATAATAAAACCTCCTCCAAATAAAAAACTCCCGTTCCTCTGTACCGTACATCACAAATACAAAGGGACGAGAGTATTATCCCGTGGTTCCACCCTAATTGGTTCTCATAATGATTATAACGTAAATCACCGTTCAAGCTCAAAAGGTGGTTTCAATCAAGCAAATCGCAAAAGTGCTTTCAGCCGGCGGCACCTTCTCTCTTGGGCAACAAACTGCTTAATCTACTTGTCTTTATCACAGCCTGATGAAATTTCTAATTTTAGCTTATTATAATACTATAATAAGGCTTATGTCAAGGCATTATCATTAAAATTCAGGTTCTATAAGTCCATAATCTCCGCTCTTTCTTTTATATACAACGTTTGCTTTTTCGGTTTCCGCATTACTGAACATAAAAAACTCATGTCCGAGAAGGTTCATTTGAAGTATCGCCTCTTCCACATTCATAGGTTTGATTGCAAACTTTTTGGAACGGACTATGTTGAATTCTTCCTCGTTATTGCCCAGACCGTTAGCTCCATTGTTAAAAAACTCAGGTGTATGTGAATTGTCGTGAAGACGTTTTTTCAGCCTTGTTTTATTTTTTATTATTTGCCTTTCAATAATATCAATTGCCTTGTCAATGGAAGCATACATATCCGAGCTGGATTCCTCCGCTCTTATTAAAACTCCGTTAAATGGTATTGTTACCTCCAATATGTGCCTGTTCTTTTCAACACTCATAGTAACATGTACATCTGTGTCAGGTTTAAAAAATTTTTTGAGCTTGCCAAGTTTTTTAGTTACCTGGTCCTTTAATGCAGGAGTTACATTAAAACTCTTTCCGCTTACAATGAATTTCATAAAACCAATCCCCTTCCGCCTGGATAAACATTATTGCTTACCTTAAATTTGATGTTGAATTCATTAGTTAATTTTACCCTACTATTAACAATTATAAAACAAAATCATAAATAAATAAACATATATAAAGTAATTTGGACATAATAAAAACGGGAAAATATCGATCAATTAACTTATAACTTTTGTTTATTGAATATTCGGCAAGGTACTAGTATATCATTTCCTCAAATTGGGATAATGAACTGTCCTGAAAAGTCTTTATTTAAGAATATTTTATGATATAATATTCATAAATGCACTGCAATTCAGCCCTTGATTTTATGTGTTACAGACCGCTAATCGTTAATATTGAGGGAAAAAGGATATATGCTATGGAAAGTATAATTGATGTTATTAATAAAAGGCTTTTAAATATAGATAAGATTGGTTTTGGACGACACACTTTTACCATCACTTTGGGTAATGAATTTTTTAATGCGAAAGTGGGCTTATTACATGATACCCATTGTCATTCCTGTTTTGAAATTCACTATGTAGCAAAAGGAAGGATTTTAATGAAGATAGGACAGGAAAGGCTTGAAATCAATGAGGGAGGATTTGTTATTATCAAGCCTCATGCTTACCATACAACATTTATAGACAGTGAAATTAATAACACATTAAGATGCAGCTTTACATTTTCATACAGTCTAAGAAAGCGTAAAAAAAATGAGGATGTTTTTGCCAGGCAAGATGCTGCCATCAAAAATATTATTGGAATGAAAAGCTTTTTATATGGCAAGTCCGAAAAAATATATGAAAGCCTATTAAATATACATGATGAAATAGAATCCGACAGTATATTTTCCCGAAAGAACATACAGGCATCTTTCACAAGGATATTCATAGAGATTTTCAGGTCGACACAAAAAAATCTGCATAAGCAAACGCCTGCAAAAAAAACTTTGTATGAAAAAAGAAATTATATAATTGATTCATACTTTACCGAGAATTACATGAATTCTGAGGCTGGTATAAAAGAGCTTTCGGAAATAACCTGCATAAGCATCAGGCAGCTTGAGAGAGTAATGCTGAAAATTTACGGATGTTCATTCAGGGAAAAATTGACTTCAATAAGAATTGAACAGGCAAAGCATCTTCTTTTAAGTACACAGATTAGTGTGGAAAAAATATCACAGCAGACAGGTTTTTTCAACCTGACATATTTTTACCGGGTGTTTAAAAAAAAGACAGGTTTGACACCGGGAAAATTCAGGATAAATAGTATTGATCCGTAACCACTTCCGTGAAAATATAGAATTGAAATATAGTAAAAGAAAAAGCGCCTGTTTTTAAACATAATATCCAATAATATGAAAAATCATTATACAAAAACGACATCAAACCAATAGATTAGTCTTCTCTATTCATTTAATCCCGGATACCGTTATAGTAAATTATATAGTGAGAACATTAAAATGCACGGGCAGGTTTGCAGAGTAATGCTGCTGCCTTGTTGTATGAAGCTTTTGCAAGCTTAAACCTTAATATAGCATAAAGGAGATTTTAACATGAAAAAAACACAAAAACTTTTTGAACATGCAAAAACATTCATACCTGGAGGTGTACAGCTTTTCAGCAAAAGACCGGACCTTCATGCCCCAGGCCTCTGGCCTGCATATTATAAAAAGGCAAAAGGCTGTGAAATATGGGATCTCGACAACAAACACTATTATGATATGAGTCAATTTGGTATTGGTGCGTGCCTTTTGGGATATTCCAACCCGGACATTACAGAGGCTGTTATTAAAAGTGTTAAAAACGGAAGCATGACCACCCTTAATTCACCTGCAGAAGTGGAACTTGCAGATATATTGTGCCAGATACATCCATGGGCAGATCAGGCAAGATTTGCAAGAACAGGTGGAGAAACAGCAGCGATTGCCGTAAGAATAGCAAGGGCAGCAACAGGAAAAAGCAAAGTAGCCGTATGTGGCTACCACGGATGGCATGACTGGTACCTTGCTGCTAACCTGGGAGAAGATGATTCACTTACAGGACATCTTTTGCCTGGGCTTCATCCTTATGGAGTACCGAAGGAACTGAGGAGTACTGCCTTTGCATTCAAATATAATGACAAAAATGGTTTCATGAAAGTTATAAATAAATATGGGGATGAACTGTCCGCTGTTGTTATGGAACCATGCCGTTCGTACAATCCTCAGGATGGTTTTTTAGAGCTAATCCGTAAAGAAACGAAAAAAAGAGGAATAGTTTTAATATTTGATGAGATAACAATCGGGTGGCGTTTTAATTTTGGAGGTGCACACCTTAAATTTGGCGTTAATCCCGACATGGCAATTTTCGCCAAAAGTCTTGGGAACGGACATCCTATTGGAGCCGTTATCGGAACAAAAGAAGCTATGGATGCTGCAAATGATTCATTCATAAGCAGCACTTCCTGGACAGAAAGTGTGGGGTCTGCGGCAGCACTTGCATCAATACGTGTAATGGAGAGGGAAAATGTTTCAAGGTATGTGGAAAATTTTGGTGTTAAGCTTATTGACCTGTGGAGGAAATATGGAGAAAAGTACAATCTCTCGATAAAGACAGGACACACTTTTCCATGTGTTTCTGCATTTTCATTTGAATATGAAAATACCAGGGCTTTTCAGACTCTTTTTATCCAGCTTATGCTGGATAGAGGATTTCTGGCCGGTAATTCTGTTTATCCTGCACTGGCCCATAACGACCATGTCCTTGATAAATATGAAAAGGCACTGGACGAAGTGTTTTCTGAATTATCAGATGCCGCTTCAAAGGGTGAAGTAGAAAAAAGGCTTAAAGGACCTGTTAAAATATCATCTTTTGGGAGGCTGATATAAACTATGGAAAAGGATATTTTTTCACTTAAAGACAAGGTTGCTGTAGTAACAGGCGGTACAGGTCACCTTGGAAGTGTAATTGCGAAAAATCTTATAGACTATGGTACCCGCGTAGCTTCAGTTGATATAGTCGAAAAAAAAGCGGAGCAAATAATTGAAATTCCTGAAAACAGGAAAAGATTCCATATGCTTATGTGCGATCTTTCGAGCACCGGGTCAATAAGAAATATGTTCCGTAAAGTTGGTGAATCACTGGGTAAAATAGATATACTGGTTAACTGTGCCGCATATGGAGGAGGATCAGGAAATAGAAGCAGCGTGTATAATGAATTTGCAGATGACGATGTCTGGAATAGGGGAATTGACGGTACATTGAATGTTACATACAGATGTATAAGGGAAGCTTTTCAATGGATGAATAAAAACTCAAGCATAATAAATATAGCTTCCATGTATGGAGTGGTGTCACCCGATCCGGATATTTATGGCGATACCGGATTTGACAGTCCACCTATGTACGGGGCAGGAAAAGCAGGAATTATACAACTTACAAGGTATTATGCCGCCAATTTTGCAAAGTATGGCATAAGGGTAAATGCCGTAACACCGGGACCCTTTCCTGGGGGGTCCGTACTTGAAAACCAGGATTTTATGGAAAGACTAATCTCAAAGACCATGATGAAAAGAACGGGTAAGCCTGAAGAGCTTGCGGGAGTAATCATTCTGCTTGCATCGAACGCTTCAAGCTTTATGACCGGTTCCAACATAGTGGTTGACGGGGGTTGGACAGCATGGTAATAAAATATAAGGAGCAATTAATATGACGAAAGGTTTTAGCATTAAATCCAGCCGGGTGCTGGAAAAACTCCGTTCAGGAGGTATAGCAAGCTGTATGAAATTGAACATGGCCGATTCAAGAGCATTTGAGATTGCCGCAATGACAGGGTTTGACTGTTTGTGGACAGATATGGAGCATGTTGCAAACGACTGGTCTGTCGTTGAAAAACAAATCCTGGCCGCAAAAGCTTACCGCACTGATATTCTTGTACGTGTTTCGAGAGGATCATACAGTGATTACACAAGACCGCTGGAACTTGACGCTTCCGGAATAATGGTACCACATGTAATGGGGGCTGAAGATGCAAAAAAAGTCGTTCATATGACAAGATTTCATCCACTGGGCAGGCGTCCTATCGATGGAGGCAACGCAGACGGGGCATATGGTAACATTGATATAACGGAATATATAAGGGATGCCAATAATAACAGGTTTGTCATTGCACAGATAGAAGATCCGGAACCCCTGGATGAAATCGACGCAATTGCATCACTGGATGGTATTGATATGCTGTTTTTTGGCCCGGGAGATTTTAGCCAAGGTATAGGCTTTCCGGGAAAATGGGATAATCCACGGATTAAAGAAGCACAAAAAAAAGTAGCAGATGCTGCTGCCAGGGCCGGAAAAATTTCCGGTACCGTAGGAAATCCTGAAAATCTTGCAGACCTTATAAATACAGGATACCGCTTCATATGTATGGGTGCTGACGTACTGGGACTTGCCCGGTATTTTACAGGTATCCTTTCATATTTCAATGAAATTGAAAAGAAGCAGCCAAAAAGCATTTATGACTAATCTGAAAAAGAAATCACAGGATTGAGATTAAGCTGTCAAATTTGCTGATTTCACTTTTTCCATCAAGTATGCCTATTTCCATTTCCATATCTGATATTGGAGCATGTTATATGGTATTGAAAATCAAAACAGGCAAATTTATGTATCAAAAAATTATCCACAAAAAACTCATATTATAAACAAGAAAAATATGTAATTAGCTGTACCCTTTATTATTTGCACTCTTACAATCCTACATGTTTTCCACAGGAAAATCACAAAACAAGTGTTTCGAAAGTGCGTTTCCTGTGGACAATGTGGATAAAACTGTGTATAACTTGAAAAACTGGTTTTCAAGGTGTGGATAACATTTTAATGTATAATACTATTATTCTTGTTAATACCTAGTACCTTGCGTCATCTAAAAGTATTGTTTTGCAACGGTCTGATTTTCGCAATACTTCGTTGTCGTCAATGAAGTGTCGTACCTAAGTGTCGTACCAACTGGAACGACACAGCAATGACGGACCCGCGCAGCCTACCGGAACGACACACATGCTCGCACCCGTTACATCGCAATCCGGCACTTACTTATTAAGTCTTTACTTTATCTTACAGATGCAAGCGAGTAAGTGCCGGATTCCTCAATCCTCCGCCTTGTAATACGAAAAAATCTGCTGCAATTCAACCCTGAATCTCATATGTTACAGACCAATAGTGGTCTGTAACACATGAAGTTATGTCACATTTTTGAAACATCACCTGTTTTTTTTAATCTCTTGGTGAATTCATTCAAATTTGAATCCATAAATATCCGCTTTGAACATGTCAAAGCATATTCTTAGATTTCTTCCGGATAGATTGGACAAATTGCTGTTTTTATTCCAGGAAACCTTTTTCCACAGCACATCTCCCCCCATTTGCCTGCATGAACCAAGTTCAAACCCTTTTATTTCAGTTCCCGTAACATCATCAAAAAGAGCGGCTCTTATGTATCCAGATTTTTGGACAAAAGCATTTATATAGAGGGTCGATGTTATGCACCTTGGCGCAACAGTATCGAATAAACTGGGTTCACAAGGCCTTGTTGTGCCCCTTGATGAGTATATTGAGGCTGACGATTCATTCGATCCCGACTACGGAATTCCGAAAAGGGCTTATACATTTGTAATAATAATCAATACAAAGCTTTTTGACGACTGGGGAGTTGATTATATTACACATGACTCGTCATTTGACGAAATTCTGGAAGCCGCTTCAAAGATGACCGGGACAAATCCCGTTACAGGCATAAAAAATTATGGAATGTTTACAAGAAAAGGCGGAGAACTTTTAAGAGCTCTTAACACTTATTATTCAAAGAACCCGGCTTATAGGACATTCTGGGACCCTGAAGATCCTTACACTGATGATATATCGGAAATAAAGTTTGTATACACTACAAATGATGCTTTTGTAAAAACATACGAATGGATGAAAGAAGCTTCACAGTACATGCCTCCGGGCTGGACAGTCGGGGAAGGAGAAGAGAATTTTTACACAAAAGATGGAGATGTGGCAATAAATCTAATGACACACCCCGGAGGAAAGTTCAGAAGCCTTTACGTTGCAGGAGAAAAGGAAGTTCTTTCTAAGTTTAAGTGCATAAAGCTGCCGGCGTTTACAGATGAAGACGGCAACAAACTAAGAGGTACAGCTCCCGTTCACACATGGGCAGTGCCTGTTGCCGCAAAGGATAAGAAAAGCTCTTATGAAATATGCAAAATTTTGGGTTCTAAGGAAATAAGCAAAATTGCCTATGAAGAAAAATGGCTTTCGCCTGTTTTTGCCGAAGGAGTAGCATGTGTAAATCCTGATGATCCGTATACAGCCGTAAGTATTGAACAAATTGTTGAATCACATGGCTATAGTGATCTTGTAGCCACAACAGCTTATGGGCAGTGCTATAACCTTGAACTTGATTTGCTGCATGCATACTCCAAGGGAGAGATAACAGACCTTAAGGATGGATTGGCCAAGCTGCAGAAAACCATGGAAACATGGAGAGATGATGCGGTAAAGAACGGTACAAGATAGTATATACTTTTTGAAATAGTGAAAAAACAATACTTGAACAGGTTTTTGTGATTGCATGTTTTTTGATATTGAAAGGCTGGCAAGGCCGGGTACGGAGTCAGGGGTTCCCCCTGGCTCCACTCGGAAAATCGTATAAAAGGGATTTTGAATTATAGTTGAGAATATTTCTAAATATTGTATGAAAAAAATAAAAAAGTACACCTGAAACCAACTGCAAAGACACGGTGACGGTTCCGTTTTGAAATGGTGATGCATGGAATAATTGAAAGGAAGCCTCAAGGACGCAACGTATTTGTTGTTTAAGGCAGACAGACTAAAATGAGAAACTAAAGAAATTTGATGAGGTGTGAGAGAACGGGAAAATAATTTAATTTTCCCGTCTACTCGATTACTATTAAAGAATTTGATTATCCTGCTTTCTCATTTAATACCTTTAAATGTTTCTTATCTTATTTTCCCATAACCTGCATCTGTACCGTTATGATTTTGGCTGCTTCAGCACGGGTGGCGTTATCAGCCGGAGCAAACCGGTTACCGCCTTTCCCGGATATAATGCCCGCGCGCTGCATGATTGATACTGAAGCTTTTGCATACCCTGAGATTTCTGTATCATCTGCAAAGGTCAAAGCCTCTGCGAGTGCCGGCAGGGTATACCCTTCTACCTTATCCGCATATCGTACCGCAATGACAGCCATTTCCTGACGCGTAATTGGGTCATTGGGATTGAATTTCCCGTCATATCCGTTGATGATGCCTTTTTCTGCTGCCCATGCTACGGCACCGAAGTACCAGCCGGTATTTTCCACATCATCAAATGGTGCCTTTGTATATGCATTAAGATTCGCACCGCTCATGCGGGCAAAAATAGCCGCAAACTCGGCACGGGTGATGTTGTCGTTTGGTGCAAATGTGGTTTCTGTTTTACCGTTTACCATACCACGGTTTGCAAGGTAGTATATATATTCTTCCGCCCATCCCGATACATCGCTGAATTTGATGAACTCATAGCCTACGGCAAATTTGGAGAAATGATCTGTTGTAAACACAATCGCTCCAAGCCCTGCGTCGTATTTCGCATCAGCCATCTTAACAATCTCACTGCTGTCGCTGATATAGTAAGCAGTCACATTTTCGGCTTTCTCTCCTTCTTTAAGCGCATATGGAAGTGCAAGGGTAACTGTTCCGCCGTTAAAGGCTGTTATATTTTTGCCGCTTGCCTCAATGCTGAAATCATAAACCGGCCTTCCGCCTATAAGTTTTTGTGCTGCTTGCGGCAATTCGGACTGTTCTACCTGGCCTATGGAAATGCTGACTTCACTTTCTTCCGCCTCTTCTGCAATAGCGGCCATCGCCTCCGGGGTAAAAGTCATTGTTGCCAGTTCCGACGACACTTTCACGGAGGTGTCACCTGCACCGGCAAGGGCCTTAACCGCTTCCCGGGATAGTTCAAGCTCAAGGGCCCTGGTATCGTCCGGCAGCTTGAGTGAAATTGTTGCCACCTCCGCTTTACCTTCTGATGCCTTCCGTGTTTCCTCAATCAGCCTGGTGACAGCTTCACCGGCTAATTTTGCTTTTGCCCTGCCGCCCGAGTCAACCTGGGCCTCTACCTCCAGCCTGCCTTCTTTTAATTCAGGTTCTTCCGAAGCCGGCGGAGCTCCGACCCATTTATCAGATCCCTGTTCTTTAGTGTAATTATCGGTATAGTGCCACTCTATGTCATCACCGTCTTCTAGCCTGTATTCCCTCAAGCCCAGGCTGGGATGCTTTCCGTTGACTTTGTACATCCAGCCCGAAAAGGGCCCGTTGTCAAATTCATACAGCCAATGTCCACCAAACCCGGACGGTGCCTTGATACCTCCAATATAATTGTACTGTGTCTCATCATACTGAATATTGTGTCGGTCCAGGGCCATGACAAAGGCATCATAGACATATGAACCTTCAGGCAGAGTCAGTCTGGTCCTGGGAATCCAAGTCTGGAAAGCCTCATGGGCATCTTCTGTGTAATGTTTGCTGTCGCCTATAAGCTTAAAGGTAACGGTAATGGTTTTTTCATTGGCATCATCTGCCGGTTTTAACCCGTTTATAGCTCCAATCAGGCTTTGGAGCGCATTGTATATTTCCGCCTGTCCTGCCGTCTCACTTTCACTTGCTTCAATTGCCTTGTTTAAAGCGGTTAAAAGGGCACTCCAGGTAGCTGATGTATAATCTGATTCTTTCAGAGCGGACGCCTGGGCAATCTTTGCATTGAGCTCGGTTTTATCCACCGGCTGAGGCTGAGGTATACTGGTATCCTTGAAGATATAGATATTGTAAGGTTTACCGGCATCAAGCATTTTTGTATAGGCTACCAGTGCCCTGAAGCCCTGCTCAGAAGCCATTCCATTATATTTTGTATCGGTAAAGCCGAATTTGTTGTCAGTAGTTTTATAACTCAGCAAAGCATCAACAGCACTTATGTCCTCCTTGATAAAACGGGGGTCTGTATCAGCGTCAATACCCAGTGCGGACAGGGCCACAATTACCATGGATGCGGAATTTGAATTTTCCTCACCCCAGCTTTCAAAGCCCCCGCTTACAGTTTGCATGCCCGATAGGCAGTTAACAGCATCTTCCAGGGCAGCTTCAACATTTTCGTCATCCCTGTAATTTGCCAGGGCAGAAATTGCCATACCTGTAATATCCGGGTCGGCCTTATTCCCGTTAAGAGCCCAGCCGCCGTCACCTAACTGGGCGGTAAGAAGATACTGCATAATCTTTTCCCTTGTCCAATTTGCAGTAGGGGGCAGGCCGTAATCTCCCGAATCATATGCAATAAGTGCAAAAATGTAGTTGTTTATGGTCCCCAGGGACGGTGTCTGGGCACCGGCATTGTAATTTGCAATTTTTTCAATAAAGTCGGCAGTGCCGCCTTCTCCGTCATCCACGGCTGTAGCGTCAATCCCCATAGATGTCAGCGAAATGGCCACCCTTTCGTAATCGGTGGCGGGTGCGGACGTTTTATTATAGACACTCAAGGCATTTGCAACAAGCGTATCAATATCCATATAACCGCCCATGCCGTAGGCTGCCATGTCCATAACATCCCAATCCCCGCTGCTTCCCTTCAAGCTGTTGGAAATAGCTGTCAGGATGGTTTGGATAATCCTGGCTTTGCTTGCTCCTTCATCAAACACAAGGGCGTCCATGGCCGCAGTAAGTGCGGCAAGAGCTTCATCCACTCCATCCTGGACCGCTTCATCGTCTGCAGCTGCGACCCTGGCAGCCTCCAGCGCCTCTGCAAATACCGACCAGCTCTCTGCCGTATAGTCTGCCTCTTCCAAGGCATCCCCCTGTTCTATTTTTTTATTTATATCACCCTTGTACACTGAACCGGCCTCACCTGCAACCGTCAAGGCCACATCTTCCATTTTTGTCACATAGTATTCCTTTTCCCTTGTCCACCAGGTGGGTCCGTATTTCACCCAGATATGTCCGCCCTTCAGCTTGTACTTTCCCGGTTTTGTATTTTCCGGAACAGTAAATGTTATGGTTTTCAAGTTATCCAATTCATCTGTGTTTTTTACATTGGCTGACTTTACACGCTCAAACCCCGGTATGTCGGTACCAAAGACGGTATACGAGTCAAGCAGGTCCACAATGGTTCCCGACATGGTGGTATGGTTGTCTTTGAGCATTTCCGTATCAATGCCCGGTATGGATATGGTCACCTCATCTCCTGCTTTTACAGTACCTGTGCCCGCTGCTTCTGCAGACAATACATCCTCAGGTTCATAATGGGGATCCTCAACCACCGTCAAACAGATGTCGGGAAGCCTTGAAAATTTGTTTGATATCTGGTCCGCATCCAAATTAGGAGGGGCTGTTCCTGTTGGCGTTTCAGCGTAAAGCCCGCTTCCGAACCAGCTCAATTTTATATATCCCCCGGTTAAATCAACTTCTCCCGAGCCCGTAAGCTCGAAGGCCAAAGCGCCTGAAGCATACTGGCTTGAGCCGGAGCCTACCATATGATAGCGGGGCATATTTGAATAATATTCCATACGCATGGATGCCGGATTGTAAATTCTAGATACCTTGGGTACCGGCACCATTATACCGGTATATGCTATGCTGACGGTATCCCCCTGGTAAAATGCACTGCCTTCCCTGGACACATTTGTAATTTTCATGGAAACCGCTTTGGCCCTTATGCCGTATGCAATAGAGGTTGTGTTTCCATCTTTGTATGCGGTCACTATAACAGGATTGTACTTATCCCGCAGGGGCACGGTAAATACGCCGTTTGCTTGCGGATAATAGGTAACACCGTTTACCTGGGCGGACAGGGCGGCTTCGCTTTCACTCTCCGCTGTAAAGGTAAACATGTATTCTTTTTCTTCTTCCGTAAAATACATGATGTCATATTTTGTAACCCGGCAGTCAATATCTGTACTGAGAGCAGGTCCCTGGCTGCCGGGGGTCTTGACGCATACGGGTATGACGGGAATCTGCCCCGAATATCCTTCATAGCTTATTGAAAAATAGGCAAGCCCTTCCTTGAGCCCCTTTACGTAATATTTTGTCAAGTCCTGTGTCCCGTTATTTTCAACCCTTTTTTCAATTTCAAAAACACCTTCTTCCCCGGACAGCTCAAATATCAAGTCGTCCCGGTTGTATGCCTTATCCTCGTCTCCTACCCTTGGGGTATCAAATATCACCATCTCTTCTTTTTCTCCCGCGTCGATGTTGACAGCCATGGTACTGAGCAGGAAGTCCTTGCTGTAGTCCTTTGCAACCCCTTCTTGCGGATTCATCGAATCCAGCAGCTCCGCAAGATCCTCTTCCATTTTTTCCAGGCCGTATATCCATCCGCGAAAAAAGTACTTTTGGTCCGGTGTCAGAGCCTCGTATGCCGCACGGATCTGCTCTATGGCCTCCCGGTCTTCCAGGGTAAGCTCTTTAACCTTGAGTTTTTTGTTCAGTGCAATAAGCATATCAATAACTTCATCTGCTTTTAGCCTGTCGGCTTCATAGATGGCTTCTATGCGCGCTTCAGCAGCTTCCAGGGTTTCAAGGTTGTTAACTTCTTCCTTTTCGTCCTCCGTAAGGTAGCCGTAGAACCTGCGCACCTTGTCTATCTGTTCTTTATCCCCGTAGATGATGTCTCCGATTTCAGGAATTTCCGCAATCATCTGTCCTACCTGTACGGGAGTACGCTTGATTTCGATTGTGTAGGTATAGGTTTTTCCCGAACTGTTATTGGGACTGTTATAGCGGTTGTCGATAATTGCATTGATTACCTGACCGTCTTTAACGGAAAATGCAGCAGGCTTATTCAGCACGCTGCTTCCTCCGGACTCAAGCTCAATTACCAGATAGCGGTCTATATCCCTGCCTTCATATCCTATGTAACGTTCCGCAGAAACAGTTATTTCGTCTGTCCCTTCAGGCACCATATAATACCCGGTAGAAGACGTAACATCTTCGGTTTTATCACCTGTGGTAAATTTTACTGCAAGAAAAGAACCGGACCTGGGGTGGCAGTGAATGTCAATTCCTCCGTCCACAGAGTATTCAAGGGTGAGCCTATCTCCGTCCTCAACCAGGTAATCCTGCGAGGTGTCCCATATGCACCAGTTGTTGATGCTCATAACCCACTTGCTGCGTTCCTCCGAATCACCTTCAGAAAGGTATCCCACAGTTCTTACATGGTCTTCAGAGGTTACAGGACCAATTCCCTCAATATATGCAGGAGTACCAATAACATAGTATTTTTGGGAAGCCAGCGCCCCGGTGATAGCCTCACGCACCGTCATGCCGGGAGTGATGTCTACTTCCACATCTTCCAGCAGTACGCCAAAGGGCTCCTGGTAATCGCCCAGGCCGGTGAGCGGCTCAATTGTTACATTAGAGCCCCACGGGCTTAAAGTAGTCCATTTTCTTTCCACCACATCCTGTACTGTTACCGTAACCTTTCCCAGATCTGTGGGAGGTTGGGGTGTTTTGTTTAAATCAGCTAAAACAGCATTTACCTCTGCCTGGCCGGCCTGCATTTTCAGCAGTATGCCCAGGGCTTTATCGTAATAGCCTTTATATTCGGTGTCAGCCAGCATCTGCAGTTTATCTTCACTGGAATTTATCTCCGCTACTTTTTTAATCAGGTCATCCTTGTCAGCCGCTTCTATAAGGCTGTTCTCACCATAGCCCAAATCTCCTCCATAGCCATAGACACTAAACTGCAGCCTGAAAACATCACCGTCCTGGGGGATGCAGTCGGACATTCCGTAGCCGGGCAATTGATTATTGGCTGTGTACATCCATCCGGCCATCCGGTAGTAGTCGAATTCTCCCAGGAAGCCGGCTTCCGCCCTTGCTCCCACCGTGCCTTCGCTTGCGGTAATGGCATCTATGATATACTGGGGTATATCCGCTTCGGCAGGCCCGTTATCCTTGACGGCGGAAAGGTAAAAGGAATTGTCGATTGTTCCGGTATTTTTATAATTCCCAATGCCTAATATCCTGGTGATTACGGAAGCCAAGTTTTCTCCGTCATTGATGGATATTTGCACAGGCTCCAGTACAAACCCCTGACCCAATGTGAACTTTTCTACGGAAACACTTATACAAGGCGCAGGTATTGCAGATTGTTCCAGTTCATTGATTTTTTGCTCCGCCGCCGCCAGTTTATTCCGGCTGTCTTCTGATACAAGGGCTTTTTCCTGGTCATTCAACAATTCATAATCAGCCCTTGCTTTCAAAACAGCTTCTTTTTCGGACAAAGTCAATGCATCAACATCCGGCAGCGCTTCAATCTTTGCATTAACCGCCTCTACTCTCATGGCACTTCTTTCAAGCGGGGCAATTACCGCAAAGACATCAGCCAGCTTATTAAAATTGGTTACGTTTACATAAGTTTTTGCCAGTTCATTGAGGGCGTTGTAGGCCGTATTGGCCTCTAATGCAGCCTGCTTGTCGCCGATACCTGCATCCTGGGGAGACGGCAGCAATTCTATCAAGCTGTCCACTTCCTGTGCCGCCGCTCTTGCTTCCAAATCGTATATTTTCTCTTCCGCCGCTGTTAATTTACCATAATTGGTTATAGATTCTTTTTGCTCATTGCTTAAAGCATCATAGGCACTTCTTGCTGCCTGCACATCTGCTTTATCTGAAAGCAAAATTGTTTCTGTTAGAGGAAGCGTCCCTATTAACTCTTCAACTGCATCGATCTCAAGCTGAGGGATTTTTTCTTCCAAAGCTGTTAAACCTTCAATATTAGTTACAAGCTGCTGATACTTCTCCGGTAAAATATTGTATGTGTGGAGGATATGCCTGATCTCTCCCCTGTATCCCAGTGTAACGGGCGAAGGCAAAGCTGCAATACGGTTTTTTAATTCCACAGCAGTAGCAGTTGCAAGATTTGTTGTAAATTCTTGAGCCTCTGCCAGTATACCATAAACCTCATCCGTAACGCTTGACTGCTGATTTGCAGTCAGCTTATTATAGGCATCTGACAACGACTCCACCTGTGGAGCGTCACCCAAAGTGAGAACATTAATTTCTGGCAGATGTTCAATTAAGCCTTTAACAAAACCACCCAGGGCAGGCGATTCAGCAAAGGGTTTTACAGTCCAGCCATACCATTTTTCATCGTCTGGATTTCCGTCGTCTATGTTTTTATAGCTGCCTACATGCTCATTCGGCACATATACGGTCCTTTCCTCCGGGACCCCGCCAAAAGTAATATCCGGATTATCTACTGCTACGTCCTCTTTCCCAAGGTATAGCTCACTTAAAGAGCCACAATTGGTAAATGAATATTCAGGTATTATGCTTATTTCAGGCAGCCATACTCTGGCAAGGGAAACATTTTCATAAAAGAAACCCAGATTTTCAGAGGCTGAATACGCCTGTGGAATATAGACACTTTCCAGACCGGCACACATTTGAAACAGTGCATAGCTTAATTCCTGCAAGTTTGGAACTACCAGTGTCTTCAGGGCGTTAAGAGATGAAAAGGCACCTGATTCCGCGTTTCTGAGATTTGTTAATTTTAAGGTATGCATAAAGATGCAAGAATAAAAGGCATTTTCCCCCACTTCTTTAACCGAGGGCAAATCAACTTTTTTAAGACCCCGGTGCATATAAAAAACGTCATCCGGCAGCACCCCTCCGTTAATATCTACGGTGTGAGACGCTGTAAGGGTTTCAAGGTTGGGCAGGCTGCTTTTTATATAAGCCAAATCCTCACCGGTTACTGTTCCTCCGGTGAATTCCAGCGCCGTTACCGCATCCGGGCCGCTTACCTCCGCCGACATTACAATATCCTGTAAGGAATCACCTCCCGCGTTCCCTTCACCGTTAATAACGGCGGTCAGCAGCGCCGCCTCCGGATTCCATACCACAATAGCTTTTTCCCTTGTGTTGTTTGATTCATTGGCTTCACTTACAGCTTCACTGCTGTCGGCCACTACCTTCAAGGTATAATTCCCCTGTGCAAAAGGAGTCCAGTCAAAGTAAACAGTTTCAGTATCTCCGCTATATACCGAAGCTGCTACCGTTTGTTCCTGCAGCAAATCATCATTTGCATACAGGGCAACCTTGAACGGTTCTGCCGCTTCCGCGTCCCCCGCGTTGTAAACCGCGGCGGCCACACTGACCTGCTGTCCTGCTATTACACTTTTGCGCGTGGTTATTCCCGCAACCGTCAGGTCAGGCTTCCCTTCTGAAGCATACACCTGCGTTGTGGACACCGGCGGGACAAAAAGCCCCGTTATAAAGGTGAACAGAAGCAGGATGCTAAGAAGAATTGTTTTTGACTTCTTCATGCCATTCATACGCTCTCCCCCTCAAATTATAGTTTTTCCAAAACACGACCGCTTATTTTTCGACCATTTACCTTATAATAAAAAAGCACCACCCGTTACAGGTAGTGCCTCCGTTTTTCGGTCAGCGCCGTCATGAAAAAATCTATTAAATTTTACAGGATGAAAATCCTGTCTGATTATTTTATACTGTAATTCAAATAAAAACAAGCTCAGCAAAAAGTTTTTAAAATATTACAAAAAATCAAAACATTATACATTTCAAATAAAATAGAATTATGAAGTAAATTATAATATATTTATTGTTCAGAAAATTCATTGATGAACTGTTTGAATTTACTATTCTTGCAATGCTCCATTAATCCATATTTCACCTTTATTCTATCCAGTTTTTCCAGCACAGGTTTTGCGATGAGCCACAGGAATACTACAGTGGCAATAGCATGAACAAGATCAAAAGGAATACCTTGAAGGTATGCAAAATAAAACATCTCTATCGTGGGATGACTCTGAAACATGAGAACCGCCGCAGGATTCATGATTCCCCCATAAATAATGAAAGTGGCCAATCCACCGAAAATGCACAGTGCTGCTGTATTCCTGCGAAGAATACCCTTTTGAAACAGCACCCCCGCCAGAAAGCCAACGATACCAAATGCAAACATTTGCCAGGGTGTCCATGGCCCTTGTCCAAAAAACATATTGGAAACAAAACCGGTGACTGCTCCCACCAGAAACCCCGATTCACCGCCAAAAGCTACGCCTGCAATGATAACTACAGCTACTACGGGCTTAAACTGAGGCAGCATGAAGAAAGCTGCACGACCAGCTACACCAATAGCACATAGCACCGCAATTACAATTAATTCCCTGGCCTGTGGTTTTCGACTTTCAAACACCATTACAAAGGGCAGCATTGTTTCTAAAATAATGAGCATACTAATAAAATAATATTTCCTGTCACCCAGGTAATAGATACCTATATAAATTGTCAACGGTATCACAAGCAAAATTATCACCACAGCTGCAAGTGTCCGTTTTGAAAGATGTCTCTTTATTACTTTATGCCGCGCTGCAGATTTTATAGAGCTTTCCTTCCACACCGATTTGTTTTCATTTTTCTCCTTAAATTCATTTTGCTCCCATATGCCAGGGCTTATTGGTATGTCTCTCTTTTGCAAAGTCTTTATTTTATAAGGTTTTGCATTACCCCCGCAGGCAATAATCACCTCTTCCGCCGTCACCGCATTGGGCAGCCTGTGTCTTGCCATTCGATTAGCAGCAGTGGTATAAAAGCTGTTGCCGGAAAAAAATCGGTTGGGCGCCTCCACACTAATAATATTTCCATCGAAAAACAGGGCACACCGGTGAGAATACTGTGCACAGAACTCTATATCATGGCTTACCATTACAATAGTAACACCTTTTTTCAGAAGGTCAGCCAGAATAGCAGCAAATTCATGTTTGAATTCGCCGTCCATACCCTTGGTGGGTTCATCCAGAAGAAGTATCCTGGGCTCAAGCAACAATACCTTCGCCAGTGCGGCACGCTGCTGTTCTCCACCCGACAGATCGTATGGATGCATGGAAAGCAAACCATCAAGACGGCACAGCTTTGAGACGGTGCACAATTTTTTATTCTTTACCTCACTTGAAAGCTTATTGCATGAGAGCATCTCAAGCAGATCTTCCTTAACTGTCTTTTTTACAAAAACAGCCTGCGGGTTTTGGGGCAGCACACCAAGCATTTGATTAAAAAGCTGACCGCTGTCAATATCAGACAACTCCTTGCCATATATACTCACATTACCCCGATAAGGTCTGTTTATGCCGAAAATCAGTGACAGTGCTGTAGTTTTTCCGGTCCCATTTCCGCCTAAAACAGCATAGAACTCTCCCGGGAATACTTTCATGGAGAGTCCCCTAACAACATCCGGAGTATCTTTTTTATATCGGAACCACACTTCTTTAAGCTCAACGGCAGGGATACAGGTACGATCAGACAACTGCATGCGGGATATGCCTATATCTCCCAGCGGATTTTCCTTTGCAAAGGAGTCCAGCCATGTACGTCCCTCTCTTACGGTTACGGGACAGGTCAGATTGCTCTGCACCGCTGAATATATTTTCATGGGTACAGGCATAGCAAGAAACATCCCATGTTTCCTCTCCTTAAGCGTCTGGCCTACCTGCTGGGCTGTTCCTTCACAGATGAACCGGCCGTCGTCCATTACCAACACACGATCTGAGTGAGGAAATACTTCCTCCAGCCGATGTTCGGTGATGATGACGGTAACACCCAGTTCACGGTTTATCCTGCCCACAGCACCAAGAAATTCTGCTGCGGCAATGGGGTCCAGTTGACTGCTTGGCTCGTCCAGAATCAGTACTGATGGCTGCATTGCCATGATTGACGCCAGGTTCAGAAGCTGTTTTTGTCCTCCTGACAACTCGGTAACATTTTTATAAAACCATGTCTCTATCCCAAAAAAGGACGCCATTTCCGCAACCCTCAGTCGGATTGACGGAGTATCAAAGCCCAAACTTTCCAGTCCAAAAGCCAGTTCGTGCCATACCTTGTCGGTGACAATCTGATTATCTGGAGATTGCTGAACAAAACCAATTTTTGCACTTTGAGTTCGCCGGTCAACATCACTAAGGGATATTCCCTCAAACAAAATCTCTCCGCACAGCTTCCCATGGGGTGAAAGCACAGGTTTCAAATGTCTTAGCAGCGTGGACTTACCACAGCCCGAAGGGCCACAAAGAACAACAAACTGTCCCGCTTGTATTGATATGTTAAGACTTTTCAATACCGGTCCAATCTGACCAGGGTAAGTAAATGTCAGATTTCTGATTGTATAGCATTCCACTTCCGTTCCTCCCTTACATTAATCATGACAGGTGCTATGCAAAGTGCCAGGTAGCAAAAGTACAAGCTGACGGAATAAAGCTCGGTACATACTCCCTTCATGGTGGGGAAATACCTCCAGTATAAGCCGTCAAACGCTGAGCCTGCCAAAATATGTCCGCCACAAAGAATAAAAAACACAAGAATCCTTTTGTCCCTGCTGTCAAAGCGGTAAATCGAAAATGCTGTGCGTCCGGGCAGTCCATAGCCCCGGCTCTTCATAGAATCTGCAGTCTCAACAGCATTTTCCAGCGCCCATGACACCATGACAGACAGTATCCTGATTCCATGCTTGATTCTCTGTAAAAGACTTCCGTTAGACACATCCCGCCCTACACATTTCTGCGCATTGGACACCACCTTAAGCTGATCTTTAAATCGGGGCACAAAACGCAGTGACATGGATAAGATCAGTGACATGGCAGGTATAACCCGTCCAAAAAGATATACAAACTTATCGGAGGTCATCACCGTGTTGTAGCAGGAAAACCAGCATATCACGGTAATCAGCATCACAGCTGCCGCAATCCCGTAGGTAATGGATTCGAGCGTCAGAGGATTACCGTTTTTAAGGTAGGTGAGAATGGTTTCCCCCTCATGATTGAATGCGGGATTTATAAGCGCTGTAACAACCAGCATGGGCAGCATATATTTAAGATTAAAGCCAAGCGCCTTTTTCCCGTTTAGATACACCGAGTAGGTGAAGGCACACACCAGCGAAATACCCAGACATACCGGATGCATAAAGAACATAGAGAACAGCAGCACCAAGGTGAAATAAACAAAATTTACGACGGGGTGGCAGGAGGTAAAAGTGTCCTTCATTATTCTCCGCCTCCGGTGGCGTAATACCCTCCGACATCCCTGCCGAGATCGCAGGTGTATACCCATTCAACCACATCGCCGGGCTTTAACCGGTAGCGAGAGCATCCGTAGTTGGGAAACCAGCCGTTTACCTTGTACATCCAGCCGGAAAGCTCTCCGCAGTCAAACTCATACAGGTTGTTAATCCCCTCTATATAGGCACTGTTATAGATGGGAGTATTTTCAAATTCCATGTGTATCCTGTTTTTCTTCATCTCCCTCAAGAGTACGTTGAATACCGATTCACCCTCATAGAAGGTGACACTTGTGGCAGGGAAAATAACCCCGTCTTCAGGCACCAGTTCTACTTTTTCCTTATCTAAGTGCTTCATGTTTTTTAAAATGGTATCACAGCGTACAGAAAGCGTACAGCTATGTGCCACATCAGTTATCACAGCATCCTGGGGCTCTACCGGAACAGGCTTGCCCTCAGGCACAGGAGCGGTGATGTACCTGTCCTTTCCTGTTTCAGGGTCAATTACCATGCCCTGCTGCATGGAATAGGATTCGGAACCGTCATATACCCCTTCTGACGAGCCCTCCCGCTGATTAGGCTCCAAGTTAACCGGATACTTCGCTTCTTTTAGCCCATCAGTATTGGCAGGAGACGTATCGTCAGTTGAAGATGCAATGTCAGCAGAACCCGGAGGCTCTGATGGTTTATCAGGCCATGCAGTCTTGGCTGTGTCTGTATGGGAAATATCCGCCTTATAGGATATATCACTTCCGGCATAATTCCCGCCCAAAAAATAGGCTGCAGCAAGCACAAATACTATAACAGCCGCCGCAATTATTTTTCCTTTGTATTTTTTCATATCCAATCAATTCCTTTTTGTTTATAGAAGATTTAACACACCCAGCATTCTAAAGAGCATTTCGGCGACCTCGCAGCGCTTTATGGGCACTTTGGGCCTTATATCCAAATCATCCTTTGAAAGTATGTCCTCCCTGTAGCAGAACGCCAGCGACGTCCGGGCCCAGCCGGAAGAAGTTACGTAATCTGTAAACTGTGCCAGTATATCCCGTACTGTGCCATCTGAAAGTGAGGTGTCCATACCGCAGAGTCTTGCTGCACCGGCAGCCATGACAGCCGCCTGTTCACGGGTAATGGTGCCCTCAGGATAGAATGCCGTGTCAGAAACACCTTTTACAATGCCGTAATTATATGCTGTGCCCACATATCCTGCGTACCAGCTGCCTGATGCAACATCGGAAAACACGCTGCTTTCATTTTCACCAAGTCCCAGACCCCGCACCACTATGGCGGCAAACTCGGCACGGGTCATGGTTGCCTCAGGATCAAAAATATCCTCTGTTTTGCCGTTTATTACACCCCTTGCAGCCAGTGCCTCAACAGCCGGCCGGTTTACATGGGCACTGATATCGGCAAAGGTTTTTCCCGGCCTTGCAACAGGTACTGCACTGACATCGGAATGCTTGCCGTAAAGGCCTTCACCGGCCTTCGGCCCTTCATACACCGCATCAGGAATTGAAATGGCGTCATCCATTCGGTATAAGCTGTTTTTCCCGTTCTCTGCCCGCTGAGCCGCCACAAGCCCGTAAAACCCCTGCTCAGTCGCCATCTGGTTGCTGCCGCTGCCGTCCGCAGTATGAAGGAAGCCCCTGCCTTCCATATAAAATGTAAGAAGATTATCCACCAGCATATTACCTTGCTTTACAAAACGGGAGTCCTCCAGGGATATACCAAGCTCGGTAAGAGCCACGATAACCTGCACACAGCTTTCCGAATTGGCGGTACCCCAGCTGGCAAAGCCCCCGTCGTTGTTTTGCAGGGCAGACAGGCGGGAAAGTGCTTCTTCGGTAACCTTTCTGACATCCGACCGGTGCTGGTACTTGGCAAGTGCCTGAAGTGCCATGCCGGTAATATCAGGATCGGAAGCCTCGTCACCTTCCGTGGCATAATCCGTGCCGCCAAAAAGTGAGAATCCACCGTCCGGAAGCTGACGGCGCAAGATCTCGTCTACATACATGTTACGGGTGGCCTGGATTTCGGCATCAGGATTTTCAGGCATGGGATAATTGCCGCTGTCCAGAGCAATCAACGCCCAGACAGGTCCGTTTATTCCCTGCCATATGGTCTTTTCGAAATCCCCCAGAGCAGTCAGCAGATTGTATCCCGCCACATCGCGCGGATCTCTTCCGATTGAGGTCAGAGCCACCGCCACACGGGAATATTCGGTATACTTTTTTTTATGCAGCACACCTCCACAGGCTTTGACATATGACTCTACAGTTGTATAATAATCTTGAAAATACTTTTCCGGCACCTCATATCCGGAGCGGGCCAGTCCAAGAACTGCCCACTCGCCCCCTACGGAGCCGACCTGCGGATTTTTTACCGTTTTATATATATACTGAGCCGTATCGGCGATAACAGAATCCAATTGAACGGCAGTTGCCGCCGAAGCGGCAGCCGCAAAGCCCATAACAAATACCAGAAACAAGACCAGAGCTATTGTTTTTTTCATAATGATTTTCAATATCCTCACCCCCTGTTTTACAAAAATTCTTTTATGTTATTCGAACATCATCTGCACCAGTACGGTCAGCATCTTGGAAGCCTCCGCACGTGTCGCTTTGTCTAAAGGTGCAAACATATCGTTTTCCCTCCCGCTTATTATACCTGCCCTCTGCATAGCACTTACCGCATCCCTTGCATAGCCTCTCACCTGCGTCTGATCTGCAAAGGTTTTAGCCTGAATGTCGGCAGGCAGGCTAAATCTCTTATACGCTGCATAACGGAAAATCATCACAGCCATATCCTGTCGGGTAATCCTGTCCGCAGGAGAGAAAGTGTTTTCCGAAATCCCCGTGGTGATACCGGCATTGACAGCCCATTCTATATTCTTAGAATGCCAGACGGTCTTGTCAATATCAATAAACTTATTACCCGCAGCCGGCATCTCTTCTCCACTGATACGTGCAAGAAGTGCTACAAACTCCGCTCTTGTAATGCTGTCCTCCGGTGCAAAAGCAGTTTCGGACCTTCCTTTTATGAAGCCCCTTTCTGCCAGATAATAAATATATTCCTTTGCCCAGTGGGTATCTGAGACATCTTTGAATACCACATTGTACTTCTCGTAGACAACAGCATATACGGAGAAGTGGTCTGTTTCAAAGATAATGCTGCCGGTTTCCTCATCGTATACGGTACCTTCAATTTTTACTGCCTTTCCGTTTTCACCGATGTAGTAAACAGTTAGCTTTTCGTTATCCTCTCCGGGCTGCAGCGTATATGGAAGAGATACGGTGACCTTAGCTCCCAGTGAACTGACGGACTTGTCTCCCACAACTACAGAGAAATCGTAAACAGGTCGGTCTCCGACCAGTGCCCTGTTCTCGTCCGAAAGTGAAGCTGTTTCCACCTTTTCGATACCAATGCTGACATCCGAACCGCTTTTTTTTGCAATTTCAGCCAGCACTTCCCTGGGCATGGTGATGTCTGCAATACCTGTCGATATCCTCATCCCTATGCCCGCGTCGTTTGCCATGGAGGAGACAGAAGACATAGGAAGTGTTATATTCACCTTTCCCACATCACCGTCTATTTCAGGTGTGATGGTAAGGTTTGGAATATTTTCACTCTTTGCCCGTTCCACTACTTCCTCCAGGGATTCCGCGGAAACCTTCACTTTTGCCGTACCATTATCTATCTCGGCTTTGGGCTTAAGCGTAACCTCATTTGTCGGTCCTTCAGGTTCCTTGTCACTGCCTCTGATAGCGGACGGCGCACTGCCCGTATCAAAAGCGCCCAGCTCGTTGAGCCTTTTTATGGCAGCGTTATAGTTGACCACATTACCTACGGTGATGTAGAGCTTCTGCTCTTGTGTCAGAGCCTTGTATTCCGCATCGGCATTCATGACGGCGGATTTGTGGGATAAGGTGATCCGAGAAGCCTTTGGAATTGAAGCCAACAGGTCTTTTACGTTCTGAATTTCATCATAGAAAACAAGTTTTTCCTCCGCCGCCTTGAGCGTTGCCAGGTTTGTGACCTTTGATTTTTCAGAGGAGTTCAGGATATTATAAATTGCTCTCGCGTATTCTATTGCCCGTCTGTTGCTTACGAAATTGTAGAAGGTTATTTTGCCTGCAGCAGGAAGCTCTGTGATTAAACCGGTTACATACGACGCGCCGCTGTCCGGGCTGATGACATGCAGCTCGTACCAGGTGCCGGTGTAGTCGCGGTCCTCAGTTTCCTGATTGTTCATGGACGGCCAGGCGTACTCGCCGACTCCTATGTATATGGTGTCGCCCAGACGCACCGGAATTGTTTCCGTGCGTTTATAAAAGCTATTGCCTCCCGCGCCGCTCCTGTTCTTGTCATTCAAATATGTCTTGACAAGATAATTTTTGTTCGAGGCAGTTGGTATCACTTTCACATTGGCTCTGCTGCCCGATATGACCAGCGCATACTCATAGGTCACACCTGTGGCCGCTTCCTTCACAAAGGCCGGCGTAAGGGTTGCGGCACTGACCGTCAGGCCTTTCAATGTCGTATCCGAGTTGTGCCAGGTGCCGCCCAGATCGACCCCCAGATTCTGTGTAAACACTACACGGATTTTATCTCCGTGTTCAAGCTTGCCGTTTGCAACCGAAAACTCCTGGAAGCCATAGTTTGTGAACCAGTCGTTTAAGGTTCCCATCCAGCCGGAACCTGGATCGCCGGAGAATTCTCCCATCTCTTTATCACCCTTAATTATCTTGGCAAGATATTCTATGTCATAAAAGTCGGCCTCTTCGCTGCCTCCGATACCCGCCCAGCTGTAACCTGAGTCCGCAAGGGCCCGAAGCACAGCGGTCATCATTGTGTCATTTTGACCCAGAGGATATCCTGGCTCACTTATGATTTTCCCGGTAAAATCACCTCCGGGGAAGGTGTAGTTTTCAACATATACATCTACCGTACCAACCTGCTCTCCAGCGTCAAAATCGCTGTTGCCAATCTCCCCGGTATCACCAGTCTCCTTTTTTTCCACCGCTGCCATGGCAGCAAGCGCATTACTCTTAGCCGTTTCAATCGCGGGATTATTCCCTGCCGCTGCTATGGCTGCGAGACCGTTATTGTATGACGCAACCATCAACGCCCAGTTTTGATCGGTGTAGTCACTCCTGGAGTAGGCGTTGAAGGCCTCTGTCAGCTCGTTGGCAGCCTGCTCGGCAGGAGAGCCGGCCACGGGGCCCCATGTGACGGTTACGGTGACGTCGTTATACGGCATGGCGAAACGGTATATAGCGCCAGGAACACGGAGCCTTCTTCCGCCGATGCTGTCATCGAATTCAAAATCCGTTATCACATCGGCATAGAATGTATCATATTCATCCGGGCCTTCAAAGAGAACGCTTTTGATCTCATACGGTTCACCATTGATATTGACGGTGACATTATGAAGCAGCTCATAATATGTACCTGTATAATCACCGTGCGTCATCTCCGACCCGTCGATGGACCAGCCTTCGCCCGAAACGACATTCGGACCGCCGTGTATGCCGTCCGGGTCGATGAGCTCGTAGGTGGCATATCCCGGGTCGAACATCAGCGTCACCCAGCGGTCGGGATCAGTGGTGTCTGCTTTCGTCACCAGGCTGCTTCCGACATCGCCGTAAGTTAAACCGTCATTGACATCTCCGGTTTGCCGTATACAGAAGTCCGGCCGGCGAAGCCAGGTCGAGAATGTGTTAAATGTATTTTCACTATCAGCAGCATAGCCGTCGATGCCGTGGTTCTGCAGATAGGCCGTCATGTCGGCCAATGCCGCTTCCGCCGCATCGGTGTAGGCCTCTATAACCAGGTTCAGGTCATACGGGTCAATATAGGGAAGGCCATTGTCATGTACCGCAACGACCGCGTCGTACCTGGCCTGCTCGCCCATGGTCAGCTCACCTTTCTGATAGTCGGTCAGCGCCGCATACTGCCCGATCAGGCCGTCGAAATGTGTGCCGTCTGGAATTGTATAACCGGTAATCAGGTGTTCGACGCTGGAGGCCAGCTTAGACAAGTCATCAGGCAGGCGGCCCAGGACATTCCGAAAGTCGGATAATTTCTTCGTATTGTCGGCCGTCTGCGCGTCATGTATGGCTTTAATGGCTTTAACAGCGCTCTGCTGGGCCTCTGCGGCTTCACCGATTGTAGCCGCGTTCGTTATGCCGTCAACACCTGTCTGATATACCTGTTCGATCGCCGTCCAGTCAGCAGCAGTAAAATACTCCTCACCATAAGCATTGTAAACTGCATCCAGTTCCGTCTTGATTGCGGCCTTGACCGCAGCCGGGTCTGAAGACGGCGTCACATGGACAAGGATTGGAGAGCCGTTCGTCAGCGACCCGTTTGCGCTCTTGTCATAGACGGTTAGCAGGTAGTACCCCTCGGCGTACAACGTGTGTATAAAGCTGCCGCCCGGTCGGGTAACAACACCGGTATCAATTATGGCAGCCGAAGCAAGCGCCTCCGCTTCCGTCGCAAAGCATGTGCTGACATAAACTGCCGCGCCCTCAATCGGAAAATACCTGCCGGTATAGCTGGAAGGAAGCGCGGTCTGCGCAGTCGCCATAAGAGTGAACTCCTGTCCCACCTCGGTGGTCAGGGACACAATCTCTGCATTGCTTTGCTCGAACCGCTGGTATTTGATACTTCCTCCTACCTCGCGCAGCAGATAAGGCATGAGCGAGCCGCTGAGGTTATAGTAGGTGGGCACTGCAGTCAGGACAAGCGTGACCCTGTCACCGTCCTGAAGCCGGATGCCGGTATAGCCTAATGAGAGCGGCGGATTGTTCATAGACAATGTCGTCGGCTCATGAACGAATATGCCGTTGATATAGACTCCTACATAGCACTCAACACGTCCTTCCCTATACCATAGGGGAGAATAATTGTCCCCCAGCATCTGTGTCAAAGCATCTCCCAGCGTCTCACCGCCTGACAGCGTCAACTCTCCGTAGTTGCCTGCCGCATCGTGAACCATACCACCTTTATAAACAGCGTAATTATCCACAATAGACAAATTAACACTTATATCACCATTAGGTACGAGCCCCTTATAGCAGGCATCCCAAAGTGACTTGCAGGCATTTACATAGGAAATGGCTTCATTCACCCCAATACCGTCTGTGGGTGCATCATGACTGTCATAAAACTCCAGAGCTTCCGTCCGTGCTGCTATTAAGGCATTGTGGCCTTCAGCGTAGTCCGACTCAGTCATGTAGCCCGGGTTGAATAACTTGTTTGCCAGCACAGGTATGATGTTATACGCCATTTGTGCGTTCGCCAGCTGGGTTTTATCGGCAAGAAGATCAAGGGCGTCAAGGGCGTCGTTGAGGGCATCGGTCTGGGCCTTTAACTCGTCCTGATAATCTGCTGTATTTAATACGGTTGGGCTGCCTTCATTGTACAGTGAGTCAAGCATGTCATTAGCTGCAGTAAGCTCATCCTGCATTGCGGTCCATGCGACAGCTGAATACTCACCTATAACCTTAGTGCCTGCAAGCTGTACTGCCTCGTACAACAGCGTTGCATTGACATTTGCGGTAGGAAGCAGCTTCGATATCGCATTCTGGAGTTGGTCTTCCGCAGCATCCACAGCACTCTGTGAGGCAGCAGTATTATCATTTATAGTGTTAGCTTCAATCAAAACGGTCTGCATATCATTCCAGAATCCGTTCTCACTTGTTTCAGTACCATTCCAGCGATCTTCAGCCTGATAGTAGCTTTGGGCATTTTCACCAGTAACACTGTTAATCACAGCCTGTAAAGATGTTTTCTCAGCTGAGCCTTGTTCACCCCATTCAACAATCAGGTAGCAAACAGGTTCGGTTGTCTTTTTAAATCTATACAGAGAATAAAACAATAAATAATTGGCATCATCATCTGTTTTATAACTGCTCAACTCCGGCGATGCATTAAATGAACTCATAGCCGCACTGAAAATTGCATTGGATGCTGTCGGTAATATTTCTACTGCTAACGCATCTTTCTGGTCAGCAAATATTCTGTTGATCGGTGTACTCCCATAGTTTGATGAGTTTATTATCAGGCTTTCATAGCTACTTGCAACCGATACCTTGTACAGGGGAAGACCATTGTACTCTCCTATAGCTGTACCGTATGTATTCTCCATATCCGTTATGGTGAATACACTATCTTCACCTGATGATTCTGTTAACTGAATAATAAAGCAATTCGTTGTTACCAGTGCTGCATCACTAGCCCTGATTCCGGCATATGCCGGTGTGTCATCCCAAACTATACCTTCAATATCAGGAAGGTCACCTGTACCTAAGGAAAATTCGCTTAACGGCAAATCCCATGATGAGCCGTCGGCATTAAGATAATTCTCTCCGGTAGGACCAGTTTCCAGATTTATTACTAGATCTGCGACAACAAGTATGTTGGCTTGCAGCAAATCCATAAACTGGTCGCCCATTACACCGCTTATATTTATGGACGTTGCTTCCGCCGAAGTTTCTACCAGGAAGTAATCTAAACCCTGGTAAATACCCAGATCGGTTATGGGCAATACATCTCCTGACTCATTTTTAATTGACCATTTTGTCTCGGCTGCTGTAACCTCCTCCACCGTCACGACGGCGGTGCTGCTCGTGGCCGCTGCACTGCTTTCGACCAGGGTGTTGGTGGCTGTGACATAGTAATATGAGGTTCCCGCCGTTTCTGTGGGCGGCGTGTAGCTGTTTGCCTCCGTTCCGGCAATCGGCGTAAAATTAGTATTATCCTCGCTGCTGTACCACTGATAAGTAATCGTGCCACCGTCATATACGGAAGCGATTACTGTCAGCGCATCGGCCGTGTCGCCCACGGAGAAGGTCACTTCTGCCGTGCTCAGATCGGTTTTAAACACCGGAGTCTCGGCTGCCGTAACCTCCTCCACCGTCACAACGGCGGTGCTGCTTGTGGCCGCTGCACTGCTTTCAGCCAGGATGTTGGTGGCTGTGACATAGTAATATGAGGTTCCCGCCGTCTCTGTGGGCGACGTGTAGCTGTTTGCCTCCGCTCCGGCGATCGGTGTAAAATTAGTATTATCCTCGCTGCTGTACCACTGATAAGTAATCGTGCCACCGTCATATACGGAAGCGGTTACCGTCAGCGCGTCGGCCGTGTCGCCCACGGAGAAAGTCACTTCTGCCGTGCTCAGATCGGTTTCAAACACCGGAGTCTCGGCTGCCAGGGCTGAATTAGTTAAACCAAACATTACAGAGACAATCATAACTAATATCAAAAAAAGTGACGAGAATCTCTTCTTCCTCTTAATATTTTGTTTCATATTCTGTTTATGTGTATAAGGGGCATCAAAAAGACACCCCCAATATACTACTCCTTTCTTATGTTCAGTTCCCAACAAACTTGATCAGGGTAATATACGGTGAATTAGTGCTGTCCTGCGTAATCACCTGGACATACGTTGTCTCCCCGGATGTGACAGTGAAAGGCACAGCCTGACCGGATGTTTTGCTCACACCGTTAATAAAGAAATAGTCTGTATTGTTTTCTGCCGCATTGATATAATAAGTTCCTGCGTTTAAATTAATGGTCGTTGTACCCATATTTGAATGGTTAACTGTAACGTTCATATAGTACTGGCTTTGTCCATATTTAATTGTCGGGATATATTGTGCCGCACCGCTGCCCGTGTCGTCGGCGTCATAAATACCTTTAATCTCAGTACTCGTCTCTCCAAACACTGCACTTACGTTCATTGTACCTGTATATACACGTACAAAGCGGATGTTGGAAAGGGATACGGGTTCGCCGTCGGAATTGACAGCCCAGGAGATATCGATGGGGTCACCGCCGGTGGACGAATCTGTCGCCGCATAAGGGTTGTAGCTTGTCGTACCATAGTTTGAGCCGTTGGCATGGACGTCAGCGTAGCCAAAGGTATAAAGCATTGTGGTTGGCGCTGTCTGGTTCAGATTGACACCCTTATAGGCCAGCGTCGCCGTTGCGCTGCCAACGATCGCATTGGGAGGAGTATCACCGTCCTGAATTGTCTGACTTTCCTTCAATGTTGCGAAGGACAGCTGGTCGATGTTGGCCATAAGACCCGAGACTCCAGCACCCGTGTAAGCCGTGGCTGTGTTGTCCGTTGCGTCGAAGTAATTGCGCGCCAGCGGGAACCAGCTGTGATCGTGGTATGCGTTCGTCGTCATTTCAGAATAGCTGCTCCACGTCTGGGTCGATCCGCTGACGGACACGTTGTCGGTATCCGCGTAGGGAACATTGACACGCGTGGATGTGCCGCTTGTGTTATCCGACGGGGTGGGGTTGCCGTAGACAAACTCGCAGTCCCAGTCCGTCCCGCTCATGTAGTGGCGCGAGCCGGCGATGTCATACCACGTGTCAGGTACGCCGTTATTGTCCAAATCCTGAGCTACCTGGATGCAGCCCGGTTCGGACCAGTTGGTGAAAGCGTTGCCGTAGACGATGAAGTCCACGCCATATTTGTTGGTGTTGGTGTTGTCGATGCCGCTTTCGCCGAAGTCAAACACGATGGAGCCGCCGTAAGCGCCCAGGGAAACGCCAGTAGCAAAGTTGGCATCGACCAGCGTCTTAAGAGCCGTACCGCCTGACTGGTAAATGTCGCCCCAGCCACCCGAGTCGATGCCCTCGTTGACAAACTGGCCGGGAGCCGGCAGAAACGAATAAATTCCGGTACCGGAAGAGCCAGCAGTTCCGCCGGTGGGTTCTTCACAGTTAAATGTGAGATCGTATTTGTTGTCTTTCGTCTGGATCTGCACGGTCGAAGTAGTGCCTTCAGGCAACGTCACCAGGCAATAGTCGTTGCCGCCCGAAGAACTGTATACCGTGAATATCCCGCCGTTCGTAACCGTCGGCGTCCCTTCATATTTGCCAGTGGTGAGAATCATGGAAAAGCTGAATGGGTAGTCGCCGTCGGTTGAGTCGATGTCAAAATCATATGCGGAGTTCTGGTTGATCGCCAGGGCTTCTGTCCCGCTAGATACTGAAACCGTCAGCCCGTCCACCGTAACAGAATCCCAAGTATCGTCCGCTAATGCCATAATGGGTACGAGCGTCAAAATCATGGCCAGCATCAACACGAATGCCAGCAGTTTTGTTTTTTTGATCCTTGTAGTCATAAATATGCCTCCTATTTTTTGTTTTTTCCTGTTTTTTACTATTGACAATCTTCAAGTGCAATTCAAGGACTGTCTCAAGTCAGTACCTGTTTTAGCAAATTTACTTTTCTATAATACCCTCAAAGCAACCACTCCCTTTCGTCATACATCTTATTTTTAAACCTTCAAAATTCAAACTTTCTGGTCTTTTTTTCCACCATTACAGGCTGTCTGTCCTTTATTACAATTCTGAACTCTCCGTCAGAAGCTGCCCTTATAAGATTTATCAGCTTTTTCTCTTTTCTACTGACGTAAAGCCGGGTATTTTTTTCATTAACGTTATGCAAACCTTCTACACCCTCTCCTGTCATTTTCAATAAGTGGTAACCCTTGCGATGCCTTTTCTCTATGCTTTCAAAATATCAGCTGATTATGGTTCAGCTTTACATAGTATTTTTAAACTAAAAAAGCACTACCCACATTTAAGGGTAATGCTTCCGTCTTTCGATAAGCACTGTGCAGAAATTTATAATTTCCGCTTTCGCAAATAACTCTTATACCAATAGGTTAATAAAAACTTTGCGCAAAAACTCTTTTAACTTTTAAACAATCTTGCCATTGCACCGCTAAAGCTTGATTGATTTTGTGACCTCTTCTATCCTTACCGGCTGTTTATCCTTCACAACAATCTTAGCCTCACCATAGTCAATCTCACGAAGAATCCTTATGAGTTTTTTTTCCTTTTCACTCAACCTCTCCGGCAGACTATTTTTCTTTTCATATATAAAATCAGGCACTTAAAAACACCTCCCTATCGCTCGTAGAGTATTTTGGTGTATAAAACAGGCAGGTCTTCTGGCTCAAGCATCATCATTCCTTCTGCCTTCCCGGTTTCCCAGTGGCATTTCTGAAAGAACTCCTCTTTTACAGCGGCGGGACCGCGCGGGATTTTCACCCGCTTTCCTTTTCACCAATCCCTAATTTACTTAAAAACTATAATTGGCACCTTTTTTTATGTTTAATTTTCCCTATTATTATAACACGAGGCAATTCACTAAACAACGAATTTTATTATTATTTATTGTAATTATTTTTTATCCTTTATAAAAAAGTCCTTAATTGCAAAAGTTACTTCCAGTTAAAAGCTAAACTATATTTCAAAACCACTAGTACCTTGCGTCATTTAAAATATTGGATTTGCGGCGAGGATGATTTTTGCAAGACGAGGCGGAGGATTGAGTAATGCTGGCGCATTGCGATGTAACGGGTGCGAGCATGTGTGTCGTTCCGGTAGGCTGCGCGGGTCCGTCATTGCTGTGTCGTTCCAGTTGGTACGACACTCAGGTACGACACTTCATTGACGACAACGAAGTATTACGAAAATCAGACCGTTGCAAAACAATACTTTTAGATGACGCAAGGTAATATATATAATGATGGGTTAATTGGTAATAAAAAAAATTTGTGTGCAGCACTGTTTTTTCAATAAACATATTGCATTAAAAAATAATCTATATTATAATTGAGACAAAATTAAATAAAAATTTCAGCATAATTGTTTTGAAGTAATGGTGCTTTGAAATAGCCGTTAAAATGGTGTTGAAAGGAGAATGTACTCCTTTTATACACCATTTTTTTATTGTTTTTAATAATACCAAATGGATAATGCTGAAAGAATGCAAATGAAATGTTGCAAAATTTAAATTTGTGGAGGTTGTTATAGTGAAAAGGAATTTATTGATTTTAAGCATAGCAGTAATTTTGCTGCTTGTGCCCGTTTACAGCATGGCTTCGGAACATACGGCTCAAAGTAACGCCATTGCAATCAATACTGTTTGGACACTTATGGCAGGTTTTTTGGTATTTTTAATGCATGCAGGATTCACATGTGTTGAAGCCGGCTTTACACAGTCAAAAAACACAGTGAATATCATAATGAAAAACTTTATGACCATTTCAATAGGTATACTGGTATATTATATTGTAGGTTTTGGTTTGATGTTTGGTCCTGATGCTGGTGGAATCATAGGAACAAAAGGTTTTGCACTTACAAACCCGGATATATTCGATTTTGGAATCCCCACTGAAGGCTTTTTCTTTTTCCAGGCGGTTTTTGCAGCCACATGTGCGACAATTGTTTCAGGAGCTGTTGCTGAAAGGACAAAATTCAGTGCATATCTCATTTTTACAGTTGTTATAGTAGCAACGACCTATTCTACCGTCGGCCACTGGATATGGGGCGGCGGCTGGCTCAGTGAAATGGGTTTCATAGATTTTGCAGGTTCAACGGTAGTACATGCTTTAGGCGGGTTTTCAGCAATGGTAGGTGCCGCACTTGTAGGTGCCCGTAAAGGCAAATATGCAAAGGGAAAAGTGCACGCAATTCCCGGACACAGCATACCTCTTGGTGCCCTGGGTGTCCTGATACTGTGGTTCGGCTGGTTCGGCTTCAATCCGGGCAGTACTATCGCAGGAACTGATTCAAGCATCGCTTCCATTGCTGTCACCACCGCTCTTGCAGGAGCTGTTTCAACTGTCACAAGCATGTTGTACAGCTGGATCAGATATGGCAAGCCAGACATAAGCCTGACACTCAACGGATGCCTTGCCGGTCTTGTAGCTATTACGGCAGGCTGTGCCGCAGTAACACCAAACGGAGCATTGATAATTGGTGCGGTTGCCGGTGTATTAATGGTCATATCAGTTGAATTTTTTGACAAGGTAGCAAGAATTGATGACCCTGTCGGTGCCATATCGGTCCATGGAGTATGTGGTGGTTTCGGTACAATAATGGTCGGTTTTTTCGCTGCAGACGGCGGATTATTCTATGGCGGAGGATTAAAGCAGCTTGGTATCCAGGTGCTTGGTTTTACAGCTTCAGCTACACTGGCGGTAGTAATTGCCTATATTGCTTTCAGTATACTTAAAGCAACAATAGGTATAAGGGTTACTGAAAATGAAGAAGCAGAAGGTCTTGATATAGGCGAGCATGGAATGGTGGCATATTCCGATATAAATGGAGCAGATGTTAACCTTGGGTAGATAAGTGTGAAGGTTATTCATTACAACGCTTTGCAGTGACGGGCAAATAAAAATATGAAGCAGATGTATATTTTCTATGAATAAAGGTATCATGGTCTTGATTCCTCAGAAATCCCCGGTTTTCTATCGCAGACTTACCGGGGTTTTCTTTGCCTTGGATACTTTCCAGGAGGAATACCTGATAAGTCATAAATGAACTTTGTGTTTACCAGCCTTCACAATAAAAAGACTGCCGGCAAATTATGTTTGTCAGCAGTCTGAGGTCATATTGGAATATATAACATTGATTTTACCTCATTGCCAAAAACTGTCTCACTGCTTATAAATCTTCTTCAAATATTCCGCCGGACAGATACCTTTCACCTGTGTCGGGAAGGATTACAACTATTGTTTTGCCCTTATTTTCATCCCTTTGTGCAATTTTCACTGCCGCATAGGCTGCCGCTCCTGATGAAATCCCAACAAGCAGTCCTTCAGTCTTTGCAAGCCTTCTTACTGTTTTTAATGCTTCTTCATTTTTCACCTTGAAAACCTCGTCAATTACGGACCTGTTTAAAACCTCAGGTATGAATCCGGCACCAATTCCCTGTATCTTGTGGGGGCCGGCCTTCCCGCCGGATAATACAGGTGAATCAAAAGGCTCAACTGCTACTATCTTTATACCGGGCTTTTTATCCTTAAGCACTTCCCCCGCACCTGTAACGGTGCCCCCTGTTCCAACACCGGCTACAAATATGTCTATATTCCCGTCCGTATCTTTAAATATTTCTTCCGCAGTAGTCCTGCGATGTATTTCAGGATTGGCAGGGTTTTTAAACTGCTGGGGCACATAAGAATTATCAATTGTGGATGCCAGCTGCTCTGCCTTGTTTACAGCACCCATCATCCCTTCACTTCCGGGAGTCAGTACAAGCTCTGCACCCAGTGCCTTAAGTAAATTTCTCCTTTCAACACTCATGGTGTCAGGCATGACCAGTATGGTTTTGTAGCTCTTTGCGGCAGCTACAAAGGCAAGGGCAATTCCGGTATTGCCGCTGGTAGGTTCAATAATTACAGTCTCCTTGTCAATTAATCCCCTATCCTCTGCATCTTTAATCATTGCATATCCTATCCTGTCCTTTACACTGCCTGCAGGGTTAAAATACTCCAGCTTTGCCAGCAATCTTGCGCCGGCACCATTTGACCTTCCATAGGATCCCAGCTCCAGCAAAGGAGTGTTCCCTATCAATTCCGTAAGATTAGCTGCTATTTTACTCATAATATAACACCTCCATTCAAATCCCTATTATTTTAGTAGTATTTCTTTATATAGTATTCCTATTGGTTTAATAATATACCTGTCATGCTTGTCTTGTCAAGTATTTATTTTAAAAAATAATCGGTGTATTATTAATGCAGCCTCATTATCTGTTTATTAACTGCAAATCCGATTAAAGCAGCCGCAATTACTTTAATTATGTCGCCCGGTATGAAAAACAGGGTGCCTGCCTTAAATGCTTCAAAGATACCCATTCCTGTTGAGGCACTCAGCCATGGAAATCCTATAATGTGAACTGCAATTATACCTCCTATGGCATTTGCCGCCGCAAGACGGTAGATATTATTTTTTTTGCCTTTTAGAAGCGATATGACAACTGCACCGGCCAAAAATCCTATATAATAGCCTCCTTTCGGACCGATTATCACTCCTATGCCGGATTTTCCTCCGCCAAAGACAGGTAATCCCGCAGTGCCGAGCAAAAGATAAGTTATAATGCTCAGCGCTGCAAATTTTGCTTTAAGTACGCTTCCGGCCAGCATTACTCCCAGGGTTTGTCCCGTTACCGGCACAATGCTGAACGGCAAAGGTATATATATATACGAAAGCACACAAATCATTGCCGATATTAATGCGGAAAATATGTAATCTCTTAATTTCAAAATATATCATCCCCTATAAATAAAATATGAAAGCTATTTTATATGTAAACAAAATAATTGTCAACTGATTATTTTATTAACAGTTGACAATTATTTTGCGGCAAAACAAAAAAAATTACGGATCAGCATTGCTCAAGCTCTTTTGCCTTAAGAACCTGCAGGCTGTTCAAATATTAATTAACTTTAATTTAACTTATACTTAATTGCATATTAAAGATTGAAATATAAACTTGTCTCGGCAAAAGGCAATGGTAATTTTTAAAACCTGGTAATTTTTTAGTATTACCGTTTACATACTTAATATAAAATTAACATTGTCTTAAAGCTTGTTTTACATTAAATTAATAAAATTAAAAAAACAGGAGGTATTTTTATGAAGTTGAGAAGTATTAAGGGCCTATTTTCATTAGCTGTGGTTATGATACTGGCTTTATCATTCGCTGCGTGTGAAAAAAAGAATGATGATGAAGGAAACACCGACCAGACCAAGCTGGAGGGGGATGTTATAATTGACGGCTCCGGTACCGTTTTTCCATTGATGGCAAACATTGCAGAAGAGTATATGATTAATGAGCAAAAGGATGTGAATGTACAGGTAAGCCGTGCAGGCTCCAGCGCCGGTTTCAAAAAATTCATAGAAGGAGAAACAGATTTTTCTAATGCATCAAGGAAAATTAAGGATACGGAAGTTTCACAGCTTGAAGAAAAAGGACTGGAAATGGGCGCTGATATCATGGAATTTAAACTGGCATATGACGGTTTAACAATGGTTATCAATAAGGATAATACCTGGGCGCAGGAGATGAAAAAAGAAGAAATCGTTGACATGTATGTTTCAGGCAAATACAAAGCCGACGACAAGGTATTATGGTCTGATATAAGGTCCGATTGGCCGGCTGAAGAGATTAAATTCTACGGACCAAACGAAAATCATGGGACATATGAGTTCTTTTTTGAAAAAATCCTGGATGAGCAGCCTATTGTTGCAACTGCCAACCTGCAGCAGGAATACTCTACATTGGTTGACCTGGTATCTAATGATAAATATGCCATAGCATTCTTCGGTTATGGTTACTATGCCAGCAATACGGGCAAGCTTACAGCCGTAAAGGTTGACTTTGGCAGCGGTCCCGTCGGACCTTCCCTGGATACGATTGGTGAAGATCTTGATTATGCCGGATTTACCCGTTTGGTATACACATACCTTAATCTGAATTATGCAAAAGATAAACCCCAGATACTCGACTATGCAAAATATGTCGTATCTGATAAAGGGGCAAAGAGGCTGGCTGGGGATAACGGATTCGCTCCTCTTCCCGACGCCCAGTATGCTGACTACCTTAAAGAATTGGAAGCAATAAAATAATAACTTATTACTTAAATAATCAATTTTTAAGATGAGGAGGCATATTTTACTTCCTCATCTTAAAGATGTTTATAGAACATTAAAAAATTAGTTGGAAAGGAGAGTTATATGGGCAAACCTTTTAATACCAGGGATATAATTATTAGAAATGTAAGCAGCGGTAAAACCAAGCGGAGTGAAAAATATGTGCCTTCCTTTTTTTTTATGGCAGCGTCACTTTCTATAATAACATCAATTGGTATAGTATTGACATTGGTATTTGATGCCTACCATTTTTTCAGCAAGATTCCTTTACGGCAGGTCTTCGGCACAAAGCTGGCACCATTGAGTCCAACTCCTTCATTCGGCATATTGCCTTTAATAAACGGGACAATCATTACTTCAATCATTGCCATGTTTGTAGCAGTTCCAATAGGTCTGACCGCCGCAATTTTTTTAAGTGAATTTGCATCGGAAAATACGAGAAAAACGTTAAAGCCTATTATGGAAATGTTAGCAGGTATTCCTACGATTGTGTACGGTTTTTTTGCTTATTCCTTTGTCACCCCTCTGCTAATGCAATTAATTCCAAATCTAGGTGCAAAAAATGCTCTCAGCCCGGGAATAGTTATGGGAATAATGATTATTCCCCTTGTTACATCACTATCTGAGGACGCCATGAATGCGGTTCCCAACTCCATTAGAGAAGGAGCTTTGGCACTTGGCTCCACTAAACTAGAGGTTACACTGAGGGTTATTGTCCCCGCAGCGTTTTCCGGAATTATTTCTTCCTTCATACTGGCAGTTTCCAGAGCTGTAGGCGAAACGATGATTGTAGCAATTGCAAGCGGAAGCTCCAAAAAGTTCACCTTGGATATCACCGAATCGATGCAGACCATGACCGCATATATTGTAGAGTTTACAAGTGGTGACGCGGGCAGCGGGACCATTGGATATTACAGTTTATATGCAGTAGGATTAATCCTTTTTGCTTTTACTCTTTTTATGAATTTACTGGCACAATATATTTCTCGAAGATACAGGGAGGAATACTGATAATGAATTTTACAAACAATGCCTTAGAGAACAAAGAAACACATAAATCCATGCATGATGCAGAGTCGAAAACCCTTTTTGATTCGGAAAGTGTCAAACGGAGGATAAAAAAACGTGTTATTATCGACAAAGCGGCAAAAAAAGTATTTTCCCTTTCAACCGTATTTGCACTGTTGATTTTAAGCATATTGCTCTATAGAATACTGGCCGACAGCTACGGATGGTTAAATTTGAGGTTTTTAAAAAGCAACCTGTCAATGAATCCCCAAAGAGCAGGAATATATGGTGTTATAATTGGTTCTGTCTTGTTAATGACTGTTGTAATACCCGTAACACTTCTATTGGGAGTATCTACAGCTATATATTTAGAAGAATTTTCTAGTAAAGGCAAATTACAGTCCATAATAAAAACCAATATTTCCAACCTGGCAGGTGTTCCTTCTGTAATTTTCGGGCTTTTAGGCCTGACCGTATTCGGAAGGCTGCTTAATTTAGGCTCCAGCGTACTGGCAGGAGGATTGACCTTATCTTTACTGGTTCTTCCAATTGTTGTTGTAGCAAGCCAGGAAGCAATAAAAGCAGTCCCCGGCTACTTAAGGGATGCGTCATATGCCATAGGCGCCACAAAGTGGACAACCATAAAAAAAATTGTACTCCCGGCCGCACTGCCCGGCATATTGACAGGTTCCATATTATCTGTTTCAAGGGCTATTGGAGAAACCGCACCCCTGGTTGTTCTTGGCATACCCACATTGATTTTAAGAATACCAAACAGCATAATGGATGATTTTACCGCACTTCCAATTCAAATTTATTACTGGACGCTTGACACCGTGCTTACCGCGGAATATGCAAATCTTGCTGCGGCTACTATTGTAGTATTGTTGGTATTATTGTTTTTAATGAATTCAATTGCAATTTTTATAAGAAATAAATTTCAAAGAAGATATTGAATTGGAGGAGGAAAAACCTTGACTGGAACAAACGTTAATTCAAATAAGACAGAAGATATTGTGTACGAGGTTAAAGGCCTGAATCTTTGGTATGGAAGCGAACAAGCACTTAAAAATATTAATCTTCTTATCGGCAAAAATAAAATTACGGCAATTATCGGCCCGTCAGGATGTGGCAAGTCTACATTCATAAAAACACTTAACCGTATGGTTGAACTCATACCGATTGTTACTACATCCGGTGAAATTATTTACCACGGCACTAATATTTTCGATAAATCAATAAGGGTAGAAGAGCTGAGGACAAGGGTAGGAATGGTATTTCAAAAACCCAATCCGTTTCCAAAATCCATATATGAAAATGTAATTTACGGACCAAAAATCCATGGAATCCGCAATAAAAAAAAATTGATGGAAATCTGTGAAACAAGCTTAAAAAACGCCGCCCTCTGGGAGGAAGTCAAAGACCGGCTGCATGACAATGCTTACGGTCTGTCAGGGGGACAGCAGCAAAGGCTTTGCATTGCAAGGGTTCTGGCAGTTGAGCCTGAAGTTGTATTGATGGACGAGCCTACATCGGCATTGGACCCTATTTCCACTTTGAAAATAGAAGACCTGGCGCAGGACTTGAAGGAGCACTATACTATTGTCATAGTTACCCATAATATGCAGCAGGCAGGCCGTATATCAGACAAAACCGCCTTTTTCCTAAACGGCGAAGTAATAGAATATGACCTTACGGAAAAAATATTCAGCAAGCCTTCCGATAAGAGAACGGAGGATTATATAACAGGCAGATTTGGTTAGGTCCAATCCGCCTTTTTTATATTTAATTTTCATAAAAGCAATTTTGCTTTAATATATAAAAAATGGTAGAATATATATAGGACGAATAGTAAAATTATATAAATAAAAATGGAGTGAAAACTATGGTAACAAGACACACATTTGATCAAGACCTTGAGGAGCTGCATCTTGATTTGATAAAGATGGGAAGTATGGTTGAGGAATCAATAGAAAATACTATTACTGCTTTAAAAAAGCAGGATATTGAGCTCGCAAAGGAGATATTCAAAAATGATGACGTAATAGACGAGCTGGAAAGAAAAATTGAGAAACGCTGTATTAATCTCATAGCCCGTCAGCAGCCGCTGGCAGGTGATCTTCGGACAATCAGCGCAGCTTTGAAAATTATTACCGACATTGAGCGAATAGGAGACCATTCGGCAGATATTGCGGAGATTACAATCCGCATGGCAGGTGAAAAATATATAAAGCCGCTTATAGACCTTCCAAAAATGGCTGAAAAAGCAAAACAGATGGTCAATAAATCAATAGATGCATATATAAGGCAGGATGTCAGCCTGGCAAGGGAAGTGTGTGCAAGTGATGATGATGTTGACGAGCTTTTCTTCAAAATAATTTTGGAGCTTATAAGTATAATGAAAAATGATTCCAATGCTATTGAACAGGCTATCAACTTCATGTTCATATCAAAATATCTGGAGAGAATGGCGGACCATGCAACAAATATCAGCGAATGGGTGGTATTTAATGTTACAGGTGAGCACAAGCACCTGGCAAAAATGCTTCACAGGGATGATTATAAAAACAATCCCTTTGCCGATCCCTTTGATATTGCAAGAAAAAAACAAGAAACCGGAGAATAATTGATGCAAGGGAGGTAAACAAATGTCCAGAGAATTAATTTTCGTAGTTGAAGACGAAAAGCATATCCTGCAGCTTATCAAATATAACCTGGAGGCAGCCGGCTACAGAGTAACCACATTTGAAAGCGGAGAAAGCTTTTTAAATGAAGTAAAAAATACTGTTCCCGACCTTATTATGCTTGATATTATGCTTCCCGGCATGGATGGCTATGAAGTGTGCAGGCAGGTCAAACAATTTCCTTCGACAAAAAACCTGCCCGTCATTATGCTGACAGCAAAAGGGGATGAATTTGACAAGGTTCTCGGACTTGAACTGGGAGCAGACGATTATATAACAAAACCCTTCAGTGTAAGGGAGCTGCTGGCAAGAATCAAAGCACTTTTCAGAAGAATTAACACATCTTCCGCAGAGGACTCGGAAATTGTCAAGCATGACGGCATTATAATTGATACTACAAGAAGGGAAGTTTATAAAGATGGTGAGCTGATAGATATGCCCCTAAAGGAATTTGAGCTTATTAAAATGCTGGTCAAAAATAAAGGCAAGGTACTCTCCCGCGACATCCTCCTTGAAAAAATCTGGGGATTTGATTATTACGGTGAGACAAGAACAGTTGATGTACATATAAGATACCTAAGGCAAAAGATTGAATCCGACCCCAGTGCTCCTCAATATATCGAAACAGTAAGGGGAATCGGGTACAGATTCAATGACAAGGCAAGGCAGGTAGTATAGCCCTTAATTGTTAACTCTGGAGGGTATATAGGATGAAAAGAAAAATATTTTTGCTGTATATAATACTCGTTATTATTGGAGTTACAATAACAGGCTTCTTCACATCTCAGATATCACACAGGTTTTATACGCAGGAAGTACAGCAAGGCCTGATAAACAATGCTTATTTAATAAAATATCATCTGGAGAACCATCCCAGTAAAAACGGAGCGGTAAATTACAATATAGAAGCAGCAAGGTATTCAGAGATTCTAAATAAACAGCAAGTTGAATTGGGCAACGGATATTATACCAGGATCACCTTTATTAATTTTGCAGGAAAAGTACTTGGCGAGTCTAAGGCCGATTACAGAGAAATGGAAAACAAACTTGACAGGCCTGAAATCCAGCAGGCAATCAAAGGCAGTGTAGGTCTTGATAAACGCTTCAGCAATACCCTGAAAGTGGATTTTCTTTACGTTGCGGTCCCCGTTGCCAGTCATAATTTAATCATACGCCTTTCTATTCCTCTTCTAAAGCTTACTGAAATTAATAATATCATATGGAAATATGCAGCTTTGGGAATACTGGCAGGAATATTGCTTACAACTATTCTGGCATTAAGGTTTTCCTATTCACTTACAAATCCAATAAACGAGCTTAGTTCATTATCACGTGATATTGCCGGAGGTAATTATTCCAAAAGGGTTAATGTTGTTTCAAAGGATGAGCTTGGTGAACTGGCAAAAGCGTTTAATGAAATGGCCTATAAGCTGGAAAAAACTGTGGCGGATCTGAAAGATAAAAATATTAAATTTGACTCGGTAATGCATAGCATGTCAAATGGCATAATAGCAGTTGACCGGAATTTCAGAATAATACTCATAAACTCCATTGCATGCAAGCTTTTTAACATATCCGAGCAAGAAGCAATGGGAAATAATTTCACGGAAGGGGTAAGAAACAGTAAAATAAATAAGCTTATTGAAAGGGCAATAAAGGAAGACTCCCAGTTTACGGAAGAAATCAGAAACAGCAGGCATTACGACAATATCCTTAGAATTACGGCAGTGCCGTTAAGGCAAAAAGAATGGACCGGCTCCAATTCAGGAGGCATTATATCAATACATGACATTACCAATATTAAAAAGCTGGAGCAAATAAGAACAGAATTTGTCTCAAATGTTACACATGAACTAAAAACACCCCTTACATCAATCAGGGGATTTGTAGAAACACTACGAAACGGTGCCATAAATGATCCAGGAGTTGCCGGAAGATTCCTTGAAATAATTGATATAGAAGCCGAGAGATTATACACACTTATAAACGATATACTGCAGCTTTCAGAAATTGAAACCAAACAGAGGGACACCAATATAAAAAAATTCAAATTCCTTCCCCTGTTGAAAGAAACTATCTCCGTTCTTGAAGGCAGTGCCGAAAGCAAAAAAATTAGAATTAAATATAATGTGGAAGAAAATCTCAACATTATTGCAAATAGCAACAGAATAAAGCAAATGCTTATAAACCTGATTGACAATGCAATCAAATACAATAGAAAAGGCGGTTATGTTTCCATTACGGCTTATAAGGCCGAAGGGTCCGTAATTGTTATTGTAAAGGATAACGGTATAGGTATACCGGAAGACCACCAGAAAAGGATATTTGAGAGATTTTACAGGGTAGACAAGGGCCGTTCCAGAAGCATGGGAGGAACAGGCCTGGGGCTTTCAATCGTAAAGCATATAGTAAATTTATACAGCGGCAATATCAAGATAATCAGTAAACCAGGCGGAGGTACGGAATTCATAATCCAGCTTCCAATGTGAAAATTATGGATTTTTTTCGGTTTATCCGAAGCAATTTGCTCATCCGGGTTTAATATACTGAATATCATCTGTTTAAATCCGGTTATTTCTATATTCAAGTGGCGGTATACCCATGACTTTCTTGAATACTCTTGAGAAGTATTGCGGATCATGGTATCCGACAGTTTGAGAAATTTCCGATATATTTGCATCTGTATTCTTCAGCAATTCACAGGCATTGTTCATTCGTATACATGTCAGGTATTGAAGCACGGTTTTTCCGGTTTCATTTTTTAATATGGTAGATAAATAGTTGGGATTAATGGAAAATTCACGTGCTATTCTTTTAACTGTTAAATCCTCTCTGTAATAGGTTTTTATAAACCGTATAACTCTGCAAACCATATCTTGGCATTTATTTGCTATGAAATTGGATTGTTCGTCCGTTTGCAGCATATCTACTATAGCAGTATATAAATAATTGACAATGTCGTCCATACTGCTGAAGCTGTCAAATATTTGGCCGGTCAATAGAGCAGGGTCAATCTTGTCGTCTATATCAAGTCCCAGCTTGCTGCAAGCTTTTAAAAATACATTCATTACTTCTGTAAATATAGAACGGATATGAGCCCCTGAGGCCTCCTTATAATGCTCAATCAGGAAAATGTATTCAAGAATGATCTTTATATTCTTTACATCATAAAACTGTATATATTTGCCCAATAAATGTAATTTGTTATCCGGAAATGTAAAATTTCGCTTTGTTTCCGCGTCCTCAATCCTGTAAATCCGGTTATTCCCATGAATGAGCCTTAAATCAAAAGCTTTTTTGGTGTCTTTATAGAGTTTTTCATTTACTTTGCTTTGTATACTGCTTATTGCCAAGGTTATGGATATTTTTAAGAACCGGGTAGCTTTATTGTAAATATCAAATACTAATTTGTCACTGTTCTTTTTCAGTTTCTCCATATTTGTGTCTTTCAATATTATAAATAGTTGATTCTTATCTTTATAGTTTGTTATTTTTAATGCATTATAATTTTCATTAAGCTCATCAATTATATTATTTAAACTGAACCTGACAAGATTCCTGTCTTCATATTTAAACTCCGATTGATAATAACTGCTTCCGTCAATGTTAACCAGGATTAATATATACTTATATCCATCCCCGCTCCCGGGAAGATGGATTTCCTTATCCTGCCTTCCTTCTTTGGCAGAATGAAAAATTTCATTGATGGATCTCTCAAGCAGCAGCTTTTGTTTGCTTCTCTCCAAATCTTCAACACTTCTTTTAATTATTTTAACTTCCTTTTCATGGTCCAGCTCATCCAATACACTTTTCATTGTTTTGATAAAGTTACTCTTGTGAATTGGTTTTAACAAATATCCGCTTACTCCCATATTGATTGCCTGCTCGGCATATTCGAATTCTGCATACCCGCTTACAATAATAAACTTTGTTTTTGGATATAAAGGCTTCACTTTTTCAATCAGTTGAATTCCATCCAGACAGGGCATTCGAATATCTGTAATAACAATATGCGGCTTGTAATTTTCAATTATTTCGAGGGCATTTTCTCCATTATCTGCCTCCAGGATATTGGAGAATTCAAAATGATATTTTTTAATTTTTGAAATTATTCCATTTCTTATCCACTCTTCATCGTCAATTACCAAAATATCATATAACATATTTATCACCCCTCTTGATATCCGTATACAGGAAGCTTGATAATCACCTGCGTACCTGCACCCGTTTTACTCTTTATTTCAATTCCATATTGATTGCCATAAGTCAGCTTGATTCTATCATTTACATTTTTGACACCGATGCTTTTCTTATAGTTTTTCAATAATTTCTCCTCTCTTCCATTTACATAATCAGTCAGATTTTTAAGCTGTTCTTCAGACATCCCGCAGCCGTCGTCCAAAACCTTTATAAACAGGCAATAATCTTTGATATAGGCACATATTTCAAGGTAACCCTTTTCTTTTTTGTTGTAAAACCCATGGACTATTGAGTTCTCGACAATGGGCTGAAGGATAAATTTCAGGGTTTTGCAGGATTTAATCTTTTCATCCACATTATAAAATACATCAAAGCAGTTTTTAAATCTTATTTTTTGTATTTGTATATAATTGTCTATATGTTCAAGCTCCTTGTAAAGCAAAACAAACTCACTTTTTCCACGGTTTATGCTATAGCGGAACATATCTCCGAGTCCCTCACAAATGTCACATATCTCTTCACAATCATAAACCGTGGCTATGGCATTGATGGATTCCAGGGTATTATACAGAAAGTGAGGATTAATTTGAAACTGCAGGGCATTGAGTTCTGCCTCTCTTTTTTCCAGCTGTTGAACATAGTTTTTCATTATCAGCTCTTTGACTTTCTCAATCATATCATAAAAGTTATGTTCCAATATTCCAATTTCATCTTTACCCGGTATATGGGTATCAATTTCCAAAGATCCCCTTTTAACCATTTCCATTTTCTTGACCAATTCCTTTATCCGGTTGGAAAATACCCTTGAGAATGCAAGGACCAGGGTAATGATTATAATAAAAAGGCTTATTGCGGATAAGATAATAAGGTTCATAATCTCATCCAATTTTTCCTTCATTTCATCATAATAATATAAAAAAACTACACTCCAGCCTTGTTTACTTATGGGTTTGTGTATAACAACTTCCTTTTTTCCCGAAATATTTGTAAAGACTACTCCAAAATTGCTTGCTATAATATTTAAATCATCTTCCTGTTTAAATTTTATTAATTTCTCCTTATTGCTTCCAAAAATAAATTCTCCATTATTATCCATAATAAATATGTCTTTATTTTTTTCATTCCAATATTCACTGTCGATTCTAAAGAAAGATTCTGCATCTATATCAATTTTTACAAAACCCATCTGCTGTTTTAAAATAGCAGAGGTAAAATTATTAATTGGTGCGGTAAAAGAAATAATCTTCTTTTTCCGGCCTGGAGTAATATAAAAAAAAGGTTTTTTCATATCTTCCAGGGATATCTTCCTGTACCAGTCATGTCCGTCAACTAATGAAATGCTGCGTATATGTATGCCATCTGATGGAAATTTATCATTATTTGCATACAGCATGATACTGTCCAATTCCTGAATATCCTTCAATAATATTAGCGAATTAATTTCTTTTTTAATCAGGTTGCTTGTTTCAATTGTTTGATCAATTGTAATTTTATCCTGTTTAGAGAATAGTTCCTCTATTGTTCTATTAAGAGCAATATTGTCGGCGAATGTCTGATAGATGTCAAATTTATAATTTATATTGTCTATATACTGGCTTACTTCCTGCTGGTAGGATGAACTGAGTTCATTTTCTACGACTTGCTCCATTTTGTAATAGTATAACAAACTCATGCACAATAAGGGAATAAGGGTGATAACAATGGTAAAAACAATTATTTTATTGGCAATAGACATATCATACATAAATTTTCTATATAAAAAGAATCTACACCGATTCATAACATCCACCATTTTTTTAAATTCTAAATCTTATTACTATAGTATCACAGTCTGCAAGCAAGTACAATTTTTGCTTTTGATGCAAGTATTTCCTATAACAAATATATTTTTAGGAGTGACAGTAATAAAGAGCCTGTGCCAGAATTCTTGCACAGGCTCCTAAGAATTCCCTTCATAAATTATTCAATCAACATAGCTTCTAAATTACCAGAGGATATCTTCTCTTGCGCCGCTTTTTCCATCCATGAATTCCCAATACTTTTCAATGTCTCCATCTAACAGGTAATTCCTGTATTCATTCAGAATTTTCAAAGCCTCTTCCTGTGTTTTGGCAAAGTAAGCTCTTTCAATGTAGTCACGGCGGGTATTCCCATCGGTCAACTCTCTGATTTCTTCATATTTTGGATATTCTTTTGCAAAATAGGAAGCCCTATATCCTTCATAGAATTTGTAAGGAGAAATTTCTGTTATTATCTTTTCATATACCGGGTCTGGTTTTTGGGCTTCTCCCGGTGTAAATTCTCCCCATTGGCTCATAGATGGGGTCAACGACATGAATTCCAGATAAACACCGCCTATTCCAATTTTCCTTGTTTCTCCCGCATTCATTTTTTTAAGCCACTCCGGTTTCACAACCGGTTTGCCGTTGTTCATATCGTAATGTATGCCTTCTACACCATAACGAAGCAGCCTCTTGCCTTCATCACTGTTCATATAGTTGATAGCTTTTATAACATGTTCTGCAACTTTTGAATTTTTCGGAATAAACCAAGCCGGAGTACCGGCTCTTCCTTTTAACTCGTTCCGATAAATACTTCCTGAAGAATCTTCAATCGGACCAACCGGCACATATTCCATTTCCGGATGTTCATCCAGTAAGTTCTGTCTGAAAAAATCTCTAAAATGGGGATAATGGGCAGCTGAAACTGCATATCTCCCAACGGCATGTTTTTCCTTTGCTATAGTGTCGTTTTGCCTGAATGCTTCCGGATCAAATAATCCTTCTGAAACCATTTTGTGCATAAATTTAACTTCCTCATCCATCATGGGTGAGAATACGGTATTCTTCAAGCTGCCGTCCTCATCCCTGAAAAATCCTGAGAAGCTTGGAACAGAGAAAGACCGGATCATTTCACCGTATGCCCATCCGTTATGCCAGTTTCCGGCCGGAATAACAGGATTGCCGGTGGCATCTTTAAAATCTCCTGCCTTAACTTCTTTTAAAAACTCATATATTTTTTCAGAGTGATTGAAATCTTCCGGCTTCCACCCTAAGGCTTCCATAATATCCTTACGGGCATATACGGTATATCCCCAGTTAAAAACATCTTCCGGAGCTGCTGCTGTTTGATAAGGGACAACATAAATATTACCATTAAAATCCGGATCTCTTACATCATTTTCATAAAAATCTTTTGCTACCATGGTTGATAATGCCGGCTTAATGTTTTCACCATACTGGTCCAGCAGATCATTAAGCGGCAGCAGCATTCCTTGCTTTCCGGCCTTTTTAATAACACCTGTTTCTCCTCCGTCGCCTCCCCAATAAGGAGCTGCAACTACATCATACGGAACATCTCCGGCCGCAAACATTAAATTTAAATTCTCAACTTCCGATGATGTTGCAAACTCAAAATTGAAAACTACATTAGTCGCTTCCTTTATTTTTTTTGCAACCGGGTTGTTTTCTTCATCCTCAAGCCTTCCGGAGCTGGAGCCGTTCCAGCAGATAAAAGCCTTTACATGTACAGGTTTATCGGATTCATTTCCTGATGATTCCGTTTTTGTACCATTTGGTTTATCATTACCGGATTCTCTGCCACTTTCACATCCGACCAGCAATGAAAATGCCATTGTTATAGCCAGGAATACTGCCGGCCATTTCTTCATTTTTTCTTTCATAAAAATTCCCCTTCTCTATTTTTATTTAATAAACTCTTATGAGTTCATTATCCTTTAATAGACCCAATCATAATCCCATTCACAAAATACCTTTGTAAAAATGGATAAATGAATATAATTGGTATTGTGATAATCATAACAAAAGCCATCCGCAAGGATTCCGGCGTTGTATTGGCAGCCGATACCAGTGACGAACCTTGCCTGTAATTTCCTGCTACATCTGTCGATTGCTCAAAATTCGCTTCTGATAATATCTGCTGCAGTATTGTTGCTGCCGGCCTAAGCTTTTTATCTGTCACATAATAAGCTCCTGTAAACCAATCATTCCAGTGGCCTACCCCTACAAACAAGGTAATGGTTGCAAGCATTGGCAGGGAAAGGGGCAGGTAGATTTTAAAGAAAATTTTCTGCTCATTATAGCCATCAATGGTTGCCGATTCCCATAGCTCAAAAGGAATGCTGCTTTGAAAATAAGTTCTCATAACAATCAAGTTAAAAAAACTATAAACAGCCGGCAGGATATATATCCAGATTGTACTTGTCAAATGCAGCTCTCTCAAAACTATAAAAAATGGAATCATTCCGCCGCTGAATATTGTTGTAACAAAAAAATAAAATGAAATAGCGGAGCGTCCCGGCAGGTCCTTTCTTGCTAACGCATAAGCGGCCATTGCTGTCAGCAGGACACTTAAAACAGTTCCTACTATGGTTCTGAACAAAGTAATCATAAATGCATTAACAATAATAGGGTCTTCAAAGGCTTTCATATAATTTGCCAAAGTCCACACTCTAGGCAAAAAATACAGGCCTCCTTTCAGCGCATCTCTTCCGTCATTTAAAGATTGCACCAGCACATAATAAAAAGGGTAAAAAGTAGCAGCTCCAAGCAAGCTTAATGCTGTGTAGTTAAATACTCTGAATATTTTTTCTCCTAAGCTTTCCCTGATAACCATTTCATTTCACCTCCTACCATAATGATGTCCCTGAAAATTTCCTGGCAGAATAGTTAGCTGTTGTGATAAGAGCCATAGATACCAGGGATTGAAAAAGTCCCACTACCGTGGCATAACTAATGTTTCCTTCTCTTAATCCTGTTTTTAACGAATAGGTTTCAAGGATTTCTGAAACTGTAAGAGTTGCCGGTGTCTGAAATAACAAGATTTGTTCAAATCCTGCTTTCATGAGATTACCCACACTAAGAATCAATAGAATACTGATGGTCGGAGCTAATCCGGGCAGTGTGATATGAAGCAGGGATCTCCATTTCCCGGCACCATCAATTGACGCAGCAGCATATAAATTGGGATTAATGCCACTCAACGCAGCCAGATATATTATTGACCCAAAGCCTACACCTTTCCATACTTCCGTAAATACAACCGTAAGATAGAAGTATCTAGCCTGGCCTAAATAAAATATGGGCTCTACGCCAAATAATTGACGTAAGTCATTAAAAAATCCTCCATGCGGAGAAAGAAATTTGGTAAAAATCGTTGCAACTACAACCCATGAGACAAAATGCGGCAAATAGGATACGGTCTGGACTATTCTTTTGCATTTTGCAATCCTGACTTCATTCAATAATAGGGCAAGAATAATCGGAGCCGGGAATCCTATCAGCAATTTCATAAAACTGATTAAAAATGAATTTCTTAATAAATTCCAGAACTGGAAATACGAAAAGAACTTATCTACATATCTGAATCCAACCCATGGACTATGCCACAATCCCATATCAAATCTGTAGTCCCTAAAAGCTAATGTGATTCCATACATAGGAATATAACCAAACACAAAAAACCAGATGACAGGTGGAATAAGGAATAAATACAGTATTCTGTATTTTAATATTTTTTTGAGAATATTATTTTTATAGTTATTTTCCTTTTTTAAAACCATGCTCCCTTGACTTAACTGTTCCTTCATAAATTCCCTCCCAAACATCATCCTCGTCACATAATTTAGTATAGTACCATTAACTATTTTTTTGAATGGACAAATAATAAAAGCAATGTAGATAAAACATAGAAAATTTCATATAATCTTGAAGGAGTTCAAAAAAACATGCTTGACAAGAAAACCATGGATTTTGCCGGCCTTAAAGGGCAAGATGAGAAACTCACATGGTTTCACAATAAGAGAGTTTTCGAGGATTTTTAAAAGTGAATGGCTCCTTCCCTTAACCAATACAAATGAAAAATCCGGCAGTCACCGGATAAGTATAACCATTATTAATAGTAATAACTAAAAGCACCTTGGCGGGGGGCGCCAAGGTGCTTTTAATAATGTAAGTGCCAAAACTCTTACTCTTTTATTTCATATGATACATTTACATTTGCACTTACCTGGATTGAACCGGATTCTACCGGTGTTGACGCTGCCATATCATTTCTTAAGACTTCTGCATATTTATATACAGGTGAATAGCTTCCTTGTTCATTTACCGACACCGGCAAATCAAGCTTTACTTCAAGTACATCTGCAATTGTCTGTGCTTTGCCTTTTGCATTTTTCAATGCTTCTTCCAGTGCCTGATTGTAATATTCTTCGTTGTTGCTCAAAGCAAACCTGATATTGCTTGCCGTATTGGCTCCTGAATCCGCTACAACATCAATTATGGCACCGGTTTCATCAATGTCTCTTATTGTAACTTCAACAGAGTTATTTACCGAATACCCAACAATTTTACTGGTACCGCTCTCCTTGGTATAGTCATATTTTGGGTGTATTCTGTAGTTGATTGTCTTAATGTCTTTTTCTGCTATGCCGGCCTGTTTTATAGCCTCAATCACCTTGTTCATAGTATTTGCATTTTTTTGCTGTGCTTTTTTTGCATCAATATCCTCTGTAACCACTCCAAAGTTGATATATGCCATATCCGGCGGTGCCGTAACAATAGCACTGCCTGCAACATTTATTGTCCTGGTTGTGCTTTCCTTCTCCTCTGCATAACTCACATTTGCAGGCAAGCCGGAGATTATGAAGCCAAGTGCAAGCAGCATAATCGTAAGTAAAGAAATAATGGCTATTTTACTTTTGGAAAAACTAAAACTAATCATTAAAAATACCTCCTTGTTTTACACAAATTATTTTGTTACATTGTTTTAGACTGAATAAAGTAAAATTAAGTTCCATTTTTATTGAATAGAATAGATCTGCTTTCATCATTAAAATGGATGGTATTTGGGCATAATCTGGAGATTATGCGGTTTTGGGTGAACTTTTCCCGGAAGAACTGATAAGGCATTTGATACACTTGGTTATTTCAATACAATGAATATGGCAGGCAGGATAAAGTGCATGGTTTTTGGCTCCGTTGGCATGAGAGATTCCTAAAGGATAATTTATAAAAGCAGCGGTAACACTTATTTCAGAAGCTGCCTGTTTCCTACTATAAGCTTAATATCTCCATCAATATTGTCAATAATAATTACATCCCCCTGCTGGTAATCTCCCTTCAAATACAGCTCTGCCATCTCATCCTCAATAAATTTCTGAATGACTCTGCGCAGCGGCCTTGCACCATATTTAGGACTATAGCCCTTTTCTGCCAGCAGCTCTTTTGCAGCCCCGGTAATTTTAAGCTTCATTCCTTTTTCTTCTACATCCAGCCTTACCTCACTGATCATCAAGTCAACAATCTGTAGCAGCTCGTCCTTTGAAAGCTCGGTAAACACTATAATTTCATCAAGCCTGTTCAAAAACTCAGGCCTGAAAATATTCTTCATGACATCATTAACTTTACTCTCAAGTGATTGGTATTCGCTCTTATTGAATCCAATACCATTGGATTTAAGGCTCGTTCCTGCATTGGAAGTCATTATTATAACGGTATTTTCAAAGCTGACCACCCTGCCGTGATTATCGGTAAGCCTGCCGTCGTCAAGTATCTGGAGCAGCATATTAAATACATCCGGATGTGCTTTTTCAATCTCATCGAGCAATATGATGGAATATGGCTTCCTTCTAACTTTTTCAGTCAGTTGGCCGGCGTCGTCATATCCCACATATCCGGGTGGAGAACCTATCATCTTTGATACGGCATGCTTTTCCATATATTCCGACATATCAAGCCTTATCAGCGCTTCTTCACTTTCAAAAAGTTCGACAGCCAGTGCCCTGACAAGCTCGGTTTTGCCTACCCCGGTGGGTCCCACAAATACGAATGAAGAAGGCTTTCTCCTTTTCTTAAATCCCGCCCTGTTTCTCCTTATAGCCTTTGAAACACTTGATACTGCTTTGTTCTGGCCTATTACCCTTGTGTGCAGCCTGTCTTCAAGATTTAAAAGCTTTTCTGTCTCTACCTGTGTTATCCTTTGTACGGGAATCTTGGTCCATGATTCAATAACATGAGCAACATCATCAATGGTAATACAATAATCCTTGCTGTTTGCCTCTATTTCCCTTATTTTGGTAATCAGTTTGCATTCTCTGACCTTAAGGTCCGCTGCTTTTTGATAATCCTCGATAGAATCTGCAGATACCGCATTTTCCTTGTCGTCCTGCACTTTTTTTAATTCATCTTTAAGGGCCTCCAGCTCAACAAGACCATCATTCATTAAATTGACCCTTGAGCCTGCCTCATCAATTACATCTATTGCCTTGTCGGGAAGATACCTGTCGGTAATGTACCTCTCCGACATCAGTACTGCCGATTCCACTACCTGGTCAGGTATGAATACCATATGGTAGGCTTCATAATAATCCTTGATACCTTTAACAATTTCAATGGAATCTGCTATTGAAGGCTCTTCAACCAATACCGGCTGGAATCTTCTTTCCAATGCGGAATCCTTTTCGATATGTTTCCGGTACTCATTTAAGGTAGTGGCACCTATTACCTGTACCTCTCCCCTCGATAAAGCAGGTTTTAGTATATTGGCCGCATTTATTGCACCTTCGGCCTCACCCGCGCCCATAATATTATGAAGCTCATCAATAACAAGTATTATATTTCCGCTATTTTTTGCCTCCTCTATCAATCCCTTCATCCTGCTTTCAAATTGTCCTCTAAATTGTGTACCTGCCACCAGAGCAGTAAGGTCGAGTAAATAAATTTCGGCATTAAACAGCTTAGCAGGCACCTGCCTGTTTGATATTCTGACGGCCAATCCCTCTGCTATTGCAGTTTTACCCACACCAGGTTCACCTACAAGCACAGGATTGTTTTTTGTCCTTCTGTTGAGAATCTGGACCACCCTGTCTATTTCACGCTGTCTGCCTATTATCCTGTCAATCCTGTTTTCTGCAGCCATGCTTGTAAGGTTAATGCCATAAAGGCTTAAATATTTCCTTTTCTTTATACTTCTTTTTTGGGTCTTTGTTCTCGTATTGTTTTTCCCATCGGAATTCCTATCTTCATCCATATTTTTATTGTCTTTAAACTCGTCATTTTTGGGGAAGGCCTTGTTTATAAGGTTAAAAAAGGGATTCCCGTTCCCTTCCTGCTGAGGCATTTCAGACACAATACCGTCCATATCAATATTATCAAAAAGATTTCCAACCTGCTTGTTAAGGCTTTCAATATCACTATCCGACATGCCTGTCTGGTCAATCAGCTGGTTGATAGGCTGTATCCCCTGTTTTTTTGCACAGGAAAGACATAATCCCTCCTGCTCCTGTTTTCCATTTATAATTTTAGTGATAAAAACCACTGCATAATTCTTTTTACAAGATGAACACATCATAATAACAATCTCCTTGCAATCATAAAAACTGCTTTACTTTATTTTATTATAACACATTACAAACAAACTGGTCTAATTAAAGTACAAGCAATATTTTGCTGTAAAGTCGATTTAAAATCATTATCCTGCGTTTTCTATATCATTATTGAGCATCTTGCTCAAGTAATTGCCCGTATAGGATTGCTTTTTTGATGCAACCTCTTCAGGAGTCCCCTTTGCAACTGTATAACCGCCTTTATTGCCCCCCTCGGGTCCAAGGTCAATTATGAAATCTGCAGTTTTGATAACATCAAGATTGTGCTCTATTACTACTACGGTATTTCCTGATTTGACAAGCCGCTGCAGTATATTCACCAGCCTGTGGACATCTGCTACGTGAAGTCCCGTGGTGGGCTCATCAAGTATATAGAGGGTGCTTCCGGTACTTCTTTTTGACAATTCGGTTGCAAGCTTGACCCTTTGCGCTTCTCCTCCTGAAAGAGTTGTTGACGACTGTCCAAGTTTAACATAGCCAAGTCCCACATCATTAAGTGTTTTAAGCTTCCTCTTTATTTTAGGTATATTTTTGAAAAATTCAAGAGAATCTTCTATTGTCATATCCAGAACCTGGGATATGTTATTTCCCTTGTACTTGACCTCAAGTGTCTCTCTATTGTATCTTTTGCCTTTGCAAACTTCGCATGGAACATATACATCCGGCAAAAAATGCATTTCAATCTTTATTATGCCGTCTCCGCTGCAAGCCTCACATCTTCCCCCTTTAACATTGAAGCTGAATCTGCCGGGTTTGTATCCTCTGGCCCTTGATTCTGAAGTAGTAGAAAATAATTCCCGTATATATCCAAATACTCCCGTATAGGTAGCAGGATTGGACCTTGGGGTTCTTCCAATAGGTGACTGGTCTATGTCAATGACCTTGTCCAGATGCTCAACCCCTTCTATGGAATCATGGTCACCCGGCTTCTTTCTTGCTTTGTTTAAATCATTAGCCAGCCTTTTATACAGGATTTCGTTTACCAATGAGCTTTTACCGGACCCCGAAACTCCCGTAACACAGGTGAGAACACCTAAAGGAATTGATACATCAATATTTTTAAGGTTGTTCTCCCTTGCGCCCTTTATTGTAAGCCAATTGCCTTCCAAAGACCTTCTTTTTGCAGGAATCCCTATAGATTTTTTGCCGCTCAGGTAGAGTCCTGTGAGGGATTTATCACTTTTCTTAATGACATTTATATCTCCCTTTGCAACTATGTTTCCCCCGTGGACTCCGGCACCCGGGCCCAAATCTATGATATGGTCTGCTGCATACATGGTTTCCTCATCATGTTCAACCACTATTAAAGTATTCCCTAAGTCTCTCATTCGTTTAAGAGTTTTCAGCAGCCGGCTGTTGTCTCTTTGATGCAAGCCGATGCTCGGTTCGTCAAGAATATATAATACTCCCATAAGGCCTGAGCCAATCTGGGTTGCAAGCCTTATTCTTTGCGCTTCTCCACCTGAAAGTGTACCTGCAGACCTTGAAAGAGTGAGGTAATCCAGGCCCACATCAACTAAAAATCCAAGCCTTTCATTTATTTCCTTAAGTATCTGGGATGCTATCATTTTCTGTCTTTCATTCAGCTCTATTGTGTCAAAAAATATTTTTGTATCTTCAACAGACATTACCGATATCTGATTAATATTTCTGCCTCCAACCGTAACCGCAAGACTCTCCTCTTTAAGTCTTGCACCGTGACATTTAGGACAGGGACTGTTATTCATCAAGCCTTCATAATATCTTTTGGCCCCGTCGGAGCTTGTCTCTTTATATCTTCTTTGCACTGTGTTTATAACACCTTCAAAAGAAGACATATATGATCCGCTGCCATGCTCCCTTTCATATTCCACTTTTATTTTTGTGTTTGTTCCGTAAAGGATAATATTCATTATTTTATCAGATAGTCTTTTTACCGGTGTATCAAGGCTAAAACCATATTTTTTGGACAGGGCATTAAAAAACATACGGGCATATGCATCTTCATTCTGGATGTTCCAGCCGGCTACACAAATTGCACCCTCTGCGAGAGATTTGTTTTTATCCGGAATAACAAGGACGGGGTCTACATTAAGCAGAGTTCCTAATCCCATGCATTCCGGACATGCTCCAAATGGATTATTGAAAGAAAACATCCTGGGAGTAAGCTCTTCCATGCTAACTCCACATTCAGTACAGGAAAAATTCTGGCTCAAAAGCATCTCATCTTTGTTTATTACATCTACAAGCAGCAGGCCGCCGCTTAAATTCAATACGGTTTCTATTGAATCAGCCAGTCTTTTTTGTATCGAAGCTTTAATAACAAGCCTGTCCACAACTATTTCTATATTATGCTTTTTGTTTTTATCAAGATCAATTTCATCATTTATATCATAAATAATACCATCGACCCTAATACGAACATATCCTCCCTTTTTTACATCTTCTATAAGCTTGTGGTATTCACCTTTTCTGCCCCTTACAACTGGTGCAAGAACCTGGATTTTCGTGCCTTCCTCAAGCTCCATAACCCTGTCAACCATTTGATCCACGGTCATTTGCGAAATCTTCTTTCCGCAAATATGGCAGTGGGGAATGCCAATTCTGGCATAGAGAAGCCGCAGGTAGTCATATATTTCCGTAACGGTGCCCACTGTAGACCTGGGATTCCTGCTGGTAGTTTTCTGATCTATCGAAATAGCCGGCGAAAGGCCTTCAATATAATCAACATCCGGCTTTTCCATCTGTCCTAGAAATTGCCTTGCATAGGCTGATAGAGACTCTACATATCTCCTTTGCCCCTCAGCGTATATGGTATCAAAAGCAAGGGATGATTTGCCCGAACCGCTGAGGCCCGTTATGACAACAAGCTTGTCCCTTGGTATTTCCACATCAATATTTTTAAGATTGTGCTCGCGCGCGCCTTTAATATGAATACTGTCTCTCATATGCTTTTCTCCTGTCTTTAATATTTACTATTTTTTATATTATACATTTAAACTGTTTTGAATGCAAACATTTGTTCTCATTTTGCGGTATCTGTTTGAAAATACAATAAAAAATCCCCATAAGATTAATGAAGACTTTGGTATTCCTTTTTTATTGTTTTACATTGAGCATTTCACGTTGTCATTTTTTTATAGAATATACTAAATTCTCCTTATTTGAGACCGATACAACACAAATTGCTTCATATTCTGAGTATTTTCTCAACACACCGTCTCATTTCATTAACTCCACACCTGATATTATGCCTTATTTCTTTGGTATCCAGACCTTTTAAACCTTCCGGCACAACCAAACCGCTTTTTTCTGCCAGCATATCAAGCAGCTCAAATTCACTTTTTCCTACAACACTTTCCTTCCCTAGGATTGCCGTACATACGCTTTTATTAAATTTAAACGGGCTTGCCGTAGATGCTATCACTGATTTTGTAACATCCCCCGTTGAAATTACATATTTGTCATAAACGTCAATACCGACTGCCGTATGAGTATCCACTATATAATTATACTCTTCATATATACTTCTTATAGTGTTAAGAATCTCATTTTCGTTGGAATACTCAGACCAGAAAATTGAAGCTATTTTATCATGGGTTTCGTCATCAATTTTATAAAAACCCTCTTTTGCAAGTTCTTGCATCCACTCCCTAACCCTAGAAAAATTGCGGCCGTTAGCTTCATATAAAAGCCTTTCCAGGTTGCTGGAAATAAGAATATCCATGGAAGGTGATATTGTCTTTACAAAATCCCTTCTCCTGTCATAGGTTCCTGAAATAATAAATTCAGTCAACACATTGTTTTCATTTGAGGCACATATAAGCCTGTTAACCGGAAGCCCCATCCTGTAAGCATAGTATGCAGCAAGAATATTGCCAAAATTGCCTGTTGGCACAACAATATTAATAAGCTCACCCATCTCGACTTCTTTTCTTGCAAAAAGATCGGCATAAGTCGAAAAATAGTAAACAATCTGAGGAGCAAGCCTTCCCCAGTTAATAGAGTTTGCAGAAGAGAACATAAAACCCCTTTGGGCCATCTTTTCTTTTATATCAAAATTTGTAAATATATTTTTTACACCGCTTTGGGCATCGTCAAAATTGCCTTTAATACCTATGGCGTAGACATTTTCACCCTCCTGGGTAATCATCTGCATTTTTTGAATTTCACTTACGCCTTCATCAGGAAAAAATACAATAATTTTTGTTCCCTTCACATCCTTAAAACCTTCCAATGCAGCTTTGCCCGTATCTCCGGAGGTTGCTACCAATACTATTATCTCTTTTTCTTCTCCTGTTTTTTTAACCGCCCTTACAAGAAGATGGGGAAGTATCTGAAGTGCCATATCCTTAAATGCACTTGTTGGACCATGCCAGAGCTCCTGTATAAACATTTGGTCGGAGAGCTTGATAAAAGGTACGATTTTATCATGATTAAATTTGCTGCCATATGCCTTTTTTATGCAGGCATTGATTTCTTCCGGCTTGTAATCGTCAAGGTAGGCTCCCAAAATTAACCCTGCCCTTTCCATATAAGACATATCAGCCATTTGTATTAGCTTTTCCTGGGATACTTTGGCAAGCCTTTCAGGAACAAAAAGTCCTCCGTCCGGAGCTATCCCTGTTTTTATAGCCTCGGCTGAGGTAATGCCGGCCGCTCCCCCTCTGGTACTTTCATATAACATAGCAATCCCCTCGTTCCCATTTCAGATAACAGGTAACAAATAGCGGTAAATCAAGGTTTGATATCTGCCTTATAGTCCCTGTTTTCACTTTGGCACTTCCTGTTTTCTTATTATATGTGTCCTTTTACCACTATATTATAATATCCCATTTTACATAAAATGAAAAGCCCGAATAATTCCTATTAATTAAATATGAATTTCCGTAACAGATGCCCCTATTTTTATTACACGGTAATAGGCTGCAGTAACTACAATAAGAATTTATCTGCTGAAGAACCTGTTAACCAGGCAAATAAAAAAGTGCACATCTTGCTGAAAAGTATGATATTAAGATTGTATCCAAGTCATGTTAGTAATTCAGGTGGATATTACTCTCCACCTGAATTTAAGAAAAAAAGGAAGCTAAAAAAATGATTATCCTATGCCGCTCTTTTTTTCTTCACTTAACACCCTCACAAGGATGCCGTGGTCCTTTCCGTCGTCAATAAGCTTTATTCCTTTTGCATGAATTTCTCTGCCGTTCATCATTATGGATATCCTGCCATATGTCAATCCCTCATTATTTTCCACATCTATATGGTACCTTGCCTCTCCAAACCTGTATGTGAATGAAAAATGCTTCCACACACCTGGTATAACAGGATTTACATAAAGATACCTTCCCTTTTTTCTTATTCCCAGCATCCATTCGATACCTGCCTGATACATCCATCCGGCTGAGCCTGTATACCAGCTCCAGCCTCCCCTTCCCGCGTGAGGATATTTTGAATATACATCTGCACTTACAACATATGGCTCCTGTTTATATTTCATCACTTCAGAATAATTCTGCGCATGAGTTATAGGATTTATCATATTGAACAGCTTGTATGCAGTATCACCCATACCCAGTTTTGCATATGCTATTACAGCCCATAGTGCGGCATGTGTATATTGTCCTCCATTTTCCCTGATGCCTGGAAGATATCCCTTTATGTATCCCGGGTCAGGCTCACTTTTGTCAAAAGGCGGATTAAGCAGCATAATCAACCTGTCTTCTTCCTGCACCAGGTACCGAAAAAATGAATTCATTGCCTTTTCAACTTTTTCATTGTTTCCCGCGCCTGATATGGCGCTCCAGGACTGGGATATGGAGTCTATCCTGCATTCATTGTTATGCCTGGAACCTAGAGTTTCACCATTGTCAAAAAATGCCCTTAAATACCATTCGCCATCCCATGCATGTTCATCTATATTTTTTTTGAGCTCTTCGGCTATATCATTGTATTTTTTCACCGTCCCGTGATCTTTTTTTATTTTACATATCCTGCTAAAATCCTTAATTACCTTGTAAACAAACCAGCCCAGCCATACACTTTCACCTTTTCCTTCATCCCCAACGCTGTTCATGCCGTCATTCCAATCACCTGAACCCATAAGCGGCAGTCCGTGTGAACCAAGCTTGATTCCTTTTTCCAGGGCCCGTATGCAGTGCTCGTAAACGCTGCCTTTTTCTTCCGTAATATTCGGAATGGTATATTTCTCACTCTCACCGGGCGCAAGTTCTTCTCCATACAGGTATGAGACATTTTCATCAAGTATGGATTTATCCCCTGTGTATTTTACATATACAGCAGTTGCATAAGGCAGCCATAAAAGATCGTCGGATATTCTTGTCCTAACTCCTTTACCCGAATCATTATGCCACCAGTGCTGGACATCACCTTCCACAAATTGCCGGCTGCAGCATTTTATTATCTGCTCTTTGGCCAGTTCCGGTTTGCTGTGGAGGAAAGCAAGTGAATCCTGCAGCTGGTCTCTAAACCCGTATGCACCGCCGCTTTGGTAAAAAGCAGACCTTGAAAACATTCTGCAGCTTAATACCTGATAAAGCAGCCAGCCGTTCATTATTATATTAAATGCTTTATCGGGAGTATTCACCTGTATTTGCTCAACTATATTACTCCAATACTTTTTCACCCGGTTTAAGACAACCCTTGCAACCTGGTGCCTGGTATATGTCTTGACCATTAACCGGACGGTTTCAATATCAGTGCACTCACCCAGGATAAAAATTACTTCCCGGCTTTCACCAGGCTTAAGTGTAACTTTAGTTTTTATAGCGGCACATGGGTCCAGGGATGCTCCCGCCCTATTTGAAAGCTCCTCGTTAAAAAGTCCCTGTGGCCTGTCAATATGACCTCTTCTTCCTATAAACTCCATATTGTCTCCCGTATATGAACTGATCTGTTCACTGGACGATACAAAGGTAATTTGCCCTTTAAATTCCATATTATATGTATTGGCAAAGTAAAGCATGTTGGTTTCAGGGTCTGACCGGGATACAATATAAGGTGCTGTTTCCTCCCTGGATGCGCCCATTACCAATTCCGCATATAAATATAGTGACAGCTTTCTTTTTTCATCTCCTGCATTTTCAAGATTAACCCTGTAAATTTTAACCGGGTCCCTTTCACCAACATAAAGAGTCATATGCTGCTTAAGACCGTTGCTGTTATGCTCAAATGCAGAATAACCCAATCCATGCCTTATCCTGTAAGGCTGATTCCCTCTAATTGGAGCAGGTGTCGGACTGAAGAATTCACCGGTATCATCATCCCTGATGTATATAATTTCAGACGGTATATCCATAACAGGGTCGTTTGACCATTTTGTCACCTTGTTTTCCCTGCTGTTGATTGCCCATGTATATCCTCCCCCCGAATTGGTGACCATGAATCCAAAATTTTCATTCGCTATGACATTGGTCCACGGCACAGGAGTCTGCTGGCCTTCATTAAGCAATATTACATATTCCTTCCCGTCAAATGTAAAGCCTCCCATTCCATTAAAAAACAAAAGCTCCTCACGGCTTAAGGGTATGTTTTCATATACACGTGCGCTGTTGGATGAAAATTTTCCGGTGTACCAGGCAGCCTCGTCCATAAGCTGTTTTCTTATACGCCTTGACATAAGCCTGTTCCTTTCACTGAGGACAATTCTTGATACGGATATTAAAAGGTTGATTTCCTCTTCACTCATATGCCTGGCCTTTAAAAGAAATATCCTTGCATTTTTTGAGTGCGGATAATATATTTTACTATTGTTTATAATATCACCGATTCTCTGGTTAAGGGGCTGGAAATAGTCCTCCTTTTCCTCGTTAAGTATGACAAAGTCAAGCATAATTCCGTTTTTTCTCATGTATTCATAGGCCGACACAACATCTTTTAACGTGTTAACCTGCTCATCATTGTTTATTCTAAAAGTCATTATGGGTAAATCCCCGGATATGCCGTATTTCCAAAGGGAGGATTGTCCCAGTGTATTTTTTTCAATTACATCAACAGGCCCCCTCATAAGCCTTGACGGGTAGTATATACTTCCTACAAGATCCTGAATTGCATTAACCTGTTTCGGACTCAGTCCAAGATACTGCATCTCAACTTCACTGTCAAACAACGCAAGCTTGAATATATCGTCTATTGAATAACTCTTCTGGTATCTCATAGCCGCATCCAGTGCCTCTTCCCTTGTTTCCGAAACACCCGTAACGTAAGTAACGACGGCTGACCGTCCCGGAAGCAGTGCGATATTGGCTCTCAAGCTCATAACAGGGTCTAATACATTCCCGGCGGTATTGGAAAGCGGAAGATCGGATTTCATTACATTCGGATCCCTTAAGGTATTGCCTCTGCCTATAAATTTGTTCCTGTCTGTTTCAAATTCAATGCTGCCGTTAATTTTACCTTTAACACACATTGTAGTAAATAAATATAGCTTTTCTCCATTATGGGTCCTGGGCCTTCTGGTTGCCAGCAGGACATTTCCTTCTTCAACATATTCGGTCGATACAAAAAGCTTACTGAAGGCAGGATGTGCCAGGTCTGCTTCATATGTATCAAGGACAGGCTCATAATAGCTGGTAACATCAAGCTTTGCAGTGTGGGTGCTCCTGTTGGTAAGTGTAATACGCCTTACCTCAACTTCCTCCTGGGGAGATATTGTAGCTTCGGTTTTTGTTTCAATGCACCCGTCAATCCTGCTGTATTCAACTTTATCAGGAGAAAATGTTACCCTGTACTCCTTCGGCTGCGCCATTACCGGCAGGTAGGCAGAACTCCAGAATTTCTTGGATACGGTATCACGAATATAAAAGAACATTCCATATGTTTCTTTTTGCAATACGGGCCTCCACCTGTTAACAGCTATGTTGTTCCATATGCTCAAACCATTGCCGTTACTGGTAAACATAACAGTATACCTGTTGTTGGACAGCACATGGGCAACGGGATATTTGGGATTGGTTGTTTGAATAACCCTTGAATCATAGCCTTTTTGCCCCATCTGTGAAGGCTTTATTGTTATAACCTTTTCCTGCTCCTTTTTAATCACAATTCCATAGGGTCTGCATTCTTCCAGCAGTACTTCTATTCCTTTAAACATGGGTTCTTTGTGAAATCTTTTTTTCATTACGTCATTATTGAAAAAATTGTCAAGAGAAACCAGGCTCATACCCTGGTGATGAATCATATAGCTCTGTATAAGCTTGTATTTAAGCTTCCTAGCCTTTTTCTGCACACTCGGGCTTAAAAAATCCAGTGCTTCATAAAACCCGTACTTGCCTTCTGCCCCAATTTCCTTAAAACGTTTAAGATTTCTATAAGCCATAACAGGCCTGTCCTCTAAGGCAAGCATTGTAGAGTAGGGAGATATTACAAGAGACTTGCGCAGATCGGACCTGAATCCAAGGTCAGGTATACCAAATGCCCTGTACTGGTAGTTCAAGTTCATATCAAATCTGTAATATCCGGATTCGGAAATTCCCCATGGTATATTCCTGTACCTGGCAAACTCAATCTGCCTGGCTATTGCGCACCTGTTACTCTGGCTCAGTATCGTATTTGGTATCTGGTTCATAACAATGTTGGGCAGTAAATACTCAAACATTGTACCGCTCCATGATATCAAGGTAGGTCTGCCATGTACAAGGGTTAAAGGGCGTCCCAATTTAAACCAGTGCTTTACGGGCACGTCATTTTTTGCTATGGCTACAAAGCTTGTAAGTCTTGCTTCCGATGCCAAAAGGTCATAATATGAATTATCAGGAGAATTAGCTGATATATTGAATCCGACCCTGAAAAGATTCCTTTTGCGGTCATATAAAGGTTTAAAGTCCATTTCATTCATAATATTTTCAATACGGCTGCAAAGATGCTTAATATTATCTATATATTCCTCTGCATGCATATTATTTTCATCAGCCAATTCTAAAAGGCTTGGTATTTGGCTGTTAACTACATGGAAATTGTCAATATCCTGAATATAGTAATCAAGCTGCCTCTCCATAGCCTTTACCCAGTCTTCATCCATCCATGCTTTAGGCTTTTTATGCAGCAAATCCCTGGTATCAGCAAGAAATTTATTCCACTCTTCCATATTGTCCGGCACGCCGGCATCTATATGTATATTAGCCAGGGTGCCGCCGTCCAAAATAGCCCGGTAACATTTTTCATCCAGAATCGGGCGCATCTTCAAGTCTTCAAGGCCATTTTTCAATACAACAAGATAAGCAAACAGATTCCCGCTATCTACAGTTGATATATATTGAGGATTCAGCACCTCAAGATTCCTTGTATTATACCAGTTATAAAAATGCCCGTTCCATTTCTGCAGCCTATTTAAAGTATCCAGAACCTTCTTTAATCTCTCATACAGTTCTGAAAATCCCAGGTATCCCATATCCCATGCGCATAATGTGGAAATAAGCTGCAATCCTATATTTGTGGGTGATGTCCTTCTTGCAAGCACATTTCCCGGGTTCACCTGGTAATTGTCAGGAGTAAGCCAGTTGTCTTTTTCCTCGAAAAAATCCTCAAAATACCTCCATGTTTTTCTAGCCGTAAGCCTGAGCTCTTTTAGTTGGACAGGATTTAACATTACCCTGCCATATCCCAATGGTTTGCTTATCCAATAACCAATAGCAGGGCTTGATATCCAGAAAAATGCAATTAAAATAACCAATATTGTAATTGAGCTGTAGCTTAAGGCTATTAAGAATATACCTAAAGCAATTCCGGGCCACATTTTTCCAACATATGAATAAATACCGTTTTCCGTACTTCTTTCCGAACTCTCCGCTGTTTGCCATTCCAGGAGGTTTTTCCTTGATACAAAAAGCCTGTAAAGTGTACGCCCAATTGCGTCTAAAGAAATCCAAGCCCTGTAAGGTATTAATATAAACAACAAAAATCCCTGTGCCATAACCATAAAAGCACTTTTTACAAGCTTTGAAAAAAAGGTTCCGGTACCTTTCCTTTTCACTCTTAAGACAATTGTGTCCCAGACATTGACAGCAAGTGAAAAAAGCATGCTGAAAAACACAACAGGTATCCATATATATATAGGCAATCTGAAAATAGCTGCCGCCAGCATTATAAAACCCAATTGCGCTACGGGAATCAAGCTTCTTCTCAAATTATCTATCATTTTCCATCTCGCCAGTGCCCCCAGGGAATCCCTTCCAAAAATCCATGGAAGCAGCTGCCAATCTCCTCTTATCCATCTGTGCTCCCTTTTAAAAAAGGAAGCCACCGTAGACGGATATCCATCCATCAGTTCGATGTCCGTGGCAAGTGCGCATCTTACATAGCTGCCCTCCAAAAGATCATGGCTAAGCACTTCATTTTCCGGCATATTTCCCCCAAGCACCTTATGAAAAACCTTTACATCATATATACCCTTGCCTGCAAAAATCCCCTCGGTAAAATTATCCTGGTATACGTCTGAAACAGCGTTAATATAAGGGTCAATTCCTGCCTGGCCTGCAAAGGTCCTGGAAAATAATGATGCAATGGCAGACTTCATTCTAATGCCTACCCTTGGCTGAAGAAGTGAATAGCCGTCAACAACTTTTGTCCTATCGCTATTTAGCACAGGATGGTTTAAAGGATGGGCCATTATTCCGGCCAGTTTTTTTGCACTGTCCTTAGTAAGCTCGGTATCCGCGTCAATGGTAAGAACATATTTGATCGTGTTGAAAATCTCCCTATTCCCGATTATAGTATTATAGGATGTGTCCTTGTATCCCAGTATTAATTTGTTAAACTCTTCCAGCTTTCCCCGTTTTCTTTCCCATCCCATCCAGCAGCCTTGTTTTTCATTCATTTGCCTGTATCTGTTAAGGAAAAAAAACACTTCCTTCCTTTCATCCCCGGAATATTTACTGTTAAGTCTGTTTATCCTCTCCGCTGCATATTCCAGCAGCCCGGCATCTTCAGGTGTTTCTCTCGAACCGGCATCCTTGAAATCTCCAAGCAGGGCAAAATAAAGATTATCACTCCTGTTGGCAAGGTAATAAGTTTCAAGGTCATCCGTATATTTTTTTATTTGCTTTTTGCTTCCAATTATCACCGGCATTACAACGGCAGTTTTGCACTCATCAGGTATTCCTTCCTCAAAATCCATGCTTGGAAGCTTTTTGGTGCAGCTAAGTCTTGTAGCCAGATAATTTATAAACTCTATTGATGCCGTTAAAACAAGTATGAATGTAAAGACTGCCATTGCAAAATATGTAATCCATCCTGCTTCATAGTTATTTATGGTAAATAAAAGAATATAATAAAGGAAAACTGCAGTTATTATAAATAAGCCCGGGAAATATAAAAATCCTTTTCTTTCCTTTATAAAATCCAGCATCTTTTTCAATATATTGGGGTTGTAATCCATAGACTTTTTTAAATACCTGTTGCCTTTACCCAGAAGATAGTAGCCTACATGGCCGCATAGCTTCCTCCTGCCCTGACTAAAGCTGTCTTTACTTAATTCAACAGATTTTTTGGCAATTTCAATCTCTTCAACCTCGATATCTCTTGAAATAATTTCTATTTCATGATGATAAGCATCCCTTGTTGGAAAATCCATGTTTTCATATACTCTGGCGGGGTCTTCATTTAAAATCCTTTCAATTACACTTACCTTTTCAAATACCCCTTCCCAATCAATAGCCGACACTTCTATCAAACTGGTAAATGCAGAGCTTATTTTAACCTGTAATGATGCCTGGAGCTTGGATTCCATACCTATAATATCGGTTATGTCCACATCCGTATTGCCTTGTTTATCATTTAGCCACCTTTTGAATGCATTATCATCCATATCCATCTCCTTAAGCTGATATAGAATATGTGCAATATAGTTTGGATTTGTTAAAACCTCCCTGCCAATCCTTTGAGTAAGCTTTGACATATAATCGTTATTTCCATTTATATTTTTTTGTGTTATCTCATCAAGTACCCTGTCCACTTTTTGTTTTATCTTGATGCTTTCCATTATATCCGATGATATACCGTAAATGCTTTCTATGAGATTGAGCTTCAAAACATTTGGAAATGCCCAGAGCTCAGCCACTGTTAAGGGTTTGACTGTCTGGTATTCGTTCAGGTAACGTATAATGTCCTCTTCGGCGCAGTGATAGTCGGTTACTTTGAGTATCTCCCTTGCTATGGAATAGATCCTGGGATATCCGTTTAATAGCCCGCCTTTTATAACCGGGGTCTTCCGGCAGTATCTTCTGTTATAGTTTTCTTTTATCATGCGGGCTTCACGATTTATTACATAATAGTTGTCAATAAGCCACTGGGCCGCAGGAACCAGGTTAACAAGCTTTTCATGTATATCCCTTAAATAAAAATGAAATTTTCTCAGGCTCTTTACACATCTTCTATTGTATGTAAAAAGAGTCCTGTTGCATTTCTGCCTCAAGCTTATTTTTTGACTGTATGCAAGATTTTTAATATATCCGCTTGGATTTTCCATATTTGCCCTCTCATTAAAATTTTCTTGGTTTATATTTTTTCTTAATTGTACATTTTTAAATCCTCCTCAATATATTTTTCCCATAACCCAAATTTTATTAGCACAACCGGAAAAAACTTTTATAAACATAAAAGCGCACAAAAAAAGCCTGGTAATATTTTACCAGACTCATCTTTGTCCAGGGATTGCACCGGAAAAGTCCTGCACGCAATCTTTTCGACCGTTTATTCCGCTCCCGATTTATTCCTCAGCAGCCTCTTCTGTCTCGGATTCAACAGCTTCTCCTTCTCCTTCAACCTCTTCGTCTTCTGCCACCGACCTGGCTTCAGTCAATGAGCAAATGACATCGCCCGGATCATTTAGCACATCAACGTTTTCAGGAATCTCCAGATCTGCTACGGATATATTGCTTCCCACTTCCAGCTTTGAAACATCAACACCAATGTGAGAGGGAATATTTTGCGGCAGACACTGTATATCCAGCACATCCATCTGATGGATGAGAACCTGTCCGCCTTTTTCCACTTCATCCCTTCCAAGAAGTCTCAACGCAACAGTTGAAGTTATCTTTTCCGTAAGTGAAACCTGCTGCAAATCTATATGTATAAGATTATTAGAAACCGTTTCATACTGCATTTCCTTTATTATAGAGGAATGCTCCTTGCCATCCACCAGCAGGCTAAAAAATGCATTTTTACCACTCGTAATAAGCAATTTCCGGATGTCTGACATTTTAACCTGAACCTTTATGGGTTCAATTCCCTTACCATATAACACTGCTGGAACCATACCCGTCTTGCGCAGTCTTTTTACTCTTCCTCCACCCACTGCGGTCCTTAGTTCCGCATTTAAAGTTATATTTTGCATATCTAATACCTCCCGTATATTCCAAATAAATATACATTTATTAATTCCACATAAATTGCCAACTGTAATAATATATATTAAAACGGGCACATAGTCAAGGGCCGCAAGGATTTTTTACACAGCTCCATGTTTTTCAAAAACAGTCATACCCGGGGTTTTCGACAGTTGCCAACTAAATAAATGCTTGCAAAGCCTCTAAACAGTGGATTTTGGATGTCAAATTCTCAAAAAAACTTGTTGTATGTGCTGTATGTCGGTAGTTTGATGACAGTTTTTATTTTTCAAAAGTGCATAGTTTTTTTGTAAAAAACGTCTAAACTTTCCCATCATAACTGCCGAAATAAAAAATAGTGCAAACGTCATGTTTGCAGGGGGTAAAAAAGCATGACGCACTTTATAACGGGAGATCTGAAAGACCACTAGGTCTGACTGAATGTGTTATTTGTGCAGAAGTGCCCACTATATTATATTGTATGTTTCAAAATAATATTTATGGCTTGGTTGGATTTGTATCTAATCCGCTTTTACTATCTTTATCATTAATTGCATCCTGTTTTTCTATTGTTCCTTTTCCTTGATTATATATAGCACTTGTTTTCTCTTCTCTATATACATTAGAATTATATGATTGATTAATTTGTAATTCTTTAATTAAATTCTCCATCTCACTTAACCTATTATTATTATCACTTATAAATTTATTAAATGAATATATTGAAATACAAAGCACTAGAATTATACAAATTCCAACAATACTAACTACAATTGTAAAATTTTTATTCATATCTATTACCACCTTTTTTTGTTCAATATAATATGATTAGATCATACGTTAATGAAAATAGGAAAATAGTGTCCTCTATTTTCTGTATGCTGTGAGTGTTGCGTACCGAGGCTCTGAGTGCGGGTTTGTTTTCTGCTGGGCTTATTGAAAAAATAACTACGCCATATCAATCGATAAATACTGCTGAATACCAATTTTGCTGCTCATTATCGTTTTTTAATGTATTTATCGGAAGCCCGAATTTACGTACTGTCTTAAAAACATCAATACCAACGCTGTGAAATGCCGGTCTTGCTTTGTGCGGATTATTGCAATCCATTCCTTTAAACCCGGAACATTCTTTGCATATTGCACAGTCACTTAATGAAAATGCCATATAGAATCCGTCCAGAAAAGCTTCTCTTTCGATTTGAAATGATACATCCTGTGATATTTTCTTATCTGTTGAATGAATAATTATCCCCCATGAGTATTCCAATAAGACCCTTTTGTATTCCCACGGCTTTAAAGAACCAGGTCTTGAGGGACATGTATGACCATTTCCCCAATCTTTGCAGCCGTACATACATTTGAGTATTGTCCTTGAATCAAATGCTATATCATCCAGGCTGAAAATTTGTGAATGGTCTGCCCCAAGGCTCAATGCCTTATTTTTATAATCATGTTTGTCCATATTATGAATACCCCCTTTTTTATTAAACTTTTAGGCATGTTACATACGTATACTATATTTATAATAGTACTTTATTTATAAATTTAATTCAAGCTTAACGCTATATCCTAAGCAAAGATGCAGTGTAAATTTCTAACCCTGATACCTAAATCCTACTTTACTAAAGCGTCCATGTAATACCTCATAATCTTTAGGCCTTTGTGTTAATAATGTACCTGCAACATCAAATAATATTGCTCTGTAATTATGTAAATCTTTTAATTCTAAATATTTATATTTTGTCATTGTTAGTTCCAATTTGAATTATATAATGGAACGCCATAATTCTACTATAGTCTTTGTCAAGCTTTTGAATTTTTCACTCAACCTTTTCTGCAGATATTCCCTCATTCCCTTTACAATTATTGCTTTAAATTACTTGACACAGCTACATCCTCCCTGATTATAATAATCTTAAAGAGCTATACTACTTACTACCAAAATGCCTGTTAACATAATTTATAATTAAGTCTTCCAACTCGTATGGATACCGAATGCCGTTTGAATCACAAATGAGTCTTGCGTCTTTTGAAAACACGTCCATCTGCATTTTAAAATCCTCTTTCATAGTAGATATTACAGGAGCCCCGAAATAGGAAAGCATCTCCTGCTTCTTAGCCTTATCCAGATTTTTGTTTATGCTTTCGGGCCACCATGACCAATCCCCTTTTTTTATAAACATTCTCAATATTTTAAGATGAACTTCCCACATCTCATCTCTTGCATAAATTAATTTGAAAACATCTTCTCTCATAAAATATTTTACGGAAATAAACACAAAAAGCCAATACTTTTCTATCTCACTTTTTACGTATGAATGATCAATTTTTGTTTCGGCCGTTTTTACTTGACTTCTAAATTTTAAGATCTTATTTTCTACCGCATTGTTTTTATCGAATATTATGTCCTCTTTTTTGCACCCACTTAAAAAGACGTTTGCCATTCCCTCATAGACATTTGACTCTTTGATTATTGTTAAATCATATTGATAAATATCACCAAACTCCAATAAGATTGCATAATTTTTAATGCTATCGTCATTGAAGCCTTCTGCCCACCACAAATGTATGTCAGGACATATATTTATGAAGATACCCTTTAATTCTTCATCTACCTCACTGAAGCTTTCTTCCTTTACCAAAAATACAGGATCCACATCTGAATATATATCCTCACTATTTTTTGCAATGGAACCAAAATGCCATGCACCAATAATACGGGGATCATTTTGAAAAACCTCAATTGTCCTGTCAAAAATTTCTTTTAATGCTTTATTCATTTAAACACCCTTTCATATTTATTACTCAAAAAAGTGATGACAATAATTGTAAAAAAGCTTTCAAGCTTCTTATGGATATTCTGTATAAAAATGATTGGCTTTAAAAATTTTAATGGACCACGTATTAATCTGCAAATACAGCTTTCTATTGCTAAATTTTCGACACAATCTCCAACGCTACGTTTACCCGTCGCAGATCTCCCATAAAATCCATTTCTATCTCCGCTACGTCTTTTATGCCTGTCAATCTTCTTTATAACACTTTCTCTACCTTTTAAAGGCCCTGAAGTAATAAATACATTATCTCCTTTTATAAATCCTATGGATTCTTCTACAATATACTCATTATCACAAAAACCCATCAAAAAACTTCTCTCATTTTCATCTAATTTTATGTAATTTAGATTTTATTACCAAGTAACTTAAATATACATTTAGAAAACCTGACAAATCTATAAGTCTGTGGTTATAAATGCACTTCCCTCAATTATGGACTCTGTAAAAACATACCCAGGGAACATAGGTTTAAGGTTTTTACGGACAAACTTTGAATTTTTAAAAATCAATTCTACTTGAGGAACAAATGCAACAGATTCTTTTTTATCATAAAGCTTGTTCAAGAAACTACATGCAGTCTGCTCTCTACCTGTTGTGCATAAAACACAAACCAATTGCTCATTCTACATTGCTCCCCTCTTAAAATATAGACAGTATAACCAATAACACCTTATTTAGTGCTTCACAAGGCTTTTCAAATATACAAATGTGAAATAGGAATATAAAACAGAACAATAATTATAACCTTTTTGAACTCATACTTAAGTATTGTAATTACAATAAATATAGTGAACCTTTATTTATAAAACTATTACTTTCATAAATTAATGAAATAGGAAAACTCAATTAATTCAGAGCTCATTTGGCATATTATACTTTGAACATAGCTTCGCCCCTTTCGTCCATAATAATCGCACTATCCCATAATACTATATGTTCTCACGTTTGCACTAACGCGGCCAAGCGACGATTAGTTTAACTAAGATACTTTAATGTAAAGCATTTTCGACAACTTATGTGGAAATATTTATCTTACGGTATTATATATCATCCTCCATAACATGTCAATACTAACTTTATTGGTTTATGCTTGAATAATTTGTAGTATTTTGTCGTTTTTTTTAATTATTCTACCGTCAAAATTTATGACTGGACATCATTAGAAAAAATGTTTTTAATTTTCATCCAAATTCTTTGAATCCAGGTTTTTTCATCATTTTCTTCATTTATTTGCATAAATTCTCCCGGTTTTTTAATTACAGGTGTTTTCATGATAAACTGTACGGAATTGATTTTCAGCCTGCTGTCTGCAAAGGAAATTGCTGCCCCCGGATCATCTGTCTTCAACTCTTCTTCCAGCCCTGCTTTCATTTGCAGTATACCGTCGGCAAATTTTTGCTGTCCCTCGGAGAGCTTTTGTATTTCGCCGGGTATGGCTTTTACATTTTCGTGCAAAGCGGATGCACCGTTACCGCTTTCTTTAATACCGCTGAAAATACCTTTACTGCCTGCGTATAAGCCATCATATCCCTGCTGGAGCTGGGCCATTCCATCGGGCAATAAAGAAGCCCTGTCTTTTAATTCCTGGAATCCGGCAGTTATCCCATCCATTCCCTTAGAGTACTCATTCAGGCCGGCATTGGCCTTTTCAAAACCATTGAGCAGGTCTTTTATCGCTTCATTTTCTCTTATTATACCCTGTCCAAGGGCCTTCATGCCCGGGTCGCTGCTTTCAAGGAGTACTCCGGCAGCCTGCAGCATCTGTTCATTACCTGTGCCAAGCTGCTTAAGTCCGTAGTACAGTTCTCTATATCCTGCTTCCAGTGAAGCCGTATTTTTATTAAGCTGCTGCAATCCGGTGTTACTCTTATCAATACCTTCTGCAAGCGAATCAAATCCTGTTTTATATTGCTGTAAGCCTTTTGAATAATCGTTCATACCTTTATCTATTTCATTTGCACCGGAATTCAGCCTGTAAATTCCGGTTTTCAGCTCTTCTACACCATCTGACAAGCTGTTCATACCATTTTCCAGCGCCTTTGTACCCTGAGCCATTTCCGCCATGCTGCCGTTCATTTCACCAAGGCCCTCAATCATACTGTCAAATCCGGAAGGGGCTTCAAGCGGATAATCCAGTAATGTAATTTGTATTGATCCCATTTCAAAATCTACCGCATCAAGATAAATTGCAAAGCTGCTGTCCTGTCCAGGCAAAACCGTATATGATAAATTTGCTGAAGTTCCGGTAATTATACTGGCAGCGCCTTCTGCCTTTATTGTTCTTGCCCTGTTCAGATCAACCGGCACTTGTATTTGTGTCATATACTTGCTGCTGTGTTCTTCGTCACATAGTTTGTTCTGTTTTACACCAATACGGATTTCAAGCTTTCCCGAGCTTCCCGGCAGCTTTTCAAAAGAAATTTCCTCTCCCTCCAGAAAGTATCGAATAGAAAAATTTACAGGAAGCTCTTTTTCAAGGGTAGCTTCATAATAAAAATCTCCTGAAAAATCTTCTCCAACCGCCCATTTTATAACGTCTTTTAATACCACCGGCACCATATGGGAATTTAATGCCTTTATATCTTTAAATTCACCGTAATCAACTATTTCAGGTCCGCCGGCATCTATATGCCTGTTTACCGCCTTAATGTAATTCACACTCCCATTTTCATTTAACATGACATAAATGGTTTCATCCTTGTTTACATATTCACTTTGTGCCATAACACCTGATGCAATAGCAGGTATAAGCATAATTATAACAATCATAAATATAATCCTATTTTTCATAGTTATCACTCACTCCTTAAGTTAAATTTATTAACGGCCGGCCACCTGACGGATGTTTTTCTTATAACTTTATCCGCTAAAATAAGGAAACCCGGAAGAACAAACATCACGCAAAACATGCTTATCAAAGCTCCCCTGCCTATTAGCAGGCACATCTCCGAAGCTGTTTTTATAGAAGCCATTATTGCTACCGTGAAAGTTGCGGCCACAAGTATACTCCCGCTTGTAAGAATTGATTTGCCCGTATCCTGCAGTGTTTTTTGTGCTGCCCGGACAGGCCCGGCATGTTGAAGGTTTTCCCTGTAACGTGAAATATAGAGTATTGCATAATCCACAGTTGCCCCAAGCTGAATCGCACCAATAATAATGGAGCTTAAAAAGCTTACGGGTTCGTCTGTAAAATAAATGATCCCCATATTAATCCATATTCCCAGTTCAATAACAAATACTGCAATTAAAGGTATTGTTAAGGATTTGAATGTAACCAGAAGGATTAAAAATATGAACAAAGCCGACAGTATGTTGGTTCTTAAAAAATCGCTGTCAGTAATATCCTTAAGATCCTTATATGAGAATGTTTCTCCTGCTATATACCAATCATCGTAATATTTGTCCACCAGGCTTCTGATATCGGCAGCCGCTTCGAAAGACCGGGAGGATTCCCTGTCATATTTTATATCAAAAGTAATCATGGAATAATTGTCGGATTGTATTTCTTCAACCAGGTTTGCAGGTATCATCATTTCAGGAATTTCAGTTCCAAGGCTGCTGTATATCCCGGATATACCGGCGGTAAAAGGCAGGCTTTCAATATCTTTTAACATTTGTGCCTCTTTTACCTTATCCCCTTTAGGTACTAAAAGAATGTTTTGATTTGAAGCTCCGTAAATCCCTTCTTTCTCATTTATAGACATTATTACCCTATCATCACCGGGCAGCATATTTTCACTGCCGTAATAATAATCAACTTTTAATTGTGCCGCAAAAAATAGGGCGGCGATAAGTACCACTGCTAAAACAATGATATGCCTAAACCGTAACGATAGCTTTGAAATCTTTTTAAATTCAAGCTTTAGCACCTTATGTGTATATTTCTCAATCCACCTGTGGAATAAAATTACCAGGGAAGGAAGTAGCGTGAGTACTGAAATCAGACTCAATACAATTCCCTTGGCAAGAACAAGTCCCATGTCCTTTCCGACGCCAAAATTCATAAAGATAAGTGCGGTAAAACCCGCTATTGTTGTAACCGCACTTGCAACTATGGAAGGATAAGATAATTTCATACTGTTTATCATAGCCTGTTTTACTTCCACTCCCTTTTCCCTTTCTTCGTGGAACCTGTGGAGAAGAAAGATAGAATAGTCCATAGATACGGCGAGCTGCAGAAGACTTGCCGCGGCAAATGTAGTCTGTGATATTTCACCTTTAAATATATTTGATCCCATATTTATAAGTATTGCCGCTCCGATTGAAACCAAAAATAAAAGCGGTTCAATCCAGGAGCGGGTAGTGGAAAAAAGAATAATAAGTATAAGAATTACCGCTACAGTCATATACGCCGGTATTTCCCTGCCTGTTCTTTCTACAATACTTTCAGATACTGCTGCAGGTCCGCTTATGAAGCCTTTTTCTCCCGCTATGTTTTGTATTTTTCCAATTGCATCATGACTTATTTTGTGATCATTGCCATTTGTAAGCATAATTGAAAGTAATGCAGTATTATTTTTATAGAACCTGTTAATATATTCTATGTCAATAAACTCTTCAGGTATATTAATGCCGGTATAATCATCAAGCCATATTACATCCCCGACACCGTCTATTTTTAGAATTTCTTCTTTCATGCTGCTTACTTCAAATATGCTTTTATCTTTTACAAGCAAAGAAACATTACCATTTATATCAAATTCATGCAGCAGTTTTTCTGCGGCCTGTTTTGAATTCGTATCCGGGGGCAGGTATTTTGTATTGTCAATATTTACCTTTACTCCTAATGACAACACCCCGGATACAATGCTTAAGACAGCAAAAATGGCAACAATCAAACCGGTATGCCCGGTCACAAAACTTCTTATATTATTCATGTATACCCCCCTTAAAACTATTTCTAAAGTATTACATGAATAATGGCAGGAATAAACTATTTTTGCAGGTAATTTATATAATGTAATGGGGTGATTTGCACCATCACCCTTTAAGGTGATTGGGCATGGTATGGGATTCCCGGATCTTATGAAGAAGCTGGACCTTGTTTGAAACAGAGCATTTTTTATAGATACTTTTCACATGTGATTTAACAGTATTGATTGATATGTAAAGAATATCACCGATTTCCATATATGTTTTCCCCTCCATTAAAAGGTCCAGTACCTCTTTTTCCCTGTCTGAAAAACCATAAATCTGAACAACATTGCTTTTATCCAGGGAAACATCGGTGCTGATTTCATAGCTGTGAAAATAGTGCATGGTGATATAATAAAAGGACAGCAGGCTGAAAGTAAGATAGGAAATATGGGTAAACTGGAATGTAAAGCTTTTCAAAAACATAATATCCAGTGTGGTATATGCAATTTGAGGCATAAAAGATATGAGGAAATATCTTGCCAGCTTTATCCTGCCGGAATTTCTAATCTCTTTTAAATAGAACAGCATCACCACTGCCAGTATAAATGATGCCAGGGAACCTACAGGATAAATAATCCATAAAACGGTTATAAGTGTATCTACAAGATTATCCAATGCATTTAATGTTACAAAGTATACACTGGCCAGTAAAAAAACAATGGACAGGGAAATTGTAATGATAATTCCTATTCTTTTCCTTGCAACAGATATGGGGTAAAACGACAGGCCATACCTGCAAGCCGTTGTTATTGAAAGGGCAATAACAGCAATAGTTAATATTGCAAAAAAATATGCTATCCATTCAATTTTTGCCACGCTGCCGCCGGCATAGTATGTCTCATAATACTTTACACAATAGGAATACGAGTATGAAATCAAAAAGCATATAGAGGTGGGAATAATCAATCCCATTGTCCTTCCAATAAATGCGTCCCGGGTTTTTATATAAAGAAATATACAAAACAAAGCAATAGAAACCATTATAGAAGTTTCGACAAACCTGAACAAATCCAGTGCAATATTCACATTAACCTCCCGGGGTTATTCCTTATAAATTTCGTTTTCCAAAACTAATAATTCCTTCAATCTCTCAATTATGGGAAGATGCTGTGTACATTCTTCTTCACATTTTCCGCATTCCACACAGTCCCCCGCCCTGGCACTGCTTGAAGCCAAAATTCCCCATCCATGGCTGAATCCTATTTCTTTTTTGAGTTTTTCATCATTTGATCCAAAAATTTGCTTATCATTGTAATGCTGCATATAGGCAGGAATATTTATGCCCTGTGGACATACGTCACAGTATCCGCAAGCGGTACAGGCCTTATCCATATTACTTCCTAGTCTTTTCTTAATGCTTTCAAGCTCCTCATCTGTAAAAGAACCTGCATTATCTGCTATTTTGCACGCCGTATCAATATGTTCCCTTGTAGTAAATCCATTTAAGGCAACCGTAATCTCAGGACACGCTATGACAAATCTAAGAGCTGCTTCCGTAGGGGTTTCACCATCCTCGGAAAGAAAAGCAAGCCTGCTCTCATTTTGGGGAATCATGCCGCCGCCCAGGGGATTCATGGCAACTACTCCATAACCCATTTCATAGGCTGCAGCCACTCCATCCCACCTGTATGGGAAGTTAAGTATATTCACACCCAGCAAAACACCTTCCATTTTATCCTGCTTTAAAATATTTTTTATTTCACTGCCGGGCTGATGTGATGAAAACACAATATGGCCGATAAGCCCTTCCTCCTTGCACTGCATAAGCCCCTCATACTGGCCTCCGGGCTTCATTGCAAGCTCATAATGCTCCATTTTTCTAAGGCACCATACATGATAAAAATCTATTTTATCTACTTTCAGGCGTTCCAGAGATTTTTTAACCGCATCCCTGGCTTTTTGTGCTGTATCAAACTTTACCGGCATGCCCTTGGTGGAAACAAAAAAACCGTCCTTCATATCCTTGAAGGCCAGCCCGTAAATATCTTCACTTTTGTCCTCGCAGTAACCGGGTGCAGTATCAAAGTAGTTAATTCCCTTATCAAACGCATATTTAATAAGCCCGGCATTCTCTTCGTTGCTTCTTTTTAAATCAAACCTCATTCCGCCAAATCCTACCGCCGAGACTTTTTCTCCTGTTTTTCCATACTCTTTATATATCATTTTAAAATCCTCCCGGAAATTTTTTATTGCAACTGCATCTTTTAATTTTACCATAAATAATCAATGTATGGGAGCCTTTTTGAGTTTCCGGCTATTATATTGCCGGAAGTGTTTATAAATTATTTTTAATCAAACATCCTGTTGATAAACTCCCTTGGAGGTATTCCCGTAATTTTCTTAAACAATTTGGAAAAGTGGGCGGGGTCTTTCATTCCGATTTCGAAACAGGTTTCCTTTACATTAAGGCCGTCCGCAAGTAAATTACAGGCATACTGTATCTTCTGGTTAAGCAGGTACTTATAAGGCGGCAGACCCGTATGGCGCAAAAACTCTTTTCTCAGCAATGCATAGCTTATTCCGTAAACAGCCGCTTCCTTTTTAAAATCAATATTAATTAACGGGTCTGAATCTATTTTTGCTACTACCTCTCCGATAATAGAAAAATTTGTCCTTTTATCTTCCCTTTTTATATTTCTTTCAATCTTTTGAAGAAACTCAAAAAAAAGTACGGCGCATTTATCATGACGGTTTTGCTCAGCCTGTGCAAACAACAATTCAAAAAGCCGTAATATTTCATCATTTATGCTTATGTTGAACAGTCCGCATGCATTTTTATTATAAATGCCCTTTGTTGCATTAAACAACAAAGCTTCGGCAGTTATTCCCTTAAAGACAATCCAGTATTCATACCACTCCTCTTCCAGCTCAGGCCCATATCTGTGCCAGACGCCGGAAGGTATAATAAACATATTTCCCGGCACCAGCTGCCTAAGTCCCGTTGAAGCAGATTCTAGCTTGCCCTTCCCCTCAAGAAGGCAGACCAGGATATTATCCTTTCTGATCCAGTTATCCTCCCGGATAGTTGAAAACTTGTTCCGGTAGCTCCATCCGCACTCAAAAATTGTAATCCCCAGAGATGGCCTTGGATTTACAAGTTTTTTAAATATTCTCTCCTTTGGTTTTATCATTCCAAATGCTCTCCAAATATCAAATTATACATGTTATTTATCAATATATTCATTTGATAAGCCTTTAAAGTGTATTATAATCATATTATATTGTCAATATTCCAAACGAGGTGTTTATATTATGATCAATAAGGATAAATTTAAAAACCCTGATTCAATTTATAGAAGTGCTCCTTTCTGGTCTTTAAATGATAAACTGGAAGCAACGGAGCTGAAACGCCAAATCAATGAATTCAAGGATAAGGGAATAGGAGGTGCGTTCCTTCACCCAAGGGGCGGTATGTCAACCGAATATTTAAGCGACGAGTATTTTGACGCTATAAGAACCTGCCTGGAAGAGCTGGAAAAGCTTGATATGATAGGATGGCTTTATGATGAGGACAGGTTTCCAAGCGGTACGGCCGGAGGAAAAGTTCTTGAGGAGAATATTGATTTTTCTCAAACATATATTGTACCGGAATTAACGGATGGGGATACTTTTGAAAACGGTACAAACCCCATTGCAATATTTGAGATAAAAGACGGCTGTTATAGGGTAATACCTTCCGGTAAAGCTATATCAGGCGAAAAAATAATGTGCATATACCTTAAGCAACAGCAAAAATTCCACAGATTCAATAATCAAAGCTATGTCGACGTCTGCAGCAAGGAGGCTGTGGACTGCTTTATCAAACTTACACATGAAAAATATTTTGAGAACTTCGGTGATTATTTTGGGAACACAGTAAAATCATTATTCACCGATGAACCAAATTTCCAGCCGGGAGATAAGAAGGGATTGCCCTGGACTAAGGATTTTAATATAAAATTTGAAAAAAAATTCGGATACAGCCTTATATTAAGGCTGCCTGAATTGTTTCTAAATGTGGGAGACTTTCAAAAAACAAGATTTGACTACTGGGATCTTATATCCGGTCTTTTTGTTGAATCATATTCAAAAAATATTTTTAATTGGTGTGAAAAAAAAGGGATTGCATATACTGGACACCTTTGGGAGCATACATTCCCTTCCCCTGTTTACCAGGGAAGCGTCATGCCTCATTATGAATATATGCAGATTCCAGGAATAGACATGCTTTTTGTAAGTGACAGTAACTCAGTAAAGATGTACGGAAACGACTTTAACGTAAAGGAAGTTTCTTCCGTTGCCAATCAGCTGGGAAGGAAAAGAGTGCTTTCAGAAACCCATGGAGCTTCAGGATGGGGACTTGATTTTAAATATCAAAAAAGGGCAACAGACTGGCAGTTTGCCCTGGGTATTAACCTTTTCTGCCAGCACCTCTCCCTGTATTCCATGACAGGATACAGAAAACGGGATTTCCCCCAGTCCTTCCTTGACCACCAGCCATGGTGGAAGGATTACAAAATTCTCGGGGATTACATGGGCAGATTGTCATATGCACTGTCCCAGGGTGAATACCAGGCGGACGTTCTTGTGCTGCATCCCTCCAGTTCAGCCTGGACAGCATTTGCCACGCTGGAAGATGACAAAAGGCTAAAGGAAATCGACGAATCCATTTTCAACCTGGTAAAAAGGCTCAACCAGCTGCAGATAATGTTTGACCTTGGAGACGACATTCTTATTACAAAATATGGAAAAGTAACGGGTAATATATTCTCTGTGGGCAATATGGATTACAAAATTGTCGTATTGCCTGAAATGGATATAATACGCGGGACAGTCCTTAAACTGCTAAAAGAGTTTCTTGATAATGGAGGAATTATAATAACTACAGGTAAAACGCCTCATCTTGTTGATGGAAGCAGTTCGGAAGAATTAACGGATTTTTTCAGCCGGGAAAGTATAATTAAAACCGGTAATGATAAAAAGTCACTTGCCGGCACACAGGCTTTAATGGCCATAGAAAGAATCATACTTAAAGAATCTGCTGAAAAGGACATTTCAAACATATACGGCCATATTAGAAGACAGGACAATAAAAAGACCGTTTTTCTTTGTAATCTGGACATAAGCCAGGATGTCGTTCTTAAGATGTTCATAGAAGAGCCTAATTACATTGAATGCTTTGACGGTGAAACGGGCAAATCTAAAGAGTGCCAAATTTATTCAAATGATAGGGGATATTTTATTGAAATTACACTGGATGCCCTTAACTCGGCCCTGTTTTTGATAGATGAGGAAAAGAGGGTCAAAGTGAAAAAACAGATATCCCGTGTACCGGTTAAAAATGTGGTGAACCTGGATAACTGGACTGTTAAGCCCCTTGACATGAATGCTTGGAATCTGCAGTTTTGCAGGACGTCTATTGATGACGGCCCATATGGAAAAACAGGTGATGTGCTGGCAATAGACGACAGCTTAAAGCAAGGCTTGGGGATAGAACCGGGAAATGTTAATATGAGGCAGCCCTGGATGTATACGGATGAGGAAAAAAACAATACCCACCGCATAAAGGCCGAATATCCTTTCATCATCGGGACATTACCTTCCGGCTCACTTATGGCTGCCGTAGAGCTTCCCCGCATATTTAAAGTTTTTATTAATGACAATCCCGTATTACCTTCAAATGGCTTTTATAAAGACAGGGCTTTTACCCTTTATGATATAAAGCCCTATGCAAAAGCAGGTGAAAATATTATACGCCTTGAATCCGGCAAATATGGTGTACTTGTAAATCTTGAAAGCGTTTATATCGTAGGAGATTTTTCACTTTCATATAAAAACGGGGCCCATTCAATTATTGAAAAAACCGTACTGCCCACAGGAAATATAGTCAATCAGGGCTATCCTTATTACTCCGGAGTAATTTCATATACCTGTACCACCCGGATCAACAAGGAATTTGACAGGGCAATCATCTGCCTTGAGAATTTTCAAGGTGTTACAGCGGTTGTAAAGGTTAACGATAAAAAGGCCGGTGTTTTTGGATGGAAGCCATATTCGGCCGACATAACGGACTATGTGGAAAAGGGCGTGAATACTATAACCGTTGAGGTTTCCAATTCACTTCAAAACCTGTTGGGTCCATTTGGCAAAGACAGCAACCAGAACCTGGTGACACCTGATTCGTTTTATTCACTAAAGCATGAAGTCTTTCTTCCTGTGGGTTTTGATGGAAAAGCTGCAATTGCCTTTTATTAAGCGGTTTGTGCCTTAATCAATTCTAAGTAAGGAGCATACTTATTATTCATACTTCTAAATTTAGTATGCTCCTTTTAAAAAATCATAACATAAGCAAAATGCTCTTATTATAATTTTCTCTTTGTTTTGCATTTTATTGAAAACACAATTTAGCCGTTAAATAATGTACTCACATCTTAAGAAGTTAAATCATATTATTTAATGTATTTAATAAATTGTAAGCAGGAGATAATTTTGGTACAAACCAGGGAATTAAACAGAGTTTATAAAAATGCACATCCAATACATATTAATACGGGCTCCAAGCTGGTTTTTTTCAGCGACGTGCACAGGGGTGACGGAAGCGCTTTTGACGATTTTGCTAAAAACAGCCAGCTTTATTTGACGGCACTGAATTACTATTATAAAAAAGGATATACATACATAGAAGTTGGTGACGGCGACGAGCTTTGGGAAAACAGGCACTTTGAAGTAATAAGTGAAACCCACCCGGAAGTATTTGAATTGTTTTCAAAATTCAACAATTTGAATAGAATACATATGGTGGTTGGAAATCATGACCTTGAAAAGCTCTCTTCTTCGTTTAAAAATAAGCTTCCAAAAGAACTTGGCAGCATGGTAATGCGTGAAGGTATAAAGCTTTTGCGTCCGGGCAAATCCAATGAAATACTGGTTGTACACGGTCATCAGGATGATCTGTTCAACGACTATTTATCAGGTTTCACTAAATTTATTGTAAGATATATTGCAAAACCGCTGCAAATACTTTTCTGTTTCAGAAATCCCCTAAGCCCGGCAGTCAACTCAAGGCTGAAAAACGCGGTAGAAAACAGGATGGCAGGCTGGATTAAAGAAAAAGGCTGCCCCATAATAGCAGGGCATACACATCGTCCGTGCTTTCCTGTGGAAAAAAGTGTACCCTATTTAAATTGCGGAAGCTGCGTCAAGAATAATTTGATAACATGCATAGAAATAAACGGTAATAATATTTCCCTCATTAAATGGTGTATAAAATCCCAGGAAAACGGCACATTATATGCAGCCAGGAAAAACCTTACAGGAGAGAAAAGGATAGACGGACTCTTTGATTTTAACTTCCCTTAAAAGCAGCAACCGGAAAGGTTCCCGATGCTGTCTTTAAAGGCCGGGTATAAAACGGCTTTTTCCGTAATAATAGCAGTTATATATTCATTTGGAGTTATATCAAAAGCGGGATTTCTTACTTCTATGCCTTCGGGAGCTATACATATATCCTTTATATGTGTTACTTCACGCTTATTACGCTCCTCTATTGGAATATCCTCTCCTGACAAAATATTGAAATCAATAGTTGATATAGGAGCTGCCACATAGAATGGAATATTGTTTTCCCTTGCCAGGACGGCAAGTGAGTATGTACCGATTTTATTGGCGGTATCGCCGTTTGAAGCAATCCTGTCCGCTCCAACAATGCAGGCATCAATTTCACCCTGCTTCATAAAAAAACCTGCCATATTGTCGCAAATAAGCGTTACGGGTATACCGTCCTCCTTTAGCTCCCATGAAGTCAGCCTGGCACCTTGCAGGTATGGCCTTGTTTCATCTGCAAATACATGTATTTTCCTGCCTTTTTCATGGGCGGCACGAATGACGCCAAGTGCCGTGCCATAGTCGCAAGTAGCCAGGGCACCTGCATTGCAATGTGTCAAAACAGTACTGCCGTCCTTTAATAGTTTGCTTCCATTTGCCCCAATGAGGCGATTGGTATCAACATCCTCCTTATCCATTTCTATGGCTTCATCCGTTATTACTCTCTTGATATGGGATATACTTGAATTTTTAAATTCCAAAGCCTTTCTCCGTATACGTTCAAGAGCCCAGAAAAGGTTTACAGCAGTTGGTCTTGTATCCTTTAATGTCCCAATTATTTCGTCAAGCTTATTAAAAAAAACATCCTTATCTTCAGTTTCAACAGCATTTGCACCTATTACCGCTCCATAGGCTGCAGTAATGCCAATAGCAGGTGCACCCCTTACAATCATATCCTTTATGGCTCCTGCTACTTCCGTATATGTGTTATACTCATTCCATATTGTTTTGGCAGGAAGCCTGGTCTGGTCAATAAGTCTTAATGCTCCGTTTTCAAATTTTATAGGCCTCATTAAACTCCTCCCGTACACTTTAATTTTAAAAACCATTTTTATTATAACACAATAATGAGCATTTTTATTTAACAAGCTTAAATATAGTTTTCATTATACATAATAAGGAAGAGACATTTTGACCCAATCGTCACAATAGTAACCGTAATGGCTTTCAACAGACTTTTTCTTAAGGTCAAACAGAGATACGCAACCTTTAATTTTTAATTCCCTAAAGTCGCTGCTCCTGGGATTTTTGCCGTAGTATCCCGGATATTTTCCATATGGAGCCAGGTAATCTATCAGCCTTTTTGCCGAATCATAATTTATATATCCTTCTTTTTCTATAGTACTTATCATCTGATTATTGAGCTCGTCATACCTCCACTGGATATCGTTAATCCTGTTACCTACAACCTTTGAAGCCCATGGGTGCATTGAATAGTAGCGCATTTCGGGAATGATGAAATGATTGGTGGTCAAAACAAGATTATTGTAGTTTTCTCTCTGGGGTGCAAAGTAAAAGGCAGACGGGCAGTTTTTTCCGTCCCATGATTTATTAATATATCCCTTTTCCCCAAAAGCGCTATCTGAAAACGTTTTATTAAAGCCGGATTGCTTGTTGTAAAATTCTAAAAGCCCTTTATTATACTTAAGGTACTCAACAGGATACCTGTAATCATTCCAGCGTACCATGAGGCCATTTCGGAATTTGGCAGATTTATGTTTGTCTATAAAATCCATATCAGGAAGGTATTTTAAATAATCTTTTGATGCAAATTCCATAAGCTCTAATTTATCACTTGTTGAGCTTGCCTCAACAATACATGCCCTGTCATTATACCCGTCAGCAACTATATAATTCCATGATACACCTCTTTTTGTTTTTTCAATTATATCCACCGCTTTAGCTGCGCTGCTGCCAAACTGTGAAACCATACGTGTCAAAAGAATTGAATTTGTTCCTACCTTTGCCGGATTGCAGTTGCCGGCTACCGACATGTCCACACCTGATGCAACTCCTCTTATATTCATACCGGATATGCTTCCCGCCATTCCCGGGGCTGTAACACTTATGAACGGCAGTGGTTTTATATTCCTTTCCACAACCGGGTTATAGATAATGTGAGCTGCCACATCCTGGAATACACCTGCAGTAGGAAACATAAAATCTCTTCCGAAATAATGACCCCTGCCTGCCGACGACCCAAATACGGAAAAACCATTACAAAGGATTGGTACTTTGAAATTTTGGGGTTTCAAGCCCTTTCTGCTTTTAAATAATAAATCCCCGGAATACACTATGGAACACAGTATATCAATTCCGCTATTTAAGACATAGAGCCTTTTCATATCCACCCTGGTTTCGGGATCAGCTTCCTTGCAGCCTTCATGTATACCGTGTAATTCCTCCCGTATTTCATAGGGAAGCTCATTAAAAGTATCTTTAAAAAGACCATCTACCAAGGATAAAAGGGAATCCTCTATAATCCCCCTTTGGGAGCCGCTATTGACAAAATCCGGTATTACCTTTCGAATAAAATCGTTTGTCATCCGTGAAATTTCCTTCTCTGCCATAAGTCCCATTAAATATCCCATCTGATAACTTGTGCCCTCAAGATAATATGCCCTTTTTTTCTTTTTTGTATCATAATTAAAAGCTGTTTTATGTTCGGCCACTATTCCTGTTCTATTAAATTTTTCAATTTTTTCTATAATTTTAAAGCCATCTCTTTCAAACCCCGCAGCAGCTTTGTCAAAACTTTTGCGGGTGTAAGTTTTCCACCTCATTTTATAACCTCCAACTAATACTACAGCGAAAAAACCTTGTAGAGCTTTAGAAAACAGCCGGTATATTTTTATTGTTATTTTATAACATTAATAATATAATTTTCCACTATAGTACTAAACAAATATAATATGCCCATACTTATATATACGCAAAAGATATATATATTTGTTCCTGTTGAAACAACTTTATTGCGCACCATTTTAAATTAAGCTGCATTATATGACAGTTCATTATAATGCTTCCACAAACCACTTGCCCTCTTCAAACCACAGGAAGGTTTCCTTTGAACAAATACGGCACCTGTAGCGTATGCCCTGGCCTCCGGCTTTTAAAGAGGCGGCCCGCCGTATATCCAGTACCCTGTCCACACTAAATTTTCTTCCGTCTTCCCATATTATAAGAATGGGAATTTTTTGGCCTTCCCTTGTGTACCTGACCAATACTTCCACATATGCTTTTCTCATCCACATTACCACTCCTTTTTTTAAATGTGTCCCTTGAAAAATGATATAGGGTGTATGACATGGTCTTCTACAGGATTGATATTAAGACCGTTTTCCCTTTTTTTCCTCAGCAGCAGTGCTCTTTGCACCGAATAGTGGCCAAATCGGGAACGTATACTGTCAATACTCCTGTCCAGAAGTTCCCTTTTTGCCTTTCTGCCGTCGGAGAAAAGGGAGAGCTGTACATACTCGTTTGCTGTTACCAGATTTGCAGCCCTTACTCCCAGCAGTCTTATGTTTTTTGACCAGTCCCAGTTCCGGGTAAATATTTTAAATGCCTTTTCCGCAATAAGCGAGGATGTATATGTATAATCATCAAAACCTGCCTGTCTTTCAATAAGGCTCAAGTCGTTTGCCTTTATTGAAATTTGTACGGTTTTCCCTTTCAGATTGTGTTTTCTAAGCCGCTTTCCAACACTTTCCGACAGGACATAAATCAACATTTTTACATCCTCGTCACATGTTAAATCTCTCGGGGCAGTAAGAGAATTACCAATACTCTTTATTATCCCATCATGGTCCGTCTTGTTTACCGGAGTAGCATCATAACCGTTTGCAAAAGCCCAAATAGTCTCACCCCACTTGCCCAATAATTTTACAAGGAATGCCATGTGTGTATTGGCAAGGTCTCCTATGGTAAATATACCTATCCTGTTAAGCTTTCTTTTTGTAGCCGGGCCTACGTATAAAAGCTCATTTACAGGAAGGGGCCACACGGTATCCTTAAAATTATCCCGGTTAATAACAGTAACTTCGTCCGGTTTTTTTAAATCAGAACCCAATTTAGCAAATATTTTATTATAGCTTACACCTACAGATACAGTAATTCCCAGTTCGTTTTTAATCTTTTCTTTTATTTTATGGGCTAATGACTCTCCATTTCCAAAAAGCCTGGTGCTTTCCGTTATATCCATCCAGCATTCATCAATGCCAAAGCTTTCTATTTTGTCGGTGTAATTCCTGTAAACAGACATAGCCAGCTCCGAAAACCTCAAATACCGTGAATAATTGGGAGGCAGCAAAACCAGGTTTGGACATTTGCTTTGAGCCTCCCAGATAGCCTCACCGGTTCTAACTCCAAATCTCTTTGCTATCTCATTTTTGGCTAAAATGATACCGTGCCGTGTAGATTGTTTACCGCATACAACCACAGGCTTTTTCTTCAACTCAGGTCTGTAAAGGCACTCCACCGAAGCGTAGAAGCTATTCAAGTCGCTGTGCAGTATTACTCTTCCCATTTCCGGCCTCCCAACTTTAAAGAACAAATGTTCGTATATATTATTATATGCAGGAAATCCAAAAATGTAAAAGGTAATAAATTCTTGAGCAAAAATTGTTATGCATGTTAAGAATTTGATATATTATTGACGGCAAATTTTAAAAAGTATTTCTATAATATTTAGTTGATTTAAAACAGTAAAAATAAAAATGGTCCCTGCCATAAAACAGGGACCAAATGAATTTACTTAGCTAATTCTTTCTTAATGTTATCAAACAATCCCATAGAGGCCATAGACACCACAACGGCATTCAGCAGCGTCAACACTATATTTTCAAGCTCAAGGCTGCCGTTGAATATCTGATATGCAAATAGTATTATTACAGATATCAAATACACTATGTACCTTGTAGGTATCTTCCATACCTTGTCCGCCTGCAGCTTAAAAAACTGTACCAATATTGTCGTTATGGCTACTGCTCCCGCAAAAGTGCCCAGGTATTCCCAGGTCAAAAATCCATTCATTTTACCAGCTCCTTTAATCTTTTCATAAGAGCACTGTATTTCTCTTTCCAATCAACCTGATTTTCAATGTCAAAATATTCACTTATACCACTGCATATTTCACTTGCGCATTCTTCCCTGTATGCTCCTGTCAAAAGTAATTTAGCATCTGTTACGCTGTCCATGAAGCCGCATTCAACCAGTATAGCAGGCATCCGTGTGTATTTAAGCACATAAAATCCTGCTTCCTTTATCCCCCTGTCCCTTAACTGTGTACCCTGAATTAAGTGCTTATGGATTATTTGAGCAGCTTTTTTTCCTTTCACCGATCCATAGTAATGAAAAGTTTCTATACCTCCATGATTGCCCCATACACCCTTATAGGCATTTGCGTGGATGGATACAAACAAATCTGCTTTAGCCTCATTGGCCGTAACCGTACGCTGTTTTAAGGATATATCTTCATCACCAAGTGCCGCCATTATAGTTTCAACTCCATATTCTTCAAGCTTGATTTTAAGTAATTCGGCTACTGCTCTATTAAACTCATTTTCATACATAAATCTTCCATCTTTAAATTTTGGCGTACGTTTCCCTGCGGTGTCCATACCATGACCATCGTCAATAGCCACAAGAAATCTTTTATTAGGTTTCATTTTCCTCACATCCCCAAATTTGATTTTAAGTAATGCTGCTATAGCATTATTAAACTCATTTTTACTCATGAATGTTCCATACATCATCTCTGCAAGCAAAAAAGCTGTTTAAACGCTACAACAGCTAATGGGAGATATATAAAGTAACCGTAATTCATGTTTATAATATTTGTACGATTAGGGTAAGTTCAAAATAAATGTGTCCAAAACATAAAAACGGCTTCCAAGTTAATTCCTTGGAAGCCGCTATTTTAGTGGTTGCGGGGGAGGGATTTGAACCCCCGACCTTCGGGTTATGAGCCCGACGAGCTACCGTACTGCTCCACCCCGCGATATTATTATATTATGGTGCCGGAGACCGGAATCGAACCGGTACGGGATTTTAGTCCCGCAGGATTTTAAGTCCTGTGCGTCTGCCAATTCCGCCACTCCGGCGAATATAGCTCTATGGCGACTTTACCTATTATAATATATTCATATTGCTCTGTCAATAAAAATCTGTTTGAATTTCTCCTGTAAATTTCTAGGAAAAGACAAGTATATGGATATTTAAATTGTTTTTTCATGTATCATTACAAAAAATACGCATTCAAGCTTTAAAGGCGGGTTCGTAAAATAATATACAAGGAACAATTACCATAAATCGTTCCCCTAGAATCCTGATACGGTATTAACACACTACTTGCCAATTATTTTTTATCAAGCATGCTTTCTGCTGTATCCCCTGCCTCCTCTTTTTGAATCAAAGCTCTTTTTGAGGTCCAAAAGCTTTTCATCACTGTCCTTCATAAATTTTGACAGTTTATCTTCAAAGGACATGGCTAAATCAGTATCCTTTTTACTCCAATCAATTTCTGCAGGCGGCCTTTTGGTAAAACGGGGTTTGCCTTCAGCTTTTCTTATAGACAAACTTATCCTGCCCTTATCATCCATAGATAGGATTTTTACTTTTACTTTTTGGTTTTCCTCCAGATGATCACTGATATCCTTAACGTATTCGCTGGATATCTCCGAGATGTGTACCAAGCCCTTATTACCTTCGGGAAGCTCCACAAAAGCACCGAATTTCGTAATACCTGACACTTTACCTTCAACAACCTTACCAATTTCCAGGGGCATAAAACAAAAACATCCTCCTTAAATAATTAAATTACTTAAAGCTCATGGTTTTTCAACCATTAAGCTCTTTGTCCTGTAATAAGCTGATTATATAGCATAAACGTATTTACAGTCAAGAAATATTATTTCTCAAGCAATTCGCTTGTATCTGTTTCAAGTAAGGAGCACACTAAATGTTGTATATACTTATTATTTATACTACTAAATTTTGTATGCTCTATTATAACTAAATACTCTTTTTCGTCTTTTTTGTAAAACCAATCTTCAATCATTTATATCAATAAATATACGTTCGTTTTCCTTAATTAGTCCCAATTCTTCCCTGGCTATTTTTTCAACATACTCATCCGAGCCTACAATCTGCATTAATTCCTTAAGCTCCCGACTGGTTTTTTCCTCCTGCGCTATTTTTTCATTCAGCTCATCAAGCTCATTCTGCCTGGCGTAGAATAGTCTTTGCTGGTTTATAAAAGTTACTGCAAAGTACAACAAAAAACACATAAACAAAATGAACCATATTTTAGACCCCTTGGATTTTGTCATTTGTGAATTACCCCTTATAACCGAAAACCGTGATTAAAAATGCATAATCAAAGATTTCCGTTATTCATATTTAATTTTAAACAAAACTACCTTATACTTTATTATTCTATGCTAAAACATTAATTCCTGCTTCTTTTTAAGTTTTTTTCTGGAGTTTTTAAATGTTTTCCTGTATATTGCAGCTTTTACCAAACCAGCTTTAGTCTTTATTTTTATAGCTTTCCATACCTTTTTCACTAACGATGAAAAATATTTTAAAGGATATGACAAAATTCCGGCAGTAATTTTAAAAGGGTATATAAGTATCGAATAGATTATATATATTGCTTTGCCTAACCCTTTGAGAACGGCAAGAAAGGCGGTCATAATGATTTTACTTAATAGGACAATATATAAAGCTACTCCGATTAATGCGCCTATGAACAAAAATCCCCTGATTTCACCTTCATTGCTTATATATATGGTGAGAAACATTATAACAGCAACAATGATCCAGTATAAAATATCCTCTACATATACAAGCAAATCATGGCTTTTTACCGTTTTTCTTCTTATCCTGAAAAGGTCATACAAGAATGCTACGGCAATCCCACTCCCTATTGACCATAGAAAAACATAAGCCTGGTTGGAAACTGAAACAGGCATTAAAAACACATCCTTTATCTAAACATTCTGCTGAAAAAACTTGAATTCCTGTTTGAGCTTTCTCTATCATTATACTCACAGCTTACAATATCACCTTCGATATCAAGTTCAGAACTGTCCAGATTCAATTTATTAATGTGAAGATCATCTCCCCTGACAATTAACAAACCAAGCTCAGTTTCTATAACTACACATTCGTCATTGAAGCTTTCAACATCAATTACACCTGTAATACTAAGCTTTTCCCTGTTTTCCAAAATCAAATTTTGCACTTTTGGTTTTGAAATCTTTTTTTCATCCAGCATAATTTACACCCCTTTTTTGGCTTCCGATCATTTATCCATATTCCCTTTGTCCAAAAGACCTTCTATGAAACGTGTTCAATTCTTACAATCTGGCTTTGCAAAGATTCTGCTAAAAGCCTATATTGTGTATGGAATTTTACGTTTACATATTAATAGATATGCATGTACAAATAAAAAAATAACCCCTTTGGTATTACAGCAAAAACTTTTGTAAAGCAATTTGCTACTTATAGGATTAATATGAGAGTCTTTAATTTTTATAATATGACTTTTGAAAAGATTACATTTAAATTTCAAAAGTCATATTTTATAGAATACTATCATGATAATAATTTATACATTTGCCTGGAATCATCCTTTTTTACATGCTCCTTTAAGGATAATATTTCAACCTTTGATATGCTGTTGCCGAATCGTATCTCTACTATGTCACCGGCTTTAACTTCCGTACCGGGCTTTGCGATTTTCTCATTAACCTTTACTCTTCCCTGGGAACACGCCGCATTGGCTATTGTTCTCCTTTTAATTAACCTTGAATTTTTAAGATACTTGTCTATTCTCAAGCCTTCCCCCCCTCATATATTAGACAACAGGGGCCCATGGCCCCTGCAACTATGTGTAGCTTTCCTATTTTACCTTTTCTTTTAACGACTTACCTGCTTTAAATACAGGAACATCCGCAGCTTTAATAGTAATTTCTTCACCTGTTTGCGGGTTCTTACCTTTTCTGGCTGCTCTATGTCTGACTTCAAATGTGCCAAAGCCTACAAGCTGTACTTTGTCTCCATCTTCCAATGCCTCTTCAACACTGCCAACAAATGCATTAAGCGCCTGTTCGGTATCCTTTTTTGACAGTTCGGCCTTTTCAGACATTTTTGCAATAAGTTCCGATTTGTTCATACAAATTCCCTCCTTTATTTAAATCGTCAGTTTTATAAACCAACGTTCCACCCTTTATAAATGCTTTTTTGATTCTTCCCAAAATACATCCATATCATCAAGGCTCATATCAGTTAATTCCCTGTTATTTTCACCTGCTTTTTTTTCAACATATTCAAACCTTCTGATAAATTTATTAACCGTTCCTGTCAAAGCAATTTCAGGCTGCACCTTTAAAAAACGTGAAATATTTACTACCGAAAAAAGTAAATCTCCCAGCTCATCCTTTATTCTTTCCACATTTTTACTCAAGTATACTTCTTTAAGCTCATCAAGTTCTTCATGGACTTTTTTAAAAACATCCTCAATATTATCCCAGTCGAAACCAACCTGTGAAGCTTTTTGCTGGACTTTATAGCTTCTCATTAGCGCAGGCAGGTTGGGCGGAACATCCTTTAGCATACCCGAATGCTTATCAAAGCCCTTTTCCTCCTTTTTAATTGCTTCCCATTTATCCACAACATCATCGGCAGTTTCTGCCCTGTCACTACCAAATACATGCACATGCCTGCTTACCAGCTTCTTACTTATACCGTCTACAACATCATATATATTAAAATCCTTATTCTCATCAGCTATCTGGGAATGAAATATTGCCTGCAAAAAAAGGTCTCCAAGCTCCTCACACAGTTTATCACTGTTTTTTAAATCTATTGCTTCAAGGACTTCATAACATTCTTCTATCAAATATTTCTTCAGGCTTTCATGATCCTGTTCCCTGTCCCAGGGGCAGCCTTTTTCACTTCTTAAAATACGCATTATTTCAAGCAAATCCTCAAATCCGTATCTATCCTTTTTCAATATTTTTACCTCCTGCTTGAGCAATCTGCTAAACACAAATTCCTTATTCATTAAAAAATATCCATTTACAAAAATAGATTTATTCTTATTCCATGCTTTTCCCTTTTCTTAAGTATATCTTTCAAACCTAAGCAATGCAAGTATTTGCAAAATATTATTGTGGATTTATTATCAAAAATAATGTAAAATTAAAATAAATGGGGGATTTTATGAAGCTAAAGGTTTTCCAAAAAATAATACTTCTCAACCTGTGCCTGCTCATACCGACCGTACTGTGTATTACGTTTGTCTTCATACAGCTTAGCAACCATACTTCCTTCGGCAGCAAAGCAGTTTTTGCATTTTCGTTAGCCATAGGATTATTGTTTAATCTTTTGGCCAGTATACCGCTGTCAATCAATTTTTCAAAACCCATATTACACCTTCAGCGGTCGGTTAAAAAAATTGCCCACGGTGAATATAATACCCGTATAAATATTCGTTCCAATGATGAAATAGGTAAATTGGCATCTGATTTTAATACAATGTCCAGGGAAATCGAAAAAAGGATTAATATAATAGATTTTGAAAGACATAAGCTGAACACTGTTTTAGAAAGCATGGGAGAAGGAGTTGTCGCATTAAACTCCAGAAGCAAGATTATAGCCGTAAATTCCAGGGCCCTTTCACTTATGGACAAAAAGATGACAGTTGAGCTTAAGGCTCTCGCTGAAAAAGTATTGAAAAAAGGCAGCAGGATTACAAGAGAGCTCAAAAATAACAATCATCATCTAATGGTTTGTGCTACACCGCTGGATAGTGTTAAAAGCATTGGGATGGGTGTTGTAATTATACTGAATGATATAACTGAACTCAGGGTTTTAGAGGAAAAACAAAAAATATTTATGTCTAATGTTTCACATGAATTGAAAACTCCTTTAACGACAATTCAAGGCTATGTTGAACTTTTGAAAAAAAATACCAGCGATGAAATATTTGATATGTCCGTCAATTATCTTGAAAGTGCAAGTGAAAGGCTGACCCGGTTGGTAAACGACCTGGTTGAACTGTCTACAATGAAACAGCTAGAATTTTCTCTCAAGCCCAAAAAAACGGATTTGGCAGGGCTGATTAGAGATATCGCAGGCCAGATGTCTCTCAAAGCTCAAAAGTTTGGCATTTCGATAAAATGCAGTCTTATGGATACCGCTGTTATAATTGCTGATCCTGTGCGTATAAAGCAGGTGCTGGTAAACATTATAGATAATGCCATTAAGTATTCTCAGGGAGATAGAATATATATAAATATGAGGGATACCAGGCATGGTAAAATTGAACTGGCAATAACGGATAACGGAGTTGGTATATCTGCTGATAATCTTAAAATGGTATTTGAACCTTTTTATAGAATAGATAAAGCACGGGCTAGAAATATCGGGGGAAATGGGCTGGGTCTTGCCATAAGTAAGGAAATAGTTGAAAAACACGGAGGAAAAATAGAAATTGCCAGTGTTGAAGGCAAAGGTACAAAATTTATTATTACGCTTCCACCCTGGGATAAAAACCCATTTGAATTCTACGGAGAAGAAATCACCTGAGTTTTTAACGGCAACAATTTAATTTTTCCATTCTTAAAATTCTTTTCACCTTATAGTTCAATATAGGCATTTAAAAAAAAGTCAAATTTTTTTCAAAAAAGTGAATAAAATTCATTTGCTGGTCAATAATATAAATGACCTCACAAAATACATTTTGACCCCCTTTACATGGGTTAGCCAACACATCTTACAGGCTAACCCTTTTTTTTAATCAAAACCAAGCTCATAAGCCAGATTTTTCATAAATTGCTCTACAAAATCTATTCTTTCCTTGTAAAGCTTTTTACCATAACGCGTTTTTAAATATTTAATAGAGTCTGCAAGTTCTTCAAAATATATTTTGTGACGTTCGTATACCTTTTCATATGTGGGTTCAGGCTCAAATGCTACGGCCATACTATCCCATATCACCGAAATAGCTCCGGCCTCATCCAGAAGATCCGCATCCATTAGTATTTTATCTTCCAAACTGAGCTTTAAATCAGGATTGTTTTTACTGGAGTGTACTTTTACCGCATGTATAATTTTTTTACTCTTGCTTTTAGAATATCCCCGTTCCTCAAGGTAAGCGGCACAGATATCCGCACTTACCAAAGCATGGGGCCTTTTATCCTTCCGGCTCTTGCCAACATCATGAAACAATGCGGAAATTGCTACCACATCCCTATCCCCTTTCTCTCGCTCATTAATTCTAAGAGCCCATTTATATACTCTCAAAATATGCTTGTATCTGTCCCGGAAAGGAAATCTGGGATGGCTGTCGGTAGCAAACCTATCCCCGTCTATAAAAAACTTTTCAACATATTTCTTTATATCTTCATACATTTTTATCTCCGCACGAAATACTTTGACATAGCCACCTAGTGTAACATGTAAAATTACACTTCTATTTGCAAAGTAATCCACAAGTAAATTCTGGTTTTTTCATCTGAGATTTTCAGGGTTAAGGCACCTTAGCTCTTCCACAACAAAAAGCCCGTCCTTGCGTATCAGCCTGTCGTCAAACCAGATTTCTCCTCCTCCGTACTCAGGTCTTTGGATATAAACAAGGTCCCAATGGATGGCCGACCTGTTGCCGTTGTCACATTCATCATAGGCCCTGCCAGGTGTAAAATGAATGCTTCCCTTGATTTTTTCATCAAATAAGGTATCCTTCATAGGTGTTTCTATGTACGGGTTTAACCCAAAAGAAAATTCTCCTATATATCTTGCCCCTTCGTCCGTATCCAGTATCTTGTTTATTCTTTCAGTATTATTTGCTGACGCATCAATAATTTTACCATCTTTAAATTCAAACCTGATATTTTCAAAGGTAACCCCTTGATATACAGCAGGCGCATTATATGCCAATACACCATTAACGGAATCTCTTACCGGTGCCGTATATACCTCTCCGTCAGGTATATTCCTCTCCCCGTCACATTTAACTGCAGGAAGCCCCTTTATTGAAAAACAAATATCTGTTCCCTTCCCGATTATTCTAACCCTGTCCGTCTTCTCAATGTATTCTACCAGATTGTCCATAGCTTTCGACATTTTTGAATAATCAAGGTTACAAACATTAAAATACATATCTTCAAACATCTCCGTTGCCATGTCGGCAAGCTGTGCCATTGAATGGTTGGGATATCTAAGTACACACCATTTGGTGTTTTTGACTCTTTCCTCAAAATGTACGGGGGTACTGAAATGTTCCATATAAGCATTCATTTTTTCTCCCCCGACAGAACCCAATTCGCTTACATTGGACGAAGCTCTTATACCTATATATGCATCCATCCTTTTCATCCTGGCAAGCTCCCATTGTGCCATGTCATTGAGCTGCTCAACGGTGCTTTCATTTAATATCAATCTCGTAATTTCATTGTTCTTAAGAGTTACAAAAGGGATTCCTCCTGCTTCATAAGCTTCATTTACAAGCTCTTTAACCAGTGGAATGCAATCAACTCCTACACCTTCAATAAGTATCCTTTCACCTTTTTCCAACCTGGTGGAATAACCAATCAGGTTTTTCGCCAATTTATTCATTCTAATATCCTTCATATACACCCTCCATTTTCAGATAGCAATAAATCCGTATTTATATATAGTTTTCCAGCTCATCCAGTGTTTCTTCAAATACATTTAACGCATCCAATATTGGTTTCGGATCTGTCAAATCAACGCCCGCCTTCTTGAGCAGCTCCAGGGGACAGGAAGAGCTTCCGCTGCTAAGAAAATTGAGATACCGGTCAACAGCCCCGCTGCTGCCATTTAGTATTTGCTCTGACAATGAGGCAGCCGCAGAAAACCCGGTAGCATATTTGTATACATAAAAACTATTGTAAAAATGGGGTATTCTCGCCCATTCAATTTCAATGTCATCATCAATTACTACACCCTGTCCAAAGTATTTCCTGTTCAAATCCTTATACACAGAGCATAAAAGCTCTGACGTCAATGCTTCTCCGTCCGATTCCTTCCCGTGTATTATCTTTTCAAATTCTGCAAACATTGTCTGCCTGAAAACAGTTCCTCTGAACGATTCAAGATAATGGTTCAAAAGATATGCCTTGAATTTTATATCCTCCGAATTATCTATCATGTGTCGTACAAGCAGTGATTCGTTAACCGTAGAAGCAACCTCCGCAACAAATATTTTGTACTCTGAATATATGAACGGCTGGGCAGCATTAGTATAATAGGAATGCATGGCATGACCCATTTCATGGGCCAGCGTAAATACATCGTCAACAGTTTCCTGATAATTAAGCAAAACATAAGGATGTGTAAGATACGACCCCCATGAGTATGCACCGCTTGTCTTCCCCCTGTTTTCACAAACGTCAATCCATCCGTTTGAAAATGCTTTCTCCAGGTCTTTGGCATATGTATTTCCAAGCGGGTTTAACCCCTCTTTTACCATACTTGCAGCTTTTTCATAAGGTATATTATCAACAGGCTTATCCACAATTGGTACATAAACATCGTACATATGCAGGCTGTCCAGCTTTAAAGCCCTTTTTCTCAATTCAAGATACCTGTACATCAAATCAAGTTTGTTACTAATGGTATTTATAAGATTGTCATACACTGATATGGTAATATTATCCTCATCTAAAGAGGCTTCAAGTGAAGAATTATACTTTCTTAAGGATGAATAAAACCTGTTGCGTTTTACGTTTGCGGAAAGCATGGAGGCAACAGAGTTTTTCATGGAATAATATGAACTGTACAACCCGTGGAAGGCATCCTTTCTAACTCTCCTGTCAACACTCTCAAGCAGCTTTTTGTATCTGCCCTTCGTCAGCTCTATATTTTCTCCGTCCTCATCTTTTATAGTCGGAAATTTTATATCTGCATTATTGAACATGGTGAATATATCTGAAGATGTGTTACCTATTTCCGACGACAGGGCAAGTATTTCTTCTTCTCTTTCGGAAAGAATATGGTTTGCGCGTCTTCTTATTTCCTTAAAATATTGAGTAAATATTTTTAATTTATCCATTTCAAGATAGCCGTTATGAGTATGTTCATCCATCTTGGTTATTTCGGGCACCATAAATGACACGGCTGCATAAACCTGAGTGGAAAGCATCATTGCCCTGTCTGTCATAGCCTGGTATACAGGGTTGGCGTTATCCTCATCCCTTCTCATCCTTGCATAAACAAAAAGCTTTTCATTAAGCGAAACAAGCTCTTCAAAATCCCTAAAGAAATCCAATAAAACATCCGCACCGTCAGAAAGCTTTCCTTTATATCCTGATATTTGAGCCATCAACTTTTTAATTTTGGCATAATCCTCTTCCCACAGCTCATTATCATTATATATATCTTCGAGCCTCCATTTATAAGTACTGTCTATTTCTTCCCTCTTAGGCAAAACATTGTTATTATTTTCCATAGCAACCTCCAAATAAAATATAGATTGTTATTATTATATACATAATAAATTGTTTTTTCCATAATTCTCAAAAAAAAATCCAGCTTTTTTAAGTGGCATTTCAAATGCATTTTTATCCTTTTTTAAAGCTTTTAACATCCTATCCGGAGCAGTTTCACTTAATCAAAAGCCTGTAAATCAATATTACTGCCTTAGCTCTGCTTATGCCCTTTTTAGGATTTAATTTGTTATATTCATCAGCATCAATAAGGTTTCCGCCAATAAGCTGGGCAATGCTTTGCCTTGCATACGGGGATATTTCCCTGCTGTCCTTTACTGAATCAAGTATCTCTAATTCCGTATAACCAAGAGGTTGGCCTACTAGCTGTAATACTCTGCATATTATTACTGCCATATCTTCTTTTTTAAGGTTTTCATCAGGCCTGAACATGTCGTTTTCATCACCTGTTATAATACCGGCATTGGCAGCAGATATTATTTCATTGTAATACCAGTATCCATATGTAACGTCATTGAACGAACCTATTGGATATTCTTCTATTTTAAACGCCCTCACAACAAAACATATAAATTCTGCTCTGCTTATATCTCTGTCGGGCATGAATTTCCCGCTCTCACTTCCTTTTACAACCCCCATGCCTGCAAGGACTTCAACAGCATCATGGGCTTCATGTTCCTTTCCCACATCATCAAAGCCTATAGGCCGGGGTGTATTTAAATATACTGAATTTGACCATTTGCTAAATCCTGTCTTGTTGAATGCACGAATCCTGTATGCATATAGTGTACCGCCGCCGGCCTCAAGATCCGTATAAGCTTCAGAATCAGAAGCTAAACCGGCAATCTTAAAATAGTTTCCCCTTTCTTTTTTCCTCTCTAGAATAAAACCATCCTCGTTATCGGACTTATCATCCCAATATAAGCTTACCTTTCCTGGGGATAATGCCCTGGCTTTTAAATATTCAGGAGCCCGGGGAATACCTGTGTGGACTTCTATTTCTTCGCTGTATGCAAATAAATTCATGCTGCTGCTGTAAACCTTGATTCTGTAGTAGTATTTTGTATATGGAGAAATAGTGCTGTCATGATAGTATGACAGGCCGGGTGATACCGCTCCTATCGTAATCCAGGCCCCGTCATCTGTCCTTCTTTCTATTTTATAGCCGCTTCTGGTATAGGCACCATGATTCCATGTCAATTTAATTTTCTTATCGGTTAAAACGCTGTAGTTAATTTTTTGAGGAGGTTTATAGCTGGCAATATATGCCTTGACTGCTTCGGAAAAAGCCGAATAGGCATTTTTATATTCCACAAAAACCCTGATTTTATACATGTAGCTTCCCGATTCCAAATCTTCGTCCCTGAATACTCTGGCATTTCGCGGTAAAACAGCTGCCAGCTTCCACTCTTTTTCATTGCTGCCTTTTCTCCATAATTCAAAATTGCCTTCAAGGTTTTTATTATCCACCCATGACAGCTCAATGGATGTACCGCCTAAGCTGTTGGCTTTTAAATTCTCCGCAGGATTAACATATTCCATGTGTATTTTGAGTTCATCGCTGTAAGCAGATGTACTCTGTCCATCTATGGCCTTTACCCTATAAATATAAACATGCCCTTCCGTAAGAGAGTCGTCATACCACCATTCTACATTTTTACCTGTTATTGCTAATTGCTTGTATTCACCGTCATTTTCTTTTCTTTCAATAACAAAATTGGTTTCATCTGAGTTGTCATCCCAAGTAAGGTATATCATAGTATCGGACATAGGGTATCCGTAAAGATTTCCAGGTGCGGTAATCAGTGTATAAACAGGTGTTCCATATATGGATGGATAGTATGATGATTGAATATCTGAGCTAAAAATTGCCTTTGCCCTGTAATAATACAGCGTATCTTCCTTAAGGCCTTTGTCCCTGAAAGAAGTATCTCCGTCAAGCAGATGCGCCGCCTGCTCCCAAGTGCTTTCGCCGTTTTGCCTTCTTTCTACTATAGTCGCATGATTGACAGCCTCCGGATAGACTACTTCAACATCAACCTGGGAAGATGATACGGCTGTCAATTTTATATTTTCCAGGTATGCCAGTTCCTCTGTGTTTACAGTTACCTCATCGGTATATATAAAAGTACTCCCGGAAGAGTCTACGGCCTTGATTCTAAATGTATAGATATACCTGGGAGAAATACCGTAAACATTGTAATGTTCAGTATTTGCATTAACAGTTGCTATGGTAGAATAACTTCCGCCTCCCAGCCTTCTTTCAACCTTGTAATTTTGCTCGTTGTCCATATTGTCTTCCCACTCAAGCCTTACATGATATTTGGACCTGACAGTTAAGCTCAGTTTAGAGCCGGGCTGTGCCGATACAATATTTGCAGTCAATATTTGCAGTACTAATAAAAAAAGCACATATATATATCTTTTATCCATCCTGTAATCATTCCCTATCTGCCTTTGAAAAATGCTTCCGCCTTTTTAAGGCGGCTTTTACATAATACCCTATTTATATATCGGATACTTACACTAAAAAATCAAGGATAATAGCTAAAAAAATGGGAAATCTCAAATTTCGAACGGTTGACAAAGGTATAAATTAATAGTAGAATGTATTTTGCCGATATAAGCGCCTGTAGCTCAGTAGGATAGAGCACCAGTTTCCTAAACTGGGTGCCAGGGGTTCGAATCCCTTCAGGCGCACCAGAATAGACAAATCTGTTTTTTTAATATAGTTAAAAGTGGGTTTGTCTTTTTTTATGTTTAAATATAATACGACTAAAAGTGACATTCCCTATGGTTTGGTTATTCAGAGCGCAGGGATATAGATGCAGCAAAAATATTCACTATCTTTGTCCCCGTAAGGCACTATTACCATTATGTATGTTTTTTTATCCAATTATTTCTATCATTCACACTTATTTGTATAATAAATATCTATTTGTATATAATAAATAAGACTTTTAAAAATGGAGTATAGTATATGAAAGTGGCAATAATTGGTGCAGGTATGTCAGGTTTATCCTGTGCGATTGAACTTAAAAAACATGGAATAAATCCTACAATATATGAAAAGCTTCCGGACTTTGGAGACGTTAAATGCGATATGTGTGTAAGCTTAAAAATTTTTAACAACATATATGGCAATATTTTTAAAAGCCTGTCCAGGAAAAACAATTTGGAATTGGACTATAGGTATAAACTCAAAAAAATAATTATAAATACTGCTAATAATCATTTTAAAATCAAGGGCTCATTAGGACACATTGCAGCAAGAGGTATCTGGGATCCGGATAGCATAGGTAAACAATTGGGAAGGCTCCTAAACTTACCTGTTTTGTTCAATACACCTGTAAAAATAGATGATATAAAAGGCGAATACGACCATATAGTTGTTGCTACAGGGGTATGTAATATAGCAAAGCAATTAAACAATTGGGAGGATATATTCACCGCATATTACACGTCAGCCTTTGCTCCGGGTGAATTTCAAACAGATACAATCATATACTGGTGTAACAAAAAGTACGCAAAAAATTCATTTGCGTACCTTGTACCGGTTAATGAAAAACTTGCTTATATTTCACTAATTGTTGACGGGATAAAGCAAAGTGAGCTTGACTATTACTGGAGTAAATTTCTTTCAATGGAAAATATAGATTATAAAATTTTTAGGAAAAAAAACTCCGTCCATACATGCGGAACTGTTTTTGAATTTAAAACCAGGGACAATATATACTTTGTTGGCAACAGCGGCGGCTTTACTGATAATTTTATGGGATTTGGCATGCATAATGCGGTGATAAGCGGTATAACCGCAGGAAAATGTATAGCACAAAACCTTGATTTCAACAAGCTTGCAATAAATATTGCAAAACCTGTAAAAGCATTAAAGGAATATAGGAATTTTATAGAGAACTTTACAAATAAGGATTACGATAACCTGGCTTCCTTTTTGAAAATACCCGTTATAAAGCAAATGATATACAATAATCCTTTTTTTAAAGTCAGTCATATGTCTCCTGTTATCAAGCTGTTAAACAATATGATTTTTAGAATAAAATAATTTTGTAAAGCAATATGCCTTAGCTTCTTGTTAGCTTGTGTTATTATTGTGGTAGGTATAAAAAAAAGTTATGGGGGTATTTTTATGTTTAAGTGGAAACCGGAATTCAGTGTAAATGTAGAGGAAATTGACAAACAGCACAAAAGGCTATTTGAATTGGGCGGCAGGATTTATGATATAGCTTCATTAAAAGATAGCTTCGACCACTATGATGAAATAATGGAGGTCCTTGACGAGCTCAGAAGTTATACCGATTATCATTTCAAGTATGAAGAAAAGCTTATGACAAGATATAACTTTGAAGGTTATGAAGAACACAGCTTTGAACACCTTTTTTTTATGAAAAAGCTTGACAGGATTGAAAAAAAAGATATTGATTCCGCCCAAAATGAAACTGCTCTTGACCTTGTTAAATTCGTAGCAAACTGGATAGAAGACCATATATTGAAAAGTGATATGAAATACAAGGATTTTTTCAATTCAAAAGGCATACGCTAAGGATTGAATCATCCTTTTCATATATCATTAAAAAAACTATATGATCCTTAAAAATCAATATTTTCTGACATTTCCATTCCTGAGTTCTTTCCCACTCCGCTATATATTACTGCGTTGTTTGTTTTCGATAATGTAAATTTTATGGTTGAAGAAAGACTCTCCTCAATTCTTCCGCTCATTTCACCATGTTTTGGGGATGCCAAAGCTGCTGAATCAATCATCAGCAAATCTATAGTTAACTGGTATTTTTTATCTTCAACGGTAAAACTAACATTTTTGCCGTTAACCATAAAAGATTTAATATGTGCATTAGTGTATGTGGAAAACTTAAATATTTTGCCATTGATAAATACTCCAATAATAAATCCTGTAAAACTTTTATTTAACCAGGGAATCTTGGCAATCGAACCTGTTATTGATACACTGTCGTCTTCAAAATGATTTGATTGAAACCATATCCACCACCGAGGAAAGGACCTGCCCCAATCCTTTTCAACATAACCCTTCCCGTTTTTAAAATCAACCGGTCTACTGTTTAAATTTAGAAATCCTTCTAAGTTGCTGCTTGTACTGATAATGCCATGGTAGCACTCCATAAACGGTACAAACCTATACCACCCCATAGCACCCGGAGAAAAAAAGGAAACAGGCCATTTTACCATATCCAATAGCCTTACGCTGCCCCGGAGCTTCAAAGAATTGTCCTCAATATTCAGCTCAACGCCATTTCCACTAAATGTGTTGTCCTCAATACTTATATGAAAAATGTTCCCGGCATAAACAAATGCATCGGGGGAGTATTTTATATAATATGATTTTCGCATCTTCCAATCAAGGACCTGAATAAAACAATGGGACTGTTTTTTATCACCGGTTAGCGATATTCCAGGGATCAAAGCCACAATGTTTTCTCCGGATGAATCCACCAGTTTAAAATACCATCCCTCAAAATACTTTTTTTTGTCCAGGCCTCCCTGGAACACTTCAGGTTTCCATATTTTTATTAAACTCAAAAAATCATCTCCTTTGATAAAAATATACCCTAATAATACATTCTTTAAAACATTCTTGCGATTTTTACTTCCTGCTGGTATTATTTAAGTAGATAAAAATTGCAGTTCATTCTATAATAGCAGCAAATTGAACTTTATAAGCAATTTGCTCAATAGGAGACAAGCTATGAGCAGTACGCCCCAGTTTTTTATGAGCCAGGCCTTATTGGAGGCACAAAAGGCATATGATATAAACGAAACACCTGTTGGAGCAGTAATTGTAAAAAATAATGAGATAATATCAACGGGTTTTAATGAAAGGGAATTAAAACAGGACCCTATATGCCATGCAGAGATTTCTGCTATAAAAAAGGCATGCAAAGCATTGGGTACCTGGAGGCTTAATGAGTGCGACCTTTATGTAACCCTTGAACCCTGTCCCATGTGTGCCGGTGCAATGATTCAATCAAGGATAGGAAAACTGTATTATGGGGCAACGGATTTAAAAGCGGGAGCTGCCGGGTCTTTGTTCAATCTCTTCTCAATTAAAGGCTTTAATCATGAAGTTGAAGTATATGGAGGTATTCTTGAAGAGGAGTGTTCATTTATCCTCAAAGATTTTTTTATGAATTTAAGAAAAAATATATAATTTTATGTTTACATGTGAAAAATATGGGTAAGTATATATCGGATAATAAAAGTGCTTTATAATAAACCAAGGGAGATGGTTCCAATGAAGACGGAATGCTTTAATAAAGGCTTTAAACGGTAAAAGTAAGAGGTTAAATTTACCTTAAAGACCCCCTCTTAGGGATTTAAATACCGCCAATTAAAGACCTTTAGCTTGTCAAAAGTGAATATTTTCCTTGTCAGATAGGGACCTGTTTTTAGCAGGTCCCTACAAATTTCAAACCATCCTTTTTATCCTGTTTGTTACATCCCCTGCAAATTCTTTTATGTATTCCATAAATATTTACTCCTTTACAATTTCGGGCAGGCTTGCAGCAGCTATGGACTGTCCTACTCTTCGCTCATTTTCACCGGGTATATGCAAATTGATTTTATCCCAAAGCTCAGGAAATACTTCCCTAAGAACTTTCCGGGCACCTTTTACTATAAGGTCTCCACCCTCGCCTGATGTAACACGTCCAAGTATTAGCAGGTTCCTTATTTCATAAAACCCGGCATAGTACGCTATGGCATAGCCGAGATATGTCCCTATGGTTTTGAATATGTCCCCAGCCCCTTCATGCCCTTCCTCAAGTAATTTTTGCACGGCTTTAAGCTTCCCGGCAGGTGTAAGAGACTCATCAAGGTCTATTCCTGCTTTTGGTGCAAGCTTTATAACAGAATCCTGTGAAAAATATTTTACCCCGCACCCAAAGTCTCCCGACCATTCATCTACCATGGCATGGGCATTATAATCCACAGGAACAAATGCAAGCTCATTGAGCCATCCGGTAATATTGCCTGCTTCATCCACAAATCCGGCGGCTTCGCTTGTTCCCATTGCAATCCCCAGAACACAATTGTCCTCAAGGCTCATTGCTCCGGCAAGGGCGGTAACATCCCCGTCATTTGCAATTTGAACCGGAGCATTTCCCATTTCAGCTGCAATATCCAAAAACATGTTTTTTACCTTCTCCTCAAAAAGCTTTTCAGGCACATTAATGAATAAGGACGCAGCCATAACACGGTTATTAATATATATTCCGGCACTGCTTATGCCAATTGCATCCACCCTGGGCATGTGAGAAGCAGCCGTTTTCATTGCCTTTAATATTTCTTTGTAATGGTAATCAGGATTTTCATTTATTTTGGGATGCCAGACAATTTCTTCGCTGTAAACGGCTTTTCCATCAATTACGGCAGACACCTTCCTGTCGCTTCCGCCTGCATCAAAACCAATCCTGCAGCCGTCCAAATGCCTGCCGACAGGCTTTGTTTTTTCATTTGAGCCTGGTACTTTTTCAAAATCCGTTGCGATAACGGTAAAAGGTTTTTCATATACCCTGCTCATAAAATTTGCATCAAATTCCTTCTCTCCCCCAACCGTATATAAGCTTTTTATATATTCACCAATATACCGAGGTCCCCCTATTACAACCTTCCAGCCTCCCTTAATCCATAGAAGCGTTTTTAACAGGCGTTCTATATAGAAAAGATTATCCTTTTTCAAACCTTCATCACCGCCGCCGTAAACCTGGGTGATGAATGTTGAATTTAAACCTTCTCCCCGTTCTATTGCAATTTTAACATTAACAACCTTATCTGAATTTTTCACAAACCTGATAAATTCCCTATTCTCAATTACAGCCGGTCTGTAGTCCCTATCAAGAGCAGGAACTACGGCAAGCCTGGTTTTAAATCTTTCAAAAGCCATACCTTGGAACCTCCATTTAATTTGTATAGTGGTATATACCTCTATATTAGTATTATACGGGTAAATCAAATTCAAATCAACGGCTTTTTTTATTTTTACATCCATAAGGGGCCCTATGATTTACATAGAAGCCCCTTATTTAAAACCTTTACAGTTTACAAAAAATTTGGTTTTATTCAAAATTCTCAAACCCCGGTTTTATTTCCAGCTTATATTTGGGAGCTTGCATAAGCTCATTCAATATTTTCTGATACTCACCGATCTGATATGCTTCCTGTACATTATCCCTCAAAGCTTCAAATGTGTTATTAATACTATCCAGCTTCATAACATGAAAGCCGATTTCTGTTTTGACTATTCCGGTATCTCCTGCCTCGTGTGAAAAGGTCCAGTCCTCAAACTCTTTAACCATTTGTCCGTTGCGCCGTATTTCATACATGCCTCCATTGTCTTTTGAGCCCGTATCCTCGCTGTGTTCTTTTGCAAGCTGTGCAAAGTCCTCACCATTGTTAACCTTTAAAAGTATATCATCAGCCAGCTTCTTTTTCTCCTCAACAACACTTTCGTCAGCATCTTCAGGAACCTTAAATAAAATATGCCTTATAACCGCATTGTCAAAAATGCCTCTATTTTCCTCGTAAAGCTTTATTAAGTCCTCCTCACTGAAAGTAATTTCCTTGCTTTTTTCCTGAAAATAATTTTGGGCAATAATTGAATTCTTTATTATTTTTTCAGCTTTTTTCAAACCTACGCCAAAATAGTTTTTGCTAAATTCTTCTGCCGTGATTCCATTTTCATCAGCATTTTCCCTAATCCTTTCTTCAAGCAGATTCCACTGCTCATTACTTTCATTTTCATCTGCCTCAAAGCCGCTTTCTTTAGCTTCATTTAAAAGAACCTCCATCTGGACTGCCTGCTCCAATGCCAGCTGTTTAAGGTAAGAAATAATATCCTCCGTAAGCTGTGTTCTACTTTGTATATATGGTTGAAGAGCTTGTGTGTAATAGAACTTAAATTCATCATTATCAATTTTATTTTTACCAACGGAAGCTATATCGTCAGGTTTTGCCATGTAAACAATAAGTATTGTCAGACCAATGGCTATCAGGGTGGCAATTGTTATAAATATCTTCATGTCAAGGTTCATTTTTTTCTTTTCTTCTTTTCTCAATTTTAATCTCTCCCAGTACTTTTTTTCAAATCTATAGTATAAGCAACACAACGAATATATTATATACTTTAATTAGAATAATTCAAAGCATAATTTCATTTTTCTTTAAGATTCTCATATGCCTCCATTATATCAATAAACCTTTCAGCATCACCTCCCCGGTCGGGATGGTGCCGCATGGCAAGGAGCCTGAATTTTTTCTTTATATCTTCAAATGAAGCAAATGCACTTAACCCAAGTTTTTCAAGTAACTCAGGATTGTAATTACCCTTCGAAACAATACCGTTTTCCCTGTAATATTCATAGTATACACACGCAAAATACTCACTGAAAGCTTCCCTCATCTCATTATGTGAAAAAGTCATAAGCTTGAAAAGATTGTACTTTACACTCTCTTCGAATTGATTTTCCGTATTGAAAAAACGATTCCATACCAGTCTTTTAGCCGATATTTTCTGGTCGTCGCCGAATCGGATATGCCTCTCAAGCTTCTTTAAATCCCTGAGTTTACGTACCAGGGAATTGATTTCATTACTGACCTTCATTTATATAATCCCCCTCTAAAATATATTATACACTATATAAAAAAAATTTACATTTATTCATTAACAGCAATTGGCCTATTGATTTTTAATTATATGATATGTTAGAATGTTTATTACAATGCGGAGAGGTGGCTGAGTCCGGTTGAAGGCGTGCGACTCGAAATCGTATGAGGTTAATAGCCTCCGTGGGTTCGAATCCCACCCTCTCTGCCATTTCCAAGGATTACTTGTTGTACAACTTTTCAGAATTACAACCAAAAATACAACCATTTCAAAAAATCAAATTTATTATTTAATTGTACTTTTTAGATATGCAGCGGATTAGAAGTTTGATTTTGCAGAAATTATTCATATTTATCGGTTTTTGGTCTACGCTTCTTTATGCTTGCATATAAAGGTTTTAAGTATATCTTATATATAATTTATATTTAGTAAAAATTATGCATTTTGTCTATGTCTGGACAAAAAATAGACAAATTTTTCTAATAATTCTTTATATAAATAATCCGCTTGACGATTTTATTGTATAAATATACAATACTTAAAAGGAATTTTATACTAATTATATGTAGATAAGAAACCAATATGGTTTCTTATCTACATGCGAAGAAAAACAAGTTAGGCAAAAATTATACCTTGTATATAGAAAGGGAGAAAAATGGGCAAAAAACTGTATCACTACTGTAACTTAGATACACTTATGGCTATATTATCTAGTAAAAGTTTAAGATTATCAGATTTAAGCAAAACTAATGATTTTATGGAACGCAAATGGGTATTGAATATCATAGAAGAAGCTTTAGTTGAATTTTTTAATGAAGAGAAAATCAAAATTAAGTTAAAAGAAAATTTCTATTATTGGGAAGGAATCTATAGCCATATGGAATACATCTTTTCACAATTAAACATGTATGTTGAGCAGTCAAGTTTCATAACTTGTTTTTCGCAAAACGGTGATTTATTGAGTCAATGGAGAGCGTATGCATGTGATGGTACAGGTGTAGCTATAGGATTTAATTCCAAATTACTTAATAATATTGATAAAAGGAATAGTGAAGTATCAATAGAACATGTTTTGTATGATAAAGATAAGCAGATTGATGAAGTAAAATTTGCAGCAGGATGCGCCTTGGAATATTTTAAACGTTTTTTTAATTACAACGAAGATATAATTCTTCCAGAATTCAATGAGTTATTTATAGAAGAAATTGAAGTTTTCGGCGAGGTCTTTTCAGAAATTATTGCTAAGAGTAGTTGCTTTATAAAAAATCCAGCCTTTAAAGAAGAAGATGAAGTAAGGATCTTTTATGCACCTTTTTTATACATAGCTACAGATGATGAAAATTCATATCCACGTGAATTATTGAATAAAACAATGAGATTTAATAATTTTATACTAAATCCAATTGATTTTTATATAAGAAATAATCGAGTTGTTGGATATTGTGATTTATCATTCAGCAAACTTATTGACAAAGGAATAATTTCTGAAATAATTATTGGACCAAGCTCAAAAATTACCAAAGAAGATGTTATTATTATTCTTGAAAAATACGGTTATAATTCTTTGGAGATAAGTATAGAAAAGTCTACAGCTACCTACCAAATCAAGTAAGTAATATTGAGCAGCTGTAAAACCATTACAAGAATTAAAAGGGACAGATGTTTCTATTAACTTATGTTATTTGTGTGGACATTTTATGTAATTTGTGCGGACATGTTATATATTGTCCGCTTTCAGTTTTTCATTACATTTGAACGAGTTCTTTTATCATATTAATTCACTATACATAACAACTTGCTACGCGTTGTTATTACATACGCTTCGCCGAAACAGATGTTTTTTATCTTTCCATTATAGAGAAGTGATTCCGCTGGCTCCCAG